>WGCS01000262.1 GCA_015493685.1 Bacteroidales bacterium
ATGGTTTAACAATGTTAAATTTGTCAAGTCAAAAGTTAGGTTCTTATCTATCAAAAAATTATTCTTTTTCACATAAATTAAAGGGGTTTGATTTTTAAATTCAATTACTTTGTCAAGATCATTAAAATAAATGGCAAGAAATAGTTTTTCCAACTCTTGATTTTCAGTTTCTGTTGGTATATTTTTTAATTGTCTTATCATAGTTTATCTAACCTTCTTTCCTCTGTTTTAGTTGCCTATAACTAATCGCTATAAACAGGCTATCGTTTCAATCTCCACCAATACATTTAAGGGGAGTTCTTTAACAGCAAAAGCAGCTCTGGCAGGGGGATTTTGCTTATAACGAGCACCATAAACTTCGTTCATGCCGCCGAAGTTGGACATATCACTCAAAAGACAAGTAGATTTTACCACATTAGAGAAATCATATCCCGCCTCATCAAGAATAGCCTCTATATTCTTCATCACTTGCTCCGTTTGCTCTTTTATACCTCCTTCTACTATTTTAGAAGTGGCCGGATCAATGGGCACCTGGCCGGAAATATATAAGGTTCCATCTACTTCTATTGCCTGACTGTAAGGACCAATTGCTGCAGGAGCTTTTTTTGTGTTTATTGTTCGTTTCATAAGCTTATCTTTTTAATTTGGTGAAGCACAAAGGTAAACGCTTATTCTTAGATAAAAAAATAAAGTATCGAATTAACTATCGATAGTTTGCAAATTAACTGCCGACAAAGCTCTTCTTCATAATATTACACCCTGCTGAATTATACCTTTTTACAAAAAGAATATCTCAATGAAAGCAATTCCAGGGTAAAAGTTTATTCAATAAATAAAATTATAATTCCCTAAAAAAGGCCTATGCTTTCTACCAATACGAAATACTACTATTCAACCGTTTATAACATAATAGATCTATCTAAACCAGCCAATTATTATAAAATGTCAAGTTCGGAAGCAGAGGTGTTTTTTACTTCAAACAATTTTATCTTACTTTTGCCATTAATAAATAGGTACACAAAGGTCTTTATCTCATTTTAAATTATCCACTTTTTGACTAACATCATAAAATTCATACAGCATTATCTCGAACAGAACAATTATCTAAAGAATGTATTTATTCTAATGTTTGGTTCTGGCCTTTCACAGCTCATTCCGCTTCTTGCTTCATTGATATTAGGCCGCTTATATACTTCCGAAGAGTTTGGTGTATTTATATTATTTTCAAGTTTGGTTTCCTTTTTGGCAGTTCCGGCCACATTACGTTACGAAGTCGCCATTATGATTCCCAAAAAAAATAACGACGCCTTTCATCTGGTTTTACTCGCTCTGGCAATTAGCTTTATTAGTTCTTCAATACTATTTATTATTACCTTAATTTATCCCATCAGCCTCAGCGAATTACTATCGTCACCCAATATACGTCCATGGCTTATCTATTTGGGAACCAGTGTATTTCTCATTAGCAGCATACAGATATTAAGTGTATGGTTCAATAGGCGAAAGCATTATAAAACAATCTCCACAATGATGATAACTCAATCCGGCGGATCGGCGACAGTAAATATTATTGATGGTTTTATGGGAAAAACATCGGGAGGGCTTATCCCGGGTAGCCTGGCAGGACAATTGCTAGCATCAGGGATTTTATTTCCCAAATTTGTTCGACAAACAAAAAGGCTTTTTCCTTTCTTTTCGTGGCAACAGCTTAAAAGAAATGCAATCACATACTCGGAATATCCAAAATATAATTTCCCTCATCGCATGGTGGACATGATTTCCATAACGGGCCTTCCTTTATTAATTACATATTTCTTTTCGGAGGCTGTTTTGGGGTCTTATGGCTTTATGCTTAGGGTTTTAAAAGCACCACTAGGAATCTTATCCTCCAGTTTGGGGCAGGTATATTTTCAGCAGATATCAGACTCTGTAGTGAGCAAGAAAACTATTCTTCCACTCTTCAAAAAAACCCTATTCCATGTGGGATTGCTCGCCCTTCCTTTTTTCATTATCATTCTTTTTTGGGGACCCGATATTTTCGCTTTTATCTTTGGCCCAAGATGGTATATTGCCGGTACTTACGCTCAGTATCTAAGCCCCTGGTTATTTGTTTCTACCCTGAGCTCTCCCGTTTCACAAACCCCACTTTCATTAGGATATGTAAAGTTAAATATGTGGATTGGCATTGCTAATAACTTATTATTAATTAGCCTTTTCTTTGGTTTTTCATACCTTTATGCAGAAGCAGAAACTGTATTCAAATTTATGGGATATATCCTTCCTTTTTCCTATTTGTTTTTACTTTATTGGTATTACCACATTATTAAAAAATATGAGCATACAATCAAAAACAAACAAGGTCTTCGGTAAATTACTGGCCATATAGTATCATCTTGTTAAACACTTTTTACACTCCTTGAAACTTCCGATATTAAGAAGCATAATTTTTTTTAGTTTTGTTGCAAATTAATTATGGATGTGGAAACTAAAGCTGGATAAGGATTTTATTAATGATTATGCCATAACATTAGGAATTTCGGTTATCCTAGCGTTGGTAAATTTTTATATTTTCAAACTAATTGCTCATCATTTTACCACCGATGAATTTTATTTGTATTCCTATGCCAAAAGGATTATTGCTTTTGCCATTCCTCTATCTTTTTTTGGTTTTGGCGTAGCCTTACCCAAATATGTCGCAAAAAAACAAATTGACGACCCTCATTTCGATACTAAAAAGCTCTTGGCCAGTTCCATTATTATCACACAGCTAATTCCAATAATTGGTATTATATTGGTATTTAGTTTTCCTAAATTCTTTACCAACCTACTGTGGGGCAATAGTATGACTACGACAATTGCCATTAACCAGTGGATATTTGTTTATATCTCAGCCATCGCCTTATATTCCATTATTTACTCCTATTATAGAGGAAAACTATTCGTACTTAAGGCAAACATTTTTGAGATTTTTACCATTGGTATCTTCCCCATTGGATTAATTTATTATAGCAATAC
>WGCS01000263.1 GCA_015493685.1 Bacteroidales bacterium
CTATAAAGCAAGATACCCTTAATCGTATTAGATTAAATAATAATCTAAATTAAGCTTAATATATAATCATAAAAGTATTACTTTTACACTTTATTTACGAAAAACAGAAAGTCATGCAAGCCTATTTCAGCGGAAACATCAAGTTATTACGAAAACGAAAGGGAAGAACACAAGATGAAATTGCCACTATTTTGGGAATGTATCGATCCACATTAAGCGGATATGAAAACGAAGTAGCCAAACCGAGCATAGAAGTATTAAGTGCTTTTTCCGACTATTTCAATATTGCTATTGACACACTAATAAAAGTTGATTTATCAACACTGCCTGAGAGTCAGATATCACAACTAGAACGAGGTTACGATGTCTATTTCAAAGGCAGTAAAATTCGTGTACTTGCCTCTACGGTGGGTCCCGATAATGAAGAAAACATCGAGCTAGTCCCAGAGAAAGCAAAGGCAGGTTATACAAGTGGTTTCTCCGATCCGGAGTACATCAAAGTACTTCCTACTTTTAGGCTTCCTTTTTTGAGCAAAGAGAAAAAATACCGCTCTTTTCAGATTACCGGAGATTCGATGCTACCAATTCCTGATGGATCTTATATCACGGGAGAATACGTACAAAATTGGAAGCAGATAAAAAATGGGAAGCCCTATATTGTACTTACCATAGAAGATGGTATTGTATTTAAAATTGTAGAAAATCACATCCAGGATAAAGCTGCACTAAAACTAATTTCCCTCAATCCTCTTTACGAAGCCTATGAGATAGATATTAGTAAAGTAAAAGAAATTTGGAGTTTTGTCAATTTTATCAGCAATGAGATACCCGAAGCCAACCAGCCCAAAGACGAATTGGTGAAAAGCATGAATCAGTTACGCAAAGAAATAAAAGCAATACAAACCCGGCTAGACTTTAATTAGAACTTGTCATACTAAATAATTCACAATCATAGCTTACTATTACTATCTCTGCAAGCAATAGTATGGACATAGCATCAAACCATAAGCAAGGTCTATACTTTTGCAACATCGTCCGAAATTGTAAATTAACAACCAAACTAAATACTAATTACTCCCTAATAAAGCAATTATGTTTGCCATCATAGATGTAGAAACCACCGGATTGAATTCGGGTAAAGATAAAATTACAGAAATAGCTATATTACTATACGATGGTAAAAAAATATATGACAGTTATGAAACTTTAGTCAATCCGGAAATGCAAATTCCTTACAGGATAAGTCAACTTACGGGCATTCAAAATACTATGGTAAAGTCCGCTCCAAAATTTTACGAAATTGCCAAAAAGATTATTCAGCTTACCGAAGGGAAGATTATTGTGGGTCACAATGTCCGCTTTGACTATAAATTTTTGCAAAAGGAATTTAAAGAATATGATTACGAATACAAAAGGAAAACACTATGTACCGTAAAAACCAGCAGAAAACTAATCCCCGGACAAGCATCATACAGTTTATCAAAACTAAGTGCCAATTTATCTATTAGTCACCACAACCAGCATCGAGCTATGGGTGATGCTCTGGCAACAGCCTCCCTATTTGAACTTCTATTATCAATTGAGCCCGGCATAGGAGGAGACGAAGCCATTAAATTGCCATCGGCACTGTCAAAAGCGAAAATACAAGCCCTCACTCACGAAACCGGCGTTTACTATTTTTTGAATAACAAGAAAGAAATTATTTACGTAGGCAAAAGTATTGATATTCATCAGCGCATACTGCAACATCTCAACAATTACAGCACGAGGAAATCCATTGAGATGATAAATCAAATAGCTGATATAAAGTATATTGTAACTGGAGGCGAGCTGACCGCATTACTATTAGAATCGGATGAAATTAAGAATATAAAACCTCTATTTAATCGGGCACAACGAAGAAGCATATATCTCTATGGCCTATTTCAAACAATTGACAATGGAGGCTACTATTGCTTTAGCATAGCACGAACAAATACAAACAAGCAAGCCATTACAAGTTTTAAAAGTTTAAAAACTGCCAAAGAATTTTTATTTAAATTAACTGAAGATTATGAACTCTGCCAAGCAAAGAACGGTTTATATACCCACAAAGGAGCTTGTTTTAATTATCAAATCAATAAGTGTAAGGGAGCATGCATAGAAAAAGAAAATCCTGAAGAATATAACCTTCGATTTCAACATTCATTAAAACAGCTCCAATTTCAACATAACAACTTCTTCATATTGGAAAAAGGGCCAGAAATAGGCCAAAAGAATATTATCAAAATAGAAAATGGCATTTATCAAGGTTTTGGCATTATCGATGAAAACGATATCAACGACAGAGCAATACTTCATCAATCAATAAATCGAAAATCCAATAATAAAGACACCCAAAATATCATCAATTCCCACCTAAGGCTCCATCATCCCGATATACTTATTTACTAAAAGCCTTGCTCTAAAAAATCTAAAGCCCTATATTATTTAGAACGAATACAAATAACAAAAAGACTATCAACAAATTAGCCTGTTTTATATTATAAATTAGGCACTTAAGCAAAAAAAGATATAAAGGTCTGAATATCTTAAACAAGTTTTTAATACTTTTGCGGTCTAAAATAAGTATAGACCAATGAGAGTTGATAAGAACACAAAGATATCCTCAATATTGAGGGAAAACATGGAGGCAGTGGAGGCCATAGCCAGTGTTAATAGACACCTGACAAAGTTACGCAATCCTTTTTTGCGAAAGATGCTAGCGCCACGGATAACCATTGCCGCAGCCGCGCAGGTAGGAAATACCACTGTCAACAAATTACTAAAAGCCTTGGAAGAAATAGGTTTTGAAGTGGAATATGAAAATCAAGAACAAAGCAAGAACAAAAAAGAAAATAAGATAACTATGAAAAAAACAACTATTGTAGATTTGGATGTACGTCCAATACTAGAAGGAGGCACAGACCCTTTTAATGTAATAATGGAAGCGCTAAAAACCCTCAAACCGGAAGAAACACTTAAGGTAATTAATACTTTTGAGCCTATTCCATTATTGAATATTCTAAAATCGCGAGGATATGATTATGAATCAGAACGACCAGAAGAAGGAATAGTTTACACCTACTTAAATAAGTCGGAAGAAAAAGCAACAGAAAAGGCAAAATCATCCATCACAGATATGGAAGATTTAAGCTATGACGATGTTGAAAAGAAATTTAAAGGAAAATTTATAGAACTTGATGTTAGAGACCTAGAGATGCCTATGCCCATGGTAACCATATTAGAGGCGGTAGAATCTCTTGATCATGAACATGCCTTGTATGTACACCATAAAAAACTCCCTCAATATTTATTGCCAGAACTTAAACAGCGTGAGTTCGATTATAAGTCGAAAGATGTTGATGAGGATAATATTAAACTTATAATCTACAGGAAATAATGGCAAGGATGCAAGCGGGTTTAAGTACAAAAAACGCCCCCTCACCAAAGGTAGTACTTCCACACTATGCTTATGCGGCATTTGCGTTTATTGCTGCAAGTATATTATTGTACTTCTCGGCCAATGACCTTATTTCAACAACATTGAGCCCTAAAATTTTAAGCATGGTTCATGTATTGGTATTAGGATGGGCAAGCATGATGATATTTGGTGCTTTATACCAACTAATACCAGTCGTTATGGAAATAAAACTTTATAGCGAAAAGTTAGCCATGGCAAGTTTTATATTATTAGGGATAGGAACACCACTAATGGCCATAAGCTTCTGGACATCATTTATTGGTGCTACAATAATGATGATGACAGGAGGAACACTGGTTGTACTTTCCGTTTTATTATTTGTAATAAACACCTCATTATCAGCAAGAAAGTCAGACATTAAAAGTATTGAAAACCGCTTTATAGTTACTTCCGGTTTTTGGCTTTTAATAGCAGTAAGCTATGGACTATTAATGATTATACACCCAAATATACTTAGTCATAATTCATTACAGATCCATATTCACCTTGGAATTATCGGTTGGTTTATGACATTGATAGTAGGAGTAGCAAGTGTGTTAATGCCTATGTTTTTTATTTCGCATCAGCTAAACAGGAAATACCTTACTGCTGCCTACTGGTTTATTAATGGCGGCTTACTATTTCTATTAGTTTCATTTTACCTAAAGGCTAACACCTATATTATAGTAGCTGCGGCCACGACAATTATTGTAGGTTTTATCTTATTTATTAAGTATAACTACGATGCCTATAAGAAACGATTGAGGCGAAAACTTGATATAGGGATGAAGCATTCGGTACTTGCCTTTGTACTTCTTTTTATCACTTTAACGGCAGCCTTTATTGCCGCTTTTGGAGACACTTTTGGCAATGTAGTAATGCATAAAGCTATGGTTATTTATGGTATTTCTTTATTCTTTGGCTTTATCACTTCACTAATACTAGGGCAGATGTACAAAACCCTTCCTTTTATTATATGGCTAAAGTTATACCAGGATAAAGTAGGCAAATTCAAAACACCATTACCCGCTGATATGCACTCTCAAAAAGTAGCCGATTTGCATTATCAATCGTTTGTAACTGCCTTTGTAATATTATTGGCTGGGCTACTATTTTCATCAGTATTACTAATAAAAATTGCTGCTATATTAATGCTTATAACGGCACTACTATACACCTATAACACGATAAAAGTATTGGCACACAAGGAAAAACTTGAACCTTTAGTATTTCCAAAACCGAAGCCAATTCCTAAAACTAAAGCAAACTAATCAACTTATAAAACAACAACTATTATGGCAACAATAAATAACTTAAGTGAACAAGAGAAAGAAATTCTTGAGATAATAAAAACAATTCCCGACCCTGAAGTAGGGGTAAATATTGTAGATCTTGGATTAATTTACGAAGTAAGTTATAATGAAACAGACCGACGAATTGATATCAAAATGACCTTATCGGCTAGAGGATGTCCCGTAGGAGATGCTATTCTTCAACAAGTACAAACAGTGGTAAGCAATATGTACCCCGGCTTCTATGTGGATGTAGATTTGGTATGGGAACCAGCATGGACCCCAGAATTAATTACCGAAGACGGTAAAGCAGCCCTAGACGGAGGCTTTTAAAATAGCTAGCGATGTTACTATCAAGGTCAGCAAAGTATGGTTTGCAATCGGTGCTCTATTTAGCCATTAAACAGCAAGAAGAACAGCGTTTTAGAGTAACAACTATTGCTTCTGACCTGGATATTCCGGAACATTTCTTAGGAAAGATTTTGCAGAAACTTGTCAAAAAAGATATCTTAAACTCAGCAAAAGGGCCCAATGGTGGTTTTTTTTTAAAAGAATCATCATTGGACCTTCCTGTTATATCAATTATAGAAGCCATTGATGGATTAGATGCGTTCTATAATTGCGGCATTGGAATAAACCAATGTGATGAAGAACATCCCTGTCCTATTCATAAAGATTATAAACCTCTACGCGAAGGATTTAAACAAATACTTAGTAGCAAAACCATTAGAGATTATAAAATAGATATTAAAGAAGGAAAATCTTTTTTATTTAAACTATAATCGCCTAATAGGCAAATACATATACCCTTTTATTATTTTCACCTTGCTACTAATAAACTTTACAAAGTTGAAAATCGGGTGAAATACGCATATACCATCATTTTATTTTAGTTATTTTTGCATTATAGTGAATGTATTTATTATAAAATTAAATAGTTATAACATGAAAAAACGAACTGTCATTGTTGGAGCAATTGTACTGTTTTTTTCTACTTCTTTATTATTTCAATCCTGCAATAAGATTAAAGATTTAGTAGCCTTTGACGTGAATAAGCCCTTGCCAACACAAAAATTTGAAATCGACTCTGCCTCTGCCTCTGCCAAAGGCGACATTCTACTCTATGAGTCCAGCTTTTATATTAATTTAGATAGCATATTGGCAGCCAACGATATAAGTGCCGCAAAAATAAGCAATAGTAAATTTAAGAAAATCTTGCTCAGTATTGTTAATCCCAGTGCCACCAGGCAATTTGGATTCGCTAGCCATTTATCTGTCAAACTTAGTACTAATGACCAATTTGACAATGCCGAATTAATTGCTTCAGCAAGTAATATTAAACCCGGTGACTCCACAATAACTTTTAAGATGGAAAATATTCCGCTAGATAAATATATTGAGCAATCTACTTTTTATTATCGCTTGTATGGCTCTATTATTAGTCCTGTACCGGTAACAAAACTAGCTGTAGAGATGCAATCAGCTGTCCAATTTACTGTAAAACCATTAAAATAGTCAAGCTGTATCTACAATAGCAGAATAGCTAATACACCAAATATTCTATGAGAAGAAAAGTGTGATCCATAAAAATGGTCACACTTTTTTTTATTCTTAAAATTTGTCTAGTCCAATTTTTATTATCAGACGACTCATATATAGCAAAAAAGGACTAAATTTATAAAGTAGATGAATTCAAATACAAAATCACTATCATACTGATAGATAGGATTTATGTATATTCAAAAAGGAAAATTTATACATAAAAAAAAACCTCCAAAGGATGAAGGCTTTTAAGCATTTATTAATTAGTGACCTGATATGTGTGACTGACAAACATTATTTC
>WGCS01000264.1 GCA_015493685.1 Bacteroidales bacterium
ATCCTTTAATAATCAGTCGAATTCTGTCTGGTGCAAAAATATAAAAAAATATTGAAATGACAATAAAAATATTGAAATACTTAAATGCCTAAATTTAAGGGGCAAATAATTGATTGTCGATGGTTTTATGAAAATTTTTATTGGACATTACTAATTTAAAATAGATGAAATTAATTTATTTTTCCGGATTATTTAAAAAAAGTATACCTTCGTGCTCCAAACTAAATTGAGATATTTATGTACATTATGAGGATAAAGGGGAGTGGTAAAATACCTGATTATATACAATTGAGGAATGATGATTTTACCCTAAAAGGATACTTTCGGGAGGATAGGTTGGAGCAAGGCTTGGAAAAATCTAATATGAGAAGCTATTATACTATGATTCACGATATTCTTAAAGAGCTTAAGTTTGGGGAGATGAAATTCATAAAAAAAGGAGATTATTAATTATGGATAACTTAGTAGAGTTAAAAGATGTATCGGTATATCAGCGCGACTTGCTGGTACTGACTAATGTTAATTTAGAAGTTAATAAAGGAGAGTTCGTTTATTTTGTAGGGCGTACAGGGACAGGAAAAAGCAGCTTGATGAAATTGCTTTATGCGGATCTTCCATTGCAAAAAGGAATTGCTAATGTTGTAGGTTTTGACTTGGCGAAAATAAAAACTAAAAATATTCCTTTGTTAAGGCGAAAGTTAGGGATAGTTTTTCAGGATTTCCAGTTGTTAATGGATAGGTCGGTGCGTGACAACCTCCTGTTTGTAATGAAAGCTACCGAGTGGAAAGATAAAAGGAAAATGGAGCAACGATTGGAGGAGGTTCTTAAAAAGGTTTCCATGGAGACCAAAGGACATAAAATGCCACATCAACTATCAGGAGGAGAGCAGCAGAGGGTGGTGATAGCTAGGGCTTTAATTAATGAGCCTGACCTTATCTTAGCAGATGAACCCACTGGAAATCTTGATCCCGAAACCTCAAAAGGAATTATGCAGCTATTGCAGGATATTGCCCATTCGGGTAGAGCAGTGATTATGGCTACTCATGATTATTCGTTATTTACAGATTTCCCGGGACGAATTATTCGTTTTGAAGATTCATTCGTTACCGAAGATAAAGATACTGATGTAGTAGCTTAAAAGATAGATTTTAGATAACCATAATTATTCTTTGTTGGTTAAATGATTGGTAAATATCAAATCAATAAGCTTTCGGCTTTTATACTTATTGTCAAACTCCTGCGGAATTAACTTTCTGCGTTTCCAATAATCCTTTTCCTTAAAATCCAATACCATTAGCTTGTTGATTTGGTCTATTAATACTTGTGTAGTATTGCCAATGGTTACGCAGCTATGGAGCTTTGTTCCCGTAAGCATATTTTCATTAACCAAACAGTGTTTCCCTTTATATAATGAATTTAATAGCTTTAATTTTAATCCTGTTTTTTGATTGGTAAGTAATAAATTTATATGAGCAGAACGAATTAATGTATGCATCTTCTGCTCGTTAGGATCTGCTTCAATTATAACGTTATCAGTGTATTTGCTATTGTTATATAAGCGTTGATGGGGACTTTTTCCGGCTAATATTATTTGATAGTTTACCTTTGGAGCAATATTTTCAATAATGTAAAGTGCTGTTTCTTCATTTTCTTGAACACTGAGGTTGCCATGAAAAAGGAGGAAATTATTTCCTTCGTTGAATAAAGGAATAGTGTCATTGTCTTGTTCAAAGTAGGGGTATATATTTTCTATTCTGTTATCGGGAAAATTATTTTTGTAATATTCTTCTTCTTTTGTGCTTACGCTTAAAAATAGATCTGCTTTAGCCAAAAAGTGTTCCCATTTCTTTAACTTGGCCGCCTCGATGTAAAAGTATAATCGTTTAAATGGGTTTTGTTCATTCTTGGCAAGCCCAAGATAATAGTGATGTTCCACATTGGAGGCCCTATAGATTAGGAGTCGATTCTTAATGCGTTCTTCCAATATTATTCCACAACTATGCATTCCTTCACATAGAATAGGATGGGAGTCTTTATTCAAATTATCAATAAGTTTTTGCGAGATTCTACTCTTAATAATATAAGGTGTAGTGCTAATATTTTGAATAATGCCCAGCTTACGAGGATAATAATTCACCGAAACGCAATATTTTTCTAATATCATAGCTTTTTCTCTTCCATAAGAAAAACAATGGAGGTGAATATTAATTCCGGCATTGAATAAGGATTTTATTTTATAATATACATCAATAACACCACCATAATCAGCGGGATAAGGAACATCGAATGAAATAATATGGATATGTGGATTCATAGAAAGCTTGTATATACAGTTCTCAATATAGTTTCTTGATTTTCCCAATTCAATTGTTGAGCTGCTTTTTGTAATTGAGTTCGATGCGAGTTCTTAAAATTATCATCAAGCATCTGATTGATGTAATTGGCAATGGTAATGGGATTGTGATCTGGACAGATTAATCCAATATCGAATTCTTCTACTACTCGCCGTACTTCCGGTAAATTAGATACTAGGATGGGTACGCCACCTTGAATATAATCAAATATTTTGTTGGGTAAACTATAGCGATAATTAAGGTTAGTATCTTTATCCATACTAAGGCCAATTTGAGCATAATAAGTATATGATTTTAAACGAGTTGGACTTTGTTTCTCAATAAAGAAAACAGCCTCTTCCAGCTGTTTTTCTTTTACCATTATTTTTAATTTTGGTAAAACATCGCCACTTCCTATTATTAGCAGGGCTGCCTCCTTAACATATTCCATAGCTTCAACTATTTCTTCGGCTCCTCGGTCGATATTAATACCGGCTCCCTGTAGTAGTATATAATTTTTATTAGTTGGTAGCTCTAAAGAACTTAATTCTTCCGGAATAAAATTATCTGATTTGTTGGGAAGATTTTTGAGAATATTTATTTTAACAGAGTACTTTTGAGAATATATATCAGCAATGGATTTATTAACGGTAAAGACATTTTTCAGTTTAGGAAATAGATGAGCTTCAATTTTCTCCCATATTTTTTTTGCAAATCGTCCCTTTAGTTCGGGTACTTCTGTAAAATATTCATGTGAGTCGTAAACCAAAGGAATTCCTTTGAGCTTAGATACAATATAATTGGGCAAAAGGGTGTCCAAATCATTGGCTAACAGCACATCTGCTTTGTGTCCAAGTAAATAAACCAATAGCCTAAAATTTAATTCGGCATAAAATAAAGGCCCTTTTGTATTGACTAAACGAAAGCGCTTGATACCATAAGCTCTGTCTGTAATTTCTTTGGAGTCGCTGAGCTTTCTTCCTAGAAGTTGAATATCATAGCCGATGTCAGAAAGGCTTTGGCAGACCTTCCGTACTCGTTGGTCGCTATATAAATCATTACTTACCGAAATAATTATTCTTTTCACTCTGCTAATATGAATTAATCAATAAAAGACAAACGTAATAAAATATATTTAGTATTCGCAAGAAATCTTTCCTTCTTCCAATTCCTTAAGTTTAGAAATTGTACAGTTATCTTTTAGCTGTATAATTTTAGTATGTTATATTTTAGTAGATTATAGAAGGAGTAAGGATGGCTAGTTGTCTCTGCTCGATAGTAAAATACTAACCTGTGAGAATAAAAAACAAATAGCCAAATCAGTATAGAAAATGAGATTCGTCAATTGCTAATATTTGTTAAATATTATTGTCTATAGTTAGCTTAACTTTCTTACATTTGCGGCCATTATTAACTTTTAAAACAGAAGATAAATGTTTATATTAATGGTAGTTGTCTTTGTTCTTGGTTATACCCTTATAGCCATGGAACATCCTATGAAGCTCGATAAAGCAGCTTCTGCACTGATGTTAGGTGCACTTACTTGGTCGATTTATGCTATGAGTAGCGTGGATATTCTTTCCCTTGGCCATAGCCAAACCTGGAATGTATTGATGAATGGGTATCATCTTAGTCCTGAGCATCTTCAGGAAGTTGCTCATCATTTTGTAAAAGATGAATTGGGAGATCATCTCAACGAAATCTCGCAAATTTTATTCTTCTTATTGGGAGCTATGACTATTGTGGAAACAGTAGATCATCACCAAGGTTTTAAACTTATTACCGATAAAATTTCCACCACAAGTAAGGTTAAACTACTTTGGATATTAGGTTTCTTAACTTACTTTATGTCAGCAGCATTGGACAACCTTACAACTACTATTGTAATGATTACCCTTTTACGTAAGTTAGTCGATGATAAGAGTACCCGATGGTTCTTTGCCAGTATTATTGTAATTGCTGCAAATGCCGGTGGTGCATGGTCTCCTATCGGTGACGTAACTACCATTATGCTTTGGATTGGAGATCAAATCACTGCAGCTAATGTTATTAAAATGGTGTTCTTCCCCAGTTTAATTTCAATGGTAATTCCTTTGGCTATCGTTTCGTTAACAATGAAAGGTAATGTTACTACACCAGATAATTCGGGAGCAGCAAAAACCTTTACAACTCCTAAAGAGCAGTTACTATTTTTAATTGTTGGTGTAGGTGCATTATTATTTGTTCCTGTTTTCAAAACAATTACTCACCTTCCACCATGGTTGGGAATGCTGTTTGGATTAAGTGTTATTTGGATGTTAAGTGAATTCAGAAATAGAAAAAGAGATGAAGAGGCTAAAAATCATCTAATGGTTTCTAACATATTAAAAAAAGTAGATATTCCTACAGTGATGTTCTTCTTAGGAATATTATCCGGTGTTGCAGCTTTGCAATCAGCAGGTCATTTACACTTAATGTCTCAATGGTTGGATAGAGTTACTCATCAAAATATATTTGTAATTGATTCTGCAATTGGTTTGTTGTCATCAGTTGTTGACAACGTGCCTTTAGTTGCCGGTACAATGGGAATGTATGAGATTGCTCATGCCGGTACTTTTGCTACAGATGGTGTTTTCTGGGAATTGCTGGCATATACAGCCGGTACCGGTGGTAGTATTCTTATCATTGGTTCTGCAGCCGGTGTTGCTGCCATGGGTATGGAAAAAATCGATTTTATCTGGTATATGAAAAAAATCTCTTTGTTAGCTCTAATTGGATATCTTGCTGGTATTGGTACGTATTATGTACAAGAACTTATTTATGGTGCTGATGAGCATGTGGAAGAAGTGAAAGTTGAAATTCCAAAAGCTTCAAAAGTGATTGATGTTGATGCCAGAGATCATGTTTATCTCGATAGTAAACTGTATCTTAAGATTAGAAAACATCAAGCGGATAAAGCAGTTAAAACGGAGTCTGAATAGTACAGATTCGTAGATATAGAAAGAATATAAAGGAAGAGGCTTATTTTAAGCCTCTTTTTTTATTTTATATATTTATGGGTATGCTCCCACATAGCTATGACTTGTAGAGCTATTATTTTATTTTGACTATCGCAGGAAGTAAACAAATCCAAAAGATTGTACGAAGTTTAATTTTTTTTGCATAAATATCCCGAGTCTAGGGAGTCGCAGCTGTGGAATAAAATTAATGGCTTGATAAGTAATAGTAAGCCTTATTGTACGTAAATAATAATGTTAGTGTGCCAGATAATAGCTCCGCACAATCAAATACATTTGGTTTTATATAATGCGCTATATCCAATGTTAGAAAAATCAAAAGAGTTTGATTTTTAACCTTCGCACTTAAAAAAAGGAGGTAAACTTATAGTCGATAATTCAACTTGATAAATACTATCGTTGTGACAACCTATGGAAAGGTATCCTCGTACAAGGTGATGATAGCTATGTCCAATCAGACGAAACCAAACAAGGTGTGTTAGAGATGAAAAACGGTGCTACAATCAAGAATGCCGAAGTAGCCGTATATGTTGGTGAGTATTTTGTGAATAATGGAAACGGAGCTTTACTAAATAATCATGGTGGGGGAATTATTAAAATTAATGGAGCGCATTTTTTGAATAATCAGAAAGATATTGTAATGCAACCTTATGAATTATGGAGTACTGTTACTCATAAGGCTATTCCGCAACGTAGTTATATTTAGTATACTACATTTAAGAATGATGCCAATATGTTATTTGATGCTAGTATTAATAACAGACGCAAATTAGGCAGTATTTTTGCTTATGGAAAAGGTTTGCGAATAGAGGGAAACGCTTTTGAAAATGCCGATAAGACGCTTGCCGTGCAAGAAAGAGGATCGGCTATTACTGCAAATAATTCATCATTAGATATTTTGCCCTATTACGACTCACAAATTACACCTCCTGTATTAGTTGCCAAAAACAAATTCAAGAATCTTTATTATGGGGTTAATATTACCAATGGAATAAACGAAGATTTGGTAAAAATAAATGAAAATGTTTTTAGCGGAACCTATCATTCCATTTTTGCTTCGGGAAGTAAAAATCTGGAAATACTGCAAAATAGTATTTTAGTCCCCGACCAAGCTCCCACACAAGCCGGACAATTCGTACCACCTCGCCTCTACGGCATCTGCCTCAACGGAGGCAAAGGCTTCCGCGTGGAAGAAAATACCATTTATCGCCCAAGCTCCTATGGGATGCCTGCTACCAATGGTGCACGAGGTATTATTGTACATAATACGGGTGCCGAAGATGACCAAATTTATAAAAACACCCTAAACAACCTATTCTTAAGTGAGCAAGCGCAGGGCTTTAACTCCGGTAAAGGAACTATGGCTGAGGTAGGGCTTAAGTTCTTCTGTAATTCCTCTGAAACCGAAGCTAGATCGTACGACTTTTATGTGTTTGGCTCTCCTTATTGGCATAATTGGTCGTTTCATAGATCGGGGATTGTTACAGCACCAATGGCATTGGCATTGTTAAAGCGCGATAATCCTGATTATGTGTTTAATGAAATAGTAAATGATGTAAGTCAAAATTCAGCTCGTATGGCAAAACCAAATACGAATAATACTTTGGTAATGCAAGATGGTGAATTTAAGCTATACCCCAATCCTGCAAGGGATTATACTACGCTTAAAGTATAGTTTATGATGCATATAGAGTAAGGATAAAATTGGAAATGGGATAATTATCCATAAAAAAGTTGTGGCATGAATATAATTACTTGATAATTAGTCTATTGTTGTTTAAATAAAAAATAGGATTTTATTTGTTGTTAAACAAAAAAATGCTGTATATTTGCAAACCTTTTTAGAGATAAGAATTTTTTAAAATATAGATAATAATGGGTAAAGCAGATATCATTAATTTCGTCGAGAACGAATTCGTTGAAACCAAAGAGTTTCCAGTTTTCAAAGCAGGAGATACTATTAAGATTACATACAAAATTAAAGAAGGAGAGAAAGAACGTCTTCAAAGTTTTCAAGGAGTTGTTATTCAACGCCGTGGATCTGGTAGCAGAGAAACTTTTACTGTTCGTAAGATGAGTAATGGTATTGGTGTGGAACGTATCTTCCCATTCTCTTCACCATTTATTGAGTCCGTTGAGGTTCAAAAATTGGGTCTTGTACGTAGAGCACGTATCTTCTATCTTAGAGGATTAACAGGTAAGAAAGCTAGAATTAAAGAAAGAAGAAGAAATTAAACTTTCTATAAAGCAAAAAAAGCCGAATCATTTTTAAATGATTCGGCTTTTTTATTGGTATAAATTTGTTGTTAATTACTGAAAGTAGTATTGAGTATTGTCTAAAAAGGGTCTTTATTGTCAAATTCTGCCTTGTCAGAAATTTTTGAATTCTCATTAATAATTAGTTAATTCCTATCCAAGAATTTCTTCCGTCTTGATTTTGACAGCAATCTACCTTTTAAGATTGCGCTCATTATTGGTTTAAATACTCCAATGCATTGAGTGCGGCATTAGTGCCGTCAGCTACTGCTGTTGTAATCTGGCGATATCGTTTCTCAATACTATCGCCGGCTGCAAATACTCCGGGTAAATTGGTTTGAAACTGTTTGTCAATAATTATCTCTCCGTATGAGTTTAATTTAATTAGGCCTTTAAATTCTTCAGTATTGGGGACATAACCAATAAAAATAAACACACCATCAATTTTCTTTTCATAGCGCTTCTTTGTTTTCTGATTTTCTATGATAACTGATTCTAAACTTTGACCTCCTTTAAATTCTACCACCTTTGATTCCATTATATAATCAATCTTAGGATTGGCCTCCATTTCTTCAATGGCGCTGTCAAAAGCTTGCCATTGATCAAACTGATGTACAATGGTTACCTTACTTGCATAGGTTGTAAGAGATACTGCTTCTTCTAATGCGGAATTACCACCGCCAATAACAATGATTTCTCTATCCTGAAAGAAATCACCATCGCAGGTGGCACAATAAGATATTCCTCTGCCGGCAAAATCATTTTCTCCTTCGGCTCCAACCTTGCGGCTTCGACCACCGGTGGCAATAATTATAGAACGTGCTTTCAGTTCTTTACCATCTTTAAGTTTTATCTTCTTTATTTTGCCATCAATAATATACTCTATAATTGAAATGTTGGTCTTTATTTCACAGCCAAATTTCTCTGCTTGCTTCTTCATGTTCATAGCAAGCATATAGCCGCTGATACTCTCAAAACCAGGATAATTAGCAACTTCGTGAGTTAGGACCATTTGTCCACCTGCCATTCCGCTATCAAGTAATAACACCTGCATTTTTGCCCGTGAAAGGTATATTCCTGCGGTTAGTCCTGCTGGTCCGGCTCCAATTATTATACTATCATATATTTCTTTTTCCATTTGGCAATGTTTTATATTAATAAGGCTCAATGAGTAATATGTTACTCATTGAGCCTTATTAATGTTATTATCGTTTATTATTGGGCAAATTCAGCATCCAATATATCTAATATTTGATCTAAATTCTGAATACTTGATGTTGCTTTTACTACTTTTCCATTTTTATAATATACAGTAAATGGTAAGCCCATAAAACCCCTACACTCGGGTAAATTGCGAATAATAGCTGCTTCAGGGTGGTCAAATAGCATATCGCGGAAAGCTACATGATTGTATTTACCACTTTTTTCTAAATCTTCCATTATGGCATATACAGGTACACACATTGGCCCCATTCTACCACAGCAAACCATTACATTCTCATTCTCGTTAATGGTCTTTTCTACTTCAGCGGCTGAAGTAAGGTGCTGTAAATTTGTTTGTAAAGTCATTTTTAAAAATATTTAATGTTTATAAATTACATTTTAACGAACTCCCTTCTGCATTTACTATGCCATGCCATATAAAATGCCATATTGACACTGACTATTGGCAGTTTTTAGAAGGGGATAGGTCTTTGGTTACAATATTAATGACGTATTCTCAATTTATTTAAATAGCGATGGTATTTTCGTGCATTTCTATTATGTTGTCTTAGATTTTTAGCAAAAAGATGAGTTCCGGATTTATCCGGCTTGGCACAGAAGTAATAGTAGTCAGTTTTTTTGGCATGCAATACCTGATCGATGGTTTGAGGATTAGGCATACATATTGGCCCTGGTGGTAAACCTGCATATTTGTATGTGTTATATGGGGAATCAATTTTCAAATAATTATAATTGACTCTTTTAATACTAAAATCGCCATAAGCAAAGCGTGCTGTGGGGTCGGCTTGTAGTAGCATTCCTTTCTTTAGCCGATTGAGATATACTCCGGCGATTGTTGGCATTTCATTCCGATTATTCGTTTCTTCTTGCACAATAGAGGCGAGGATAGATACTTGTTCAGGACTTAATCCCAACTTTTTAGCCTGTTCTATTCTTTTTTTTGTCCAAAATTTATGGTATTCCTTGTTCATCCTCTGTATAAATCCTTTAGCACTTGTGTTCCACCATAGTTGATAAGTGTTAGGAATAAAAATGGAGATTGCTGTTTCGGGTGTTTTATTGATGGTTTTCAGAAATGCTTTATCTGTTACCAACGCCATAAATTTTGCCGAATCAGCTTCCAAACTCTTGCCTATTATTCCAGCTAGTTTTGGTAAAAATCTGATGTTGTTAAAAGTGATCTTTACGGCTTGCTGATTGCCCGAACGTAACATATTAATGAGTGCATTGGCTGTCATTCCTTGATGTAACAAATAGCGACCGGCTTTTATATGCTTCGGTAGTCCTTTTTTCTTGGCAAAGAAAATAAATAGATTTCTGTTGGGAATAAATTGCTTTGCACTTAAGCTGTCAATAAGTTCATCGAAATTTTCTCCTGTACGTACAAATAATGTATTGCTATTCTTTATGCTAACAATTGGCTTGAAATAGAGTTTGTAGGTATAAATTGAAGTGAAAATTCCAATCAAAAGGATAACAGCCACAATAAATAGTAAAATAATTTTTTTTGTATTTATTATCATTATTCAAAAATTAGTTGGTAGAATAGTTCATCATAATAATAGTTTTCAAAATAGGTCCAATCATTTCTTTTGCCTGTTATTTTAAAACCTTGCTTTTCAAAAATTAGCTTGCTGGCTATGTTATCTTCCAATATAGTACAATATAATTGATGGAGCTTAATGGTTTTTTTGGCATATTTAATAAACAGTGCCAATGCTTGTTGCCCGATTTTTTGATTTTGAAACTTAGGGTGGATTACAATGCCGATACCTGCTCTTTGATTTATCGCATCATAATCAAAAATATCAATACAACCAACAGCCTCTTTCTTTGTGGCTATTATCCATCGCTTTTGGCCTGAAGAGAGCCCTTCTAAGTGGTTCTTTGAAATGAAAATTTCAATATCGCGTAGATTATATTCCTCCGTAGTATTGCTAACTTTCCATATAGATTTGTTGTTTTCTATTTCAAGGATAAAATTAGCATCGTCCAATTCAAGCTCTCTGATTTTTATTTTCATATTTCCTCTGTGCTTGCTTCAAAAACTTTCTTTGCCGGTCCACTTAAAACAATATTTGAGTAAATACCTTTGGCGTAATCAAAACGAAGTCTTAAATCGCCTCCTTTAGCTTTAAGGAGTATTTCCTTATTATAATAATTATTTTTATGTGCATAGGCTATGGCTACAGCGGTAGCGCCTGTACCACAAGCGTATGTCTCGTCTTCTACTCCTCTTTCGTAGGTGCGTATTTTAAGAAAGTTATCACCTTCTTCAACAAAGTTGACATTAGTTCCTCCTTGCGCTGCATACTGTTTTGAATAACGAATTTCTTTTCCAAGTTCAAAAACATTGATTGTATCTACATTATTTACAAATTTGATATGGTGTGGAGAACCTGTATCTAAAAAATAGGAAGATTCGTTGATGCGAATGGAATTCACGTCCTGCATTTCTAAACTTATGTCTAAAACGCCTTCTTTTTCACCATTGATGAGGGCATGATGTTCTCCATCTATGGCAATAAATAATGCCTCCGTATCAATAATATTAAGGTGATGAGCAAAAGCAACAATGCATCTGCCTCCATTGCCACACATACTAGCTTCATTTCCATCGGCATTGAAATAGCGCATTCTGAAATCGTATTCTGTTGCTTCTTCCAGCAACATTAATCCATCGGCACCTATGCCAAATCTACGGTGACAAAGTTGGGCAATTTGTTTGCTTGTTAACGCTAACTGCTGATCTCGATTGTCAATAAGAACAAAATCATTGCCTGCTCCATGATATTTCGATAGTTTAATTTTCATTTTATGGTTTCTCTGTTGCTGGTTTTATTAATAATGGGATGAAATCATCGGTACATCGTAAATTAAACTCATTATTAAGATAGTTAAGTTGTAATAGCCCATTGGGCATATATTTTAAATGAATTGCCGTATATTGATATATGCCGAATAGAACAAGTGTATTATGGCTTAGTTTATAGCCGGTGTAATTTATTGGCGATTGCCAAAATTCAACGTATATTCCTGTGGTTTTATTGTTAGTAACATTATTTGTGAGAATACTGTCGAGTTTGGTATTGCTATTACATAAAAAGTCACTTCGTTTTCCTTTAGGTTCTATATAAATGGCATAGATCAATTCATTTTTGGCAATATGAATATCCTTGTTTTGTTTGTTGCTATTTTCACCGATATTTAGTGCTTGAGTCTGTAAACTGTCGTCAATATTAGCCAAACTATCTGTGCTTTGTTTATTGCAGCTGTCATTAGCTGTTTTTGTAGTTTGTAGGCTGTCTTTTTGTAGTTGTAAAAGGCTGTCAGCTTGAGTAGGTTTAGTAGTGTTGCTCTTTGGAAGGAGAGTTTTTTTCTTGTTTTTTTTCTTTTTATTGATAGTATTCTTGACTCTTTTTGTATGTTTTTTCAACTTTGATGGTTTAGGGACGTCCAATTTTTTTACGGATTTGTCAAGTTGAAGCGTAATAGGAATATAAGACTGTTTTTGTCGTTGCGCATAAAAACGATACCCAATAATAAGCCCAATAATAAGCCCAAAAAGTAGGCCAAGAATAAAGTAGGTGAGTGAATGATTCGTTTTTGTTGCCACAAGATAGTTCTTATAGTTGCTAAAGGCTACAAATTTAGCCATTTTTAGCTTATAAAACGAATTCCGATGATCGGCATAAGCTGTAACAATTTTTAATCGTAAATTGATCCATAGAATCATGATAATAATGGTCTTATATGACTACATATCACCAAATTAATAAATTTTGAATAGACGAAACCTCCATGACTAATTTTTAAACACACAAGGGGATGATTATTTATAATTGTAAATTTGATCCATCGAGTCATGATTAAAATAGACTTATATGACTGCCTATTGTCGATAAAGATATAAGTTTATGTAATGGACTATTTTTAAAAATTCAGATGGGCAAGCATAGAAAAATAGTAACATTCTCTGGTTTTAATATTTTAACAAAAAGCACCAAAAGCATTACTGATAATCTGTACTTTTGTAGCCGGATATTAAATACAAATATATTATGGCAGGATTTGGAAAATGGATAGGAGGTGGACTTGGTTGGGCTTTTGGTGGTCCCATAGGAGCATTATTAGGTTTTGCTTTTGGGTCAATGTTCGACAAAACAGCTCATCTTGACCAAACGCAGAACTTGGGTGGAGGTTCTAGAAGAACAAATACCATGGGCGGAGACTTTGCTGCCAGTTTATTAGTACTCTCTGCTGCAATGATGAAAGCGGATGGAAAGGTGCTTAAATCGGAGCTTAACTATGTTAAAACATTTTTGTATCAGCAGTTTGGAGAACATTTGGCAGCACAATATTTAATTGATTTGCGTCAGATGCTTAAACAGGATATCCCTGTGCGTGAGGTAGCTATGCAAATACGTTCGTATATGGATCATGCCTCTCGTTTGCAATTGTATCATTATTTATGGGGAATTGCTTTAGCCGATAATCATTTAGATCCTAGAGAGGAACAGTTGCTCGAACAGTTGGCGTCGTATCTTAATATTAGCCGCTACGATTATGAGTCCATTAAGGCAATGTTTGTAAAAGAGGTGGATAGTTCATATAAAATATTGGAGATAAGCCCAGAAGCAAGTGTTGAAGAGATTAAGAAAGCATATCGTAAAATGGCCTTAAAGTATCATCCTGATAAAGTCAGCCACCTGGGTGTCGAATATCAGAAAGCTGCAGAAGAGAAATTCCAAAAGGTGAATGAAGCTTATGATACTATTAAAAAGCAGCGTGGATTTAGCTAGAGAGAATCTCGATAGTGGGATTGATAAGATATAATTTGTTGAATTATGGAAAATAATGGGAAGAAAATATTGATAGAAGTGGCAAGTTTGCCTATTCATTTCTACCGTTATGTTATCTCTCCTCTTACTCCTGCTGCCTGCCGTCATATACCAACGTGTTCAGAATATAGCCTTCAAGCATTGAAGCGTTATGGGTTAATAAAAGGAGGGGCTATGGCGGCAAATCGCATTGGAAGATGCAACCCATGGGGTACACAGGGTTATGATCCGGTTCCTATCTTTAGCTTTAAGATTTTTATGCATTCAAAGCAGCGATGTAGTCGTCTAAAAGATCATTCTGAAGCAATGGAATAAAAAAAGAGAAAGTGGAAATGTAATTCCGCTTTCTCTTTTTTTGTTATCAAAATAATAACTTTATTTTTAATACAGTTTCAATGCTGCCGGATAATATTGCCAGTCAATTTTATCATCTTTTGCAAAAGTTACCGATTTCCAATTGGGGTGGTTACCACTGTCATCTTTGTGGGCTTTAATAACTTCAAGCATTTTCTTGATTGCATTTTCCTTTTCTGGTGTTTGGCCCAATAATGAAGTTACTAATACCGACTTAACAGCATAGGTAGCAACGGGTTTGTCTAACCATTTATAATCCTCAGGCGTAATTTGTACTTTCTCATAGGCTTTATCGAGTTCCTTATTTTCAGGAATACTAATGAGGGCAATTTTATTGCGCATGGCTGGTGAAATATTGGCTAGATCCTTTACGGGTTTTGCTCCTACATAAAAGAAAGCGTCGATGGTACCATTAAAAAGGGCTTTAAATGATTTGTCAAAGGGAATTTCCACATCTTGCCATTTCATTTTCGTAACCTCTTTAATGTATTTGGCAGTAATATTAGTACCCATAAGAGAAGAACCTATTCCTACTTTCTTCTTTTTTAAATCGGCAAAAGTTTGTATCCCTTTTTTTCCATCCGATTTTAAAGTGATAATGTGAATTTGTTCCGTACCCATGGGTAGTAATATGCGAATGTTTTCAGCTTTTTTATAGGTTCGGGCCAAGTCTTTCATGGATTCATAGAGCAGAACATCGTATTGTATGAAAGCGATATCAGCACCTGATTTATTTACTCGCAAAAAGTTATAATAACTACCTTCGGAGGGTAATACTTGTACAAAATCAACAGTATCTCCTGTTGCTACAGTTTTTGTTTTCTCTTCTTCGACAGGGTCGCCTAGGTCATCCAATTTTGGTTTGCCATCTTCATCTAAAACAGTTACCATTTCAGTAGTAGTTTCGTATTTTGGCTTGCCTAATACTTTACGAGTCATCCGTTGAATGTCTTTGGCCATCTGATAGTTGGATCCTCCTTTGAAACCTGATACAATGACCAAAGCAGGGCCTTGTTGATCTTCGCTGTCAGTATTGTTTTGTGCTAAAAGAGTATTCCCGGATAATAGAAAAATGAGTACAAAAGTTGTGATAATAGTAATGGTTCTTTTCATGATATGCTATGTTAATTAATTGATTTGTGACTAATCTTTGATACGTGATAATTTACTTCACAAATATAGATTAAATTGTTTAATGTTTGCAACAAATTTTACCTTCGTGAATTCCGAAAAGTTTTTCTACTCTTTTTTTAACTTTTCCTCCAACCATTATTATCAAATAGTCATTAAGCTCAATAATGGTATCAGATCGTGCATTGACAAGGAGTTGTTGTTTTCCATCAATAGTTTTTGTTATGCCTAATAAAGCAATATTGTATTTTAATTTTAATGCTACAAAAGCATCATCGTAGTTTTTATTTAAAAACGGATTCTTTTCGGTAACTAAATATTGTTGATTGTCAAAATCTTCATCATGGGTGGCGGAACTAAGTACATCAATATTTAAATTGGCAACATCGGGTTCGAAGACATAGCTGGCAACAAGTTTTGATGCAATCTCATTTCGGGCGACAACATATTTTACTCCTGCAGTGTGAAATGTATTCTTCAAATTATGATTTGCAATGGAGACTACAATATTAGGTTGGGGGTAATGCTTTACAAAATTAATAACATAAATCAATGACTCAGTATCGTCGTCAAAACTCAAGAATACCTCTGAAGCTAAATTTGGATTTGTTTTTGATATCGACTCCATATTATGATAATCAGCAAATAATACAAAGATATTTTCGTGCCCGTATTGCTCATAAATTAAATCAATATCATCTTTGTTATCCGCTACAATGGCTACCTTGCGTGAAGCTTCTAATACCTCATCAACGACCATTCGGCTAAAATCATTCCAGCCAATACATATAATGTGGTTGGTAAAATTAGTGCCTTTAAAACCGAGTTTGTTTTCTTGTATCATATTAAATATTGTTGATGACATACTACTGATGAGTACTCCCAAAAGGAGTAAACTTGATAGAATAAAAAAATATCCAATGGCTTTGCCTAAAAAACTTGTTGGAACCATATCTCCGTATCCAACAGATGTTAAGGTAACTACCATATACCAAACTGCATCGCCAAATGAGTGAATGTTGCTTCCGTTTTTGTTATTTTCCGCTACTACAAGTATTATATCGAGTAGAAAAAATAGTAATAGCACCAACCCGCCCCCGAAGATATATTTCCTGATTCTTTTGTCTAGATTCACTGTTTAAAATTTGCGTAAAGTTAAATA
>WGCS01000265.1 GCA_015493685.1 Bacteroidales bacterium
ATCTACAGGTGATAAATAAAAATAATACGTGTGCTCTGTTCCTAATCCTAACATAATTATTGTTGTATTGTTTGGATAGCAAAAATCAGAAGCTTTTTTTAATATTACAATATGTGGATGGCCGTACGCTTACATATTCCGAGGCTCAAAAATAGTGCACCGTATTATACGGAATGCATTTATAAATAGTTGTAGATTAATATTCTACGTATTTTCTAACAGATACTAGATGGAGTGATGTCAGGTGAGCAAAATTATTACTACTATATGCTATTAAATTGGTATTATTTAAAGATAAAAAAAGCTTTCAATTGCTATATTGAAAGCTTTTTAAATTTATATTTCTAAGATACTTTATACTGCTTTAAAACATTTTTCAATGGTTTGGAAAGTGTCCTCAATATCTTCATCTAAACCTACAGAAAATCGTACTAGACCTTCTGATAGTCCCATCTTTTTTTGATCTTCTTCCGGTACTTCCGATGAAGTGCTTTTTCCTGAATTGCTAAATAGTGTTCTGAAATATCCCAGACTTACAGCTAAATATCCTACCCCTTCTTCTTGCATCATTGCCATAAATTTACTTGCTCTTTCTGCTGTGTTAAGATCAATGGCAATCATTCCGCCAAAACCATATTTCTCATTCATGGTATCTTTCATTATTTGATGATAGGGATTATCTTCCAGTCCCGGATAAATTGATTTTAATCCCATATCATTAAAACGTTTGGAAAGATAGGCAGCATTATTACTATGCTGTTTCATCCTAATGGGTAACGTATATAAATTCTTCTGAATATTACTTGCCCTATAAGAGTCAAGAACCCCTCCGAGTAACATACTGGTTCCATCATTCAAGTCTAATAAACTATTGATAAATTCTTCGTTGGCACAAATAGCTCCTGCTGTGGTGTCATTTTTTCCATTAATGAATTTAGTCATTGAATAAACTACGATGTCTGCTCCCAATACTGCCGGCGAAAAGATTAGAGGAGTAAAGGTATTGTCCACTACAAGCTTAATATTTTGTTGTTTTGTCAATTTTGATAAACTTGGAATATCTGCAATTTGGAGCATTGGATTATTCATGGTTTCTGTATAAACCATTTTTGTGTTTTTTTGAAGTGCATTTTCTACTTCGGCAAGATTTGTTGTATCAACGAAAGTAACTTCGATATTAAATTTTGGTAAATAGTTCTTCATAAAAGCGTACGAGCCGCCATAGACTGTTCTTGATGCTACAATATGATCGCCTGCACTACAAAGTTGTAATATTACATTGGTAATGGCGGCCATACCTGATCCTGTTACCCAGGCTGCTTCTGTGTTTTCCATCGCTGCTAAAGCTTTTGCTAAACTATAGGTGCTTGGATTCCAGTGACGAGAATATAGGAATGCACCTTCTAATTCACCATGAAAACAGGCGGTCATGGCTTCTCCATTCTCAAAAGCAAATGTGGCAGAATCATTTACCGCTTGGTTTACTCCATTGTGTTCCCCTAAATGATGTACTCTCTCAAGGGCTATTGCTGGATTAAATTTCATAAGACTATTGTTTAAATTTTATTTATTATTATTTAATATTGTACGATATTTTAACTTAAAAGAGTGAAAATCTCTAATTTTAATTCATTAGCAAATATAAGGTATTATTATTGTATCGTAAGTAAAAAAATGTAAATATTAATAAAGTGTAAGGAAAGTTGCCTAATTATTTAATTATCATTAGTAATAACTATTGTATTTTCAGTTTTACTAAAAAAATCAAATTAAGAAACTATCTTGGTAAGTATATTTATGTAGTTTTGTGTAAATTTAATTGTTTAATTATGGACTATGATATTATAATAATAGGTAGCGGACCTGGTGGTTATGTTGCCGCAATACGAGCATCACAATTGGGAAAAAAAGTGGCAGTGGTGGAAAAAGCCGAAGTGGGGGGAATTTGTTTAAACTGGGGTTGTATTCCCACAAAAGCCCTGCTAAAAAGCGCACAGGTATATAATTATTTGAAGCATGCAACTAATTATGGAGTTAGCATTGAAGGGGAAATTATGGCGGATTTGCAAGCCATGGTTCAGCGTAGTAGGGGAGTGGCAGCCAATATGAGTAAAGGTGTACAGTTTTTATTCAAAAAGCACGGTATTGAACTGATCAATGCTGTGGCAAGTTTGCATTCTGCCAATAGGGTTGAGCTTTTGGATAATGAGGGTAAGAAAAGTATTATTTCTGCCGAGTCAATTATTATAGCTACAGGAGCTCATGCTCGTCAGTTGCCTAATCTAAAGATTGATGGTAATAAAATAATCGGTTATCGACAAGCGATGACGCTTGAGAAGCAACCCAAATCCATGCTTGTTGTTGGTTCCGGCGCCATAGGCACGGAGTTTGCCTACTTTTATCATAGCATAGGAACTAAAGTTACTCTGGTGGAATATTTACCAAATATAATGCCTCTGGAAGATATTGATGCTTCAAAAGCTTTGGCTCGTTCGTTTAAAAAGAGTAAATTAAAAGTGATGACTTCAGCTGCAGTAACGGAGGTAGATACCAAGGGAGAATCGTGTATCGTTACCATAGAAACAAAAAAAGGAATTGAGACTATGGAGGTCGATATTGTACTTTCTGCAGTTGGAATAGAGACCAATATCAAAGGTATGGGTATCGATAAGTTGGGAATTAAACATGAAAAAGGTAAAATTATTGTGGACGATTTCTACCATACTAATGTGAAGAATATTTATGCTATTGGCGATATTGTTCACGGTCCGGCATTGGCTCATGTGGCTTCTCGCGAAGGCATAGTTTGTGTGGAGAAAATGGCTGGGCATGCTGTTGAGGCCATTGATTATGGCAATATTCCTGCTTGTACTTATACTAGCCCCGAAGTAGCAAGTCTTGGTTTGACCGAAACTCAGGCCAAAGAGCAGGGGTATAAGATAAAGGTGGGTAAGTTTCCGTTTAAAGCCAGTGGAAAAGCTACGGCAGGAGGAAATACTGATGGTTTTGTGAAAGTTATTTTTGATGCTAATACGGACCTACTACTTGGTTGTAGTATGGTTGGTGATAATGTTACCGAGATGATTTCTGAATTGGTTGTTGCACGCAAGATGAAAGCTAAAGCTAAGGATATTATTAATGCAATTCACCCGCACCCTACTATGAGTGAGGCTGTAATGGAAGCCGCAGAAGCTGCTTACGATGAAGCAATTCATATAATTTAAGATTCTCTGATGGCAAAAATCCTTATTATTACTAACCGTTTGGTTGTGGGAGGACCTTCCGTTCATTTGCTGCAGTTGATAGGAAATCTATGCCAAAAACATCAGTTCTTGTTAGTTTATGGGGTGGCAGATAAATCAGAGGCTTCCATGGAAAAGGAATTTATTAATCTGGGCATTGATTTAATTAAAGTTGATTCGCTCAAACGAAGTATTAATGTCTTAAATGATATCTCATTTGCTAAAGAGTTACGTGCTATTATTGAGAATTTTGAGCCTGATATTGTCCATACACATACCTATAAGCCTGGTTTGGCAGGGCGATATATGGCGAATAAACTAAAAGTTAAAAAAATTATTCATACTTATCATGGTCTAATTTTTAAAACGTATTTCAATCCTGTATTTTCACGTATATTAGTACTCCTTGATAGGTATTTAACTTCTAAAACGGATGTTCTGATTGCACTCTCTCTGAGGCAGAAGTTGGAATTGATTGATGTGTATAAAATTGCTCCTGCATCGAAAGTTCAGGTGATTCCGTTGGCATCCTCTTTTACAAAAGAGGATTTTGGTCAAGCTAAAGCAGTGCATTTTAAAGAATACTGGAATATAGAACCCGAAACATTGGTGTTGGCACAAGTTGGACGTCTTGTGGAGGTAAAAGAGCTTACTTTTATGATTGATATGTTTAATTCCATTAAGAGTAAAATCAGAAATAAAAGTGTATTGTTAATTGTTGGGGATGGTAATTTAAAGGAGAGTTTAATAGAACAGGCTTATTCACTGCATTTTTCTGTTGCTGTGGATATACCCAAAGAAGGTGCAGATATTATTTTTACTTCATGGTGTAAAGATTTAACGGGCATGTATTCAGCAATGGACTTATTAGTATTGACTTCCAAAAGTGAGGGTACTCCTTTAACTATTATTGAGGCTCAACAGGCTTCTACAGCGGTGTTGGCACCACACATTGGCGGTATTGAAGATATGGTGCAGGAAGAGGAGACTGCAATGCTTTTCTCCTCCGCTGCTGAATTTGAAGATAAATTACTTTTTCTTATAAATAATAAAAGTATTTTGTTTGATATGGGACTAAAAGCGGGTACCTTTGCTTCCGCTCGATTTGATTTGCCAACAATGATTGGTATGTATGATAAAATGTATAAATAGGATTGTATGGAAATTGAAGAAACTAAAATTGAAGGACTTATTATTGTTAAACCCTCTGTGTTTTATGATGAAAGAGGATATTTTTTTGAATCATATAATAAGGACCGATTTGAGAAATTAGGTTTGGTATCGGATTATGTGCAGGATAATGAATCAAAGTCACAGAAAGGAGTAATAAGGGGACTTCATTTTCAGAAACCTCCTTTTGCTCAAGGTAAACTTGTGCGTGTTATTAAGGGGGCTGTGATGGATGTAGCTGTGGACTTAAGAAAAAATTCGCCTACTTATGGACAATGGGAATCGGTAGAGTTATCAGAAAATAATAAGTGGATGTATTGGATTCCGGCAGGCTTCGCTCATGGTTTTCTTACCCTTGAAAACGATACAATATTTTCATATAAATGTACTAACTTATATAATAAAGCTAGCGAAGGAAGTATATTGTGGAATGATGCTGATTTGGATATTCAATGGAATGTTGAACGTCCTATTATTTCTGAAAAAGATACAATAGCTCCATCTTTTGCCTCTTTTGTCAGCCCATTTTAAATGGATGTGTAAATAGTGTAATCCAGCTAATTACTAATAAATATATCGTCTTCTTTTACAGACTCTTCTCCCCTAAAAGCTTGGAAAAGTCTTACTACGGTAATAGTATCCTTTTCGCAATAGGTTTTGATGCGTTCTAACTCTTTCTCCTTCCAGTAAACATGCCACACCTCACTTCCGTCAATATCATCTTTTGGAGTGGGGATGTCAAATACCGCAGTTAATAAATTTAAGGAGGTATAATTCTTATAATCGCCAAATCGCCATAATTGCATGGTGTCAAGGTGATTTACCTCCCAAGGTTTCTTTCCTGCAATATCGAGGAGTACGGGTAGCTGTATTCTGTTGATAAGCATGCGGCGCGCGATAAATGGGAAGTCAAATTCTTTGGCATTGTGGCCACAAAGAAGATTTTCGGATTTGTAAAAATAGTTGTCCAAAAGGGCTTTGAATTCAATAAGGAGTTGTTTTTCATCGTCTCCATAATATGATTTTACTCTAAGTTGTTTTCCATGATAAAATGCTACGGAGATACAAACAATCTTACCAAACTCGGCATAAATACCTGCGCGCGGATAAAGAGTTTCGGCGGTTTCATGGTCTTCTTTTCTTAAGCTTTCAACTTTTTTATCCCATAATTCTCTAATACGAGTATTTTGTTTTTCATAACTTTCAAAAGCAGGAACAGTTTCTATATCAAGGAATAATATATTTTCGATTGCGTAATTTTCTAACATAACTTTTTTTGTTTGGGTAAAATTACAAAAAAAATACTATGTCTTTAATACTTTTTTTAATAAGTGATTTGCAATGCGAAATGCATTGGCATAAATAGTCCAGGTATAAGTTACGCTTCCTCCTGTGGGCATAAAACTGCCATCAGTAATATATAGGTTTTCTACTTCATGAGCTTTGCAATTTGGGTCGAGCACCGAAGTCTTTGGGTCAGTGCCAAAACGACAACCTCCTGCTTGAAGGTTAGGAGGAGGAAGCGTACCTATGCTGCTCCTAATGTATTTACAACCCATCGACTCTAGTATTTTTTCTCCTTGTTGAGCCAATATTTTTCCAATAGTGATATCGTGGTTGTTGTATTGAAGGCGTAGGCTGGCTACCGCATCACCCCATTTGTCAGTGAGCTTTGGATCTAGAGTTACAAAACAATTGTCATTGGGTTGCCAGTCAATAAAAATTTCAAATTTAAGTTTCCTCTGTTTATTGAAATAATTGTATAAACGCTTTTGAAAGTTCACACCATAAATAAGTTCCCCTTGAGGGCTCCATTTGTTTCTAATAGCTTTGCCAATTGGATTGGCATGTTCAAAAAGAAAATCGATTGTGCCGCCCTTTTGTTTTTTACCATTATTGTCTTCTATTTCATAAAAATGGTGTACTGTTCTATTAACGAAGACTCCGGCTTGTTGTAATTTTATTCTTTCTTCTTCTGAATAATCTGAATAATCAATAATACCACTACCTACTCCACCGGCGGAGAAAATCAGGTTCTTGCCTACTTGGCCACTATTATTGGCTAAGCCATTTTTAAATTCCTTATTTTTACTTAAAAGAAGTAGTCTCGAAGTTTCTATGGCTTGTGCTGCCACAACAAAGATGTCTGCTTCAATATATTTATCAATATTTTCTTTGCTATGATAATGGGCTTTAACAATTTTATTTTGGCCATTAGTTTCAAGATGGAATACTTTGGCATGATCAATAATAGTACAATTACCGGTTTTTAATGCTTCATCAATTAGCGCAGCGCGTGAACTTCCTTTTGCGTCTGAGTTACAGGCATAGCTTCCGCAGAAATTGGAATAGTAACAAGAGCCCCTATCTCCCTTTCTTCTACTTAGAATAGCACGTGGCAATGGAATAATTTCGATGCCTGTTTTCTTTGAAGTTTTGTCAAGTAATTGTGATACATAGTTTTCCTTAAGTGGAGGGAAAGGGTAATCCGTAGATGAGCGTGGTTCAAGAAACTTATGTTTAACAACCTTACCGGAGACGCCAACGACTTTTTCTACCTTATCATAATAATATTCCAAATCAGTATAGTCTATCGGCCAATCTACCACATTAGCATCCTTTATGGCTCCATAAGTTGACAGGAGTTTAAAATCCGTAGGCTTTAGGCGGTTAAAGTAGCCGCTCATAAAATTAGAGGATCCGCCCACTACACAACCATTCCAAAAATTTTGGCCTCCTTCTGCATTGGATTTTCCTATCCATTTTCCTTCATCATTCCGATACTGGATCACCTGTGGCTCGTCAATTAAGCGGGGCGTTACCACATCGCGTCTTGTCATGCCAATTTCATCCTTCGAATAATCTTTTGTAGTAAACCATGGCCCTTTTTCTAGAACTGTAACTCGGTAACCGGCTTTGGATAGTTCATAGATTATTGGTCCGGCACCTGCACCACTACCAATTACGCATAGATGCTTATTGTGATTTTGTCTTTTATTGCTCATGCGATAAATGATCTAAATTTAATATTTCAGGATATTTATTCCACTGTTGTGGCTCCGGAACTCCTCCCTGATATTTTATCCATTCCCATCCAATCTTATTGGGATTACTTCCGTAAAGAGGATTGGCAAACATACCTTCAAAAACAACAGTCATTAAACGCGACAGGTAATTCTCGCCCCAGTCTGTTCTGCTAACTAGCTCAATGACTTCTTGTTGATTTCTTAAACTTAAATTAGTAAAATCATTGTGGTATTTATTCTTGGCAAAGTTATTTATTGTATCCAAATCTTCTATTAGGTACAATCGTTCTCCTTTATCTAAGCGACTGTCGTGAAGTACCCATAGGTAATATATGTCACTTTTGAGGGCTTTTGCCCCTGGAAAGATAGTGCTCTTGGGAAATAAAACTTCCAATATTGACTGGAGTAAATCGAGCTTAATTTCAATAATATCATTACCAATAACAAGCCTGCTTAACTTGATATGTGCTGTGTTACAGCTAAATACAAATGGTATCTGTAATGCTATGCCTCCGGCAAGTAATGTTTTTATAAAGAATCGTCGTCGTTCAGATTTCATATTATACAAAGAAACGGATTATTTTTTGATTAGCGCATCTTAAATATATTATGTAATGAGAAATTATATTGTTTACTTTTGAGCCATTATTTATTTAACAAAATTGTATTATTATGAAATTAAAGAAATTATATTATTTCGCTAGCGTTTTAGTAATGGCAGCATTTTTATCCATAGGTCTAAATTCATGCGGAAATCAGAATTCTAAAACTACTGACAAAAAAGCAGGAGTAGAAGAAAACGCAGTTGATAACGGTACAGCTAAATGTGGCGAAGGTAAATGTGGCGAAGCTAAAAAGGGAGAAGAGAAAGGTGATGAATTTGCCTCCATGGATGCCAATGGTGATGGCGTAGTTTCCAAAGCAGAATTTGCCAAACATGGTGAAGCAGAATTTGCTGAGAAAGATAGCGATAATGATGGTAAAATCACCAAAGAGTCTTGCGGTATGTTTGATAAGTTTAATACTAATGGAGATGATGCTGTTGATAAAAAGGAATTTGTGGCTGGTCATAATATGATGTTTGCCAAAATTGATGCCAATGGAGATGGAAATATTTCTAAAGGTGAAATGAAAACATTTATGAGCAAGATGATGTCCTCTAGTAAAGCAGCTAAATGTGGCGAGGGCAAATGCGGCGAAGGCAAATGTGGCGAAGCTAAAAAAGGAGAAGAGAAAGGTGACGAATTTGCCTCAATGGATGCCAATGGTGATGGCGTAGTTTCCAAAGCAGAATTTGCTAAACATGGTGAAGAAGAATTTGCCGAGAAAGATAGCGATAATGATGGCAAAATCACTAAAGAGTCTTGCGGTATGTTTGACAAGTTTAATACTAATGGAGATAATGCTGTTGATAAAAAGGAATTTGTTGCAGGTCATAATATGATGTTCGCTAAAATTGATGCCAATGGAGATGGAAATATTTCTAAAGGTGAAATGAAAACTTTTATGAGCAAGATGATGTCCTCTAGCAAAGCGGCTAAATGTGGACAGGGCAAAGAAGCAAAGTCTTCAAAATGTGGTGAAAGTAAATGCGGTGAAGGTAAATGTGGTAAATAGATTATTAAGTCTAAAATAACAAATAATACCTTACAAAAGAGCCGAATTCATTATGAATTCGGCTCTTTTATTAAAGTATAATAGGTGCCTTTTCTTAGCTGTCAGCAAGATGTAAATCATGTCCCATACGATCTTGTTTGGTTTTTAAATACCTGAAATTATGTTTGCCGGGGGGAATAATGATAGGTCTGGTTTCCACAATTTTTATTCCATAACTACTTAATCCAACTTTCTTGGTTGGGTTATTGGTGAGCAGAATAATATTATTTGCATTTAAGTCACGTAATATCTGTGCGCCAATACCATAGTCTCGTTCATCATCTTTAAATCCTAACATAAGATTGGCATCAACGGTATCAATACCTTGTTCCTGCAAATGGTATGCTTTTATTTTATTTAATAGGCCAATGCCTCTACCTTCTTGATTCATATAAAGAATAATTCCTTTTCCTGTTTTTTCAATAAGCTTCATCGATTCATGTAATTGAGGTCCACAGTCACATTTGCAGCTACCAAATATATCACCTGTAACGCAGCTTGAGTGAACTCGAACAAGAATGGGTTCGTTATCTTCCCAACTTCCCTTTACCAAGGCAATTTGGGGCTTCCCATCGGATAGCTGCTTATATGCATGGAGCATAAAATCACCATATTCGGTAGGCATTGTTACCACTTCTTCCTTGGATATTAGGCTTTCGTTTTTAATACGATAAGCAATAAGGTCTTTGATGGAAACAATCTTTAACTTAAATTTATCGGCAATCTCAAAAAGCTGAGGTAAGCGAGCCATGCTACCATCTTCATTCATTATTTCGCAAATAGCGGCAATAGGTTGTAGGCCTGCTAGGCGAGCTAAATCAATGGAGGCTTCGGTATGTCCTGCACGTCGTATTACACCATTATCTTTGGCCATTAAAGGAAAAATATGCCCGGGCCGACTGAAATCGGCTGCTTTTAAGTCCGGATTACAAAGTGCTTGAATCGTTTTTGCACGATCAGCTGCTGATATTCCGGTAGTGACGCCATTGCCCAATAAATCAACGGAAACAGTAAAGGCTGTTTTCTTTGGATCCGTATTTCGGCCTACCATCATCTCTAGTTCTAACTCGCGTGCTTTGGACTCTGTAATGGGAGCACAAAGAAGGCCTCGCCCGTGACGAACCATAAAATTTACAATTTCAGGAGTAATGTTCTCAGCTGCCGTAATAAAATCACCCTCATTCTCTCTGTCTTCGTCATCAACCACAATTACCACTCTGCCGGCTTTGATTTCCTCAATAGCTTCCTCTATATTATCAAGTTTTCTTTCCATGTTTCTTCAAAGAATATTTTAAGCCGCAAAGGTAAACATTTCCCTTGTATTTTATACCGTTTTAGCGAAACTAAAGTGCCTTTTTATCATATATGTTTATGGATTTGGTTTCTTTTGTTTGGGACGATATCTATTAAGTGTCGAAGGCTGATTGAACTGTTATATATTTTATTTAATCACTACAGAATGTGATATTTATTAGACCAAAGTGCTCTGTTTTTTCGTAATATTGCAATGAAATTTTATCGATAAGATACGATGGGGTAATCTATTCCATTTATATCTTATACCCTAAATTTACAATCTATTTATTTACTTATAGTTTCAGATTATTATGTCTAAATTTAATGCGGGTGCTTTACTTTTATTATTTGTATTGATGTTTTTTTCCTCTTGCACTCATAAGGTAAAAGATCAGGTCAACAGTCCTCTTCAGCAAGATACAATTTGTGATCCTAATTTGGTGTATTATGTAAATGATATTCAGCCTATTCTCAATTCAAATTGTGCTTATAGTGGCTGCCATGATGTGGTAACTCATAAAGAAGGTGTTGACTTAAGTTCCTATAATCAGGTGATGTCCACAGGTGGAATAAGCGCAGGGAATCCTTCAGCTAGTGAACTATATAAAAAAATAAGTGAGGGGGAAATGCCTCCTAATAATCCTTTGGCTTCTGCTCAGCAGAAAAAAATCTACGATTGGATAAAGCAAGGAGCTAAGAATAATGAGTGCACAGGAAGTTGTGATAGTGTTAATGTAACTTACTCACAAACTATTAAGCCCATTTTAGATTCTTATTGCCTTGGATGTCACAGTGGAAATAGCCCTGCTGCAGGTATTACTATTAGCGATTATAGTACTACCAGAGTAATTGCTGCCAATGGTAAACTGATGGGCACTATTGAGCATAAAGCCGGATATTCTGCTATGCCTAAAAACGCTTCCAAACTGTCAGTATGTAATATTAAACAATTAAAAAAATGGATTAATGATGGAATTCAGAATAATTAGAAGAAGTCTATTTATAGTAGGTCTATTTTTTTTGACGACTATAAGTTCTTGCTACTATGATAACTATGATGATTTGGCTGTTGGTGTTGATAAGTGCGATACACTCTCGATGACCTATACTGTTAATGTGTCGCCTATTATGACTCAATATTGTACGGGCTGTCATAGTGGTAATGCACCTGCCGGAAATATTCCTTTGTCGAATTATGTTCAAGTGAAAACGGCGGCTGATAATGGAAGCTTGGAAGGAACAATTCAACATAAGAGTGGATATTCTCCAATGCCTAAAAATCAACCTTCATTAAATAATTGTGAGATAAATAAAATCTCGGCTTGGATTAATCAAGGAACTCAGAATTAAGTTTCAATAAGAAAGGATTTTTTGTGTGTATAGAGAAATTTAGGATCGAGCTAAATAATTGATTGTCGATGATTCTATGTAAATTTTTATCGGACATTGTTGAATTATTATGTTTACTTTAGTTATGATGATAAATAAATTTATTAATATTTTTAGTTTATGAATGATAAAAAACGGCTGTTGCAATATAACTATTTAAGAATTACTTTAGTACTATTCTTTTTAGGAGGAAGTATATTTATGGTTCGCGCTCAGGAAGATAACAAGATAGATGCGTATTCTACCTTTGGCGCTACTCGAATAGCACTCACCCAAAGTGTAGAAACCACAACAAAGGGCGTTCTTAATTTTGATATCCAACACCAGTTTGGTGCTATAAATAGTGGTATTTCACAATTTTTTGGTCTTGATCAAGCTACAACTAGGCTGGGTTTGAATTATGGCCTTAGTCAATGGTTGACATTGGGTATTGGAAGGGCTGGATTATTAAAAACCTACGATGGCTCAATAAAGATAAAGCTTAAAAGACAGGCTGCAGAGGAGGGCTTTCCTTTTTCCATTGTTTACTTTGGAGATATGGGAATTTCTACAAGCCCATGGAATTATACTAATGTGCCTTATTACTTTTCCAGTAGATTAACTTATACTAATCAGTTATTAATTGCCCGTTGTTTTGGGGATCATTTTTCCATGCAACTTAGTCCGACATTTATTCACCGCAATTTTGTTGAATCTAATAAGGCAGATAATGATATTTGGGATGTGGGTATTGCTGCTCGTTATTTATTTGGGGAGAATTATAGCATTACAGCAGATTATCATTATATTATGTCTCCCTATACTTCTAATAATTTTAATAATTCACTTACGCTGGGATTTAATATTCTTATTTCAGGGCATGTGTTTTCATTATATGCAACAAATTCATTGGGAATACTGGAACAACAGTTTATCCCTGAAACGAAAGGTTCCTGGTTAAAGGGTGATGTTCATTTTGGGTTTTCCATTGTAAGAAGTTTTGTGCTTCGGGAGCCTGATTATTTTTAGTATCTTTGATGGACATTATTAATTTATTAACAAATAAAACGAATGAGATGAGTAAAATAGTAAAAGTAATTATACCTATTATTAGCTTTATTGTATTTTTTACTTTATTGCCTAAGTTAGAACTAAACCAGGTTCAATCTATCAATACAAAGCCAAGTTATTCCATCCTTATACCGGCAAATATTCAAAGTATATTAGATAAATCATGTATAGGGTGTCACAGTAGTGATTCTAAAAATTTTAAAGGAAAGATGAAACTAAATCTGGATCATTTTACTGATGGGAAATATTCAAAAGGGAAATTAATAGCCAAATTAAGAGGGATGGCTAAAGTGCTAACAAAGAAGTCTATGCCACCAAAGAAATTTCGCGCTAAATATCCTGATAAGGTGTTAACAGCGCAAGAAAATTCAGTCTTATTGGATTGGGTAAAAGTACAAGGGCATGATTTAATGACAAAATAATTAGAGAGATATTATGAGTAAAAGGAAAAGATTGTTTTGGTATTCTATCTTAGGATTGTTACTTGTGATACAAGTATATCCATTGTCTAAGCCGGAAGTAAAAATTCATAATCCTAATGATATATTTAATCATGTAAAGGTGGCCGGTGATGTTAAAACAATGATAAAAACAGCTTGTTACGATTGTCATTCTTATGAAGTTGCTTTTCCTTGGTATTCTAATGTAGCTCCTGTTAAATGGCAGATATATAGTGATATTAATGATGGTAGAGCAAAATTAAATTTCTCTAATTGGGCACTTATGGATAAGGCCGATCAGGCTGATGCCCTAGATAATATAGCTTCAGAAGTGGATGGTGATGATATGCCCTTAAAAATATATCCTATTATGCATCCGAAGGCTAAGTTAACAAAAGTTCAGCGCAAGAAGATTGTTGATTGGGCTAATAATTATTTAGATGGTTTGTTTGATGATTAGTTCGGTATTATTGAAATAGCAGATCCTATGTAAATAGAAAGAATAGCAGACTATAAGTAACAAAACGAGGGACTTTCATTTCTGAAAGTCCCTCGTTAATTTATCAATAAATTAATTTACCATGATTTAACAACCATAGTTTCCGTATGGATGTGGCGGGCAGCATTAGCTCCTTTTCCATGATGCTCCTCAAAATTTTCACAACGATCTTCCGGTGAGTTTTCACCACAGGAGCATCCAATATTAGTATTGGTACCGGTATCAATGGTACTACATTGTTTTACAAAAGTTCCTCCTTTTACGAAAAACATTTTTATGCCTATCGCTGAAAAAGCAATGGCAATAAGTATAAGGGATAAAATAAATAGTTGCATATTCTTATTCTATAGTATTTATGGCGACAAAGATAAATAAAAAACACTAAATAGTGTATTTATTCTCCCTTTGGCTTTTGTAAGCTGATAGAAATATTAGGGCTTGTGCAGTCCAGTAGGTTGGCATTATTATCCATCGAATATGAGATAAAGGAGTATGGAATTTGTCAATGGCAATAAGGCTATCACTGATAATAAAGATGATTGCCCCAAGAGCGGCATATTTTGCATAGTTATCAAAATTGGCTTGGGCTATAGCCCTCCACGCCATGATAAGTATCACAATTAAGTAGATTAATACGGCAGGCATTAGTGCATGGAGTTTTGGTAATAAAAGTAAAAAGAGTAAACTCCCAGCAATAAGAAGTATTAGTGCAGGGAGTAAGCTCGGTTTCTTGCTTCTTCCAACAAAAGCGGTGATATAATTAATATGTGCTATCAAAAAGGAAATAAGGCCTATGATAAATAGTTGGCTAGATACCTCCAATAGAATATCGCCTATCATTGAAAATAGGAGTCCTATAAATATAAATTTTGAGTAATGGGATTTGAAATTTAGTAAGCTTAAAACAGCAAGGATGGGGATAGGTTTACTTACTATTCGTAGAAAGTAACAGTCGCACAACAAAGCGATAAAGAAGCTAATCATTGCAGCAATGGCAATGAGGAATCTTACTTTAGGGCTTATCGATTTCATTTTTTAGGTCGTTTAAATTCGGCACATACAATGGCTGTTGCAATGGCTGCATTTAAGGATTCCATTTTGGAATTACCGTAAGAGGGAATTCTGATACGATGACTTAACATATTCTGTACCATAGGGTTAATCCCTTTGCTTTCGTTACCAATAATAATAATCCCTTGTTGACTAAGCTCCTGTGAATAGATATCTTCTCCATTTAGTAAAGTGCCATAGATGGGAGTTTTCTCATCTTGTTGGCTGAGCCATGGAACAAGTTCTGTATAATGAATTTGTATTCTACTCAATGCACCCATGCTCGCTTGTACTACTTTTGGATTGTATACGTCAGCACTTTCTTTGGAACAGACTATTTTTTTTATTCCAAACCAGTCTGCAATGCGGATGATGGTTCCCATATTTCCCGGATCTTGAATGGTATCTAGTGCAAGTATTAACTCTTGATTATTAAATTTTATGTTTGCATAATCCGGAATTTGTACCAATGCCAGTACTTGATTCGCATTGGTTAAAGCACTAATGGAGTGAAGTTCTTTTTCTGTAATTCTGTTTATAGGAATCTCTTGAACTGATAGTTCGTTTTCAAGCCAATTATGTGTTGCGAAAATTTCTTCGACAACGAAGGAGCTGTGAAGGAATTCTGAAACTACTTTGGGAGTTTCTACAATAAAGAGTTTTCTCTCCTTACGATATTTGGTGATATGTAATGCGCGTATATTCTTAATTTTATTTTTACTAAGCATTGTCTTTATTTTCTTTAGATTTTCTTAAAAGATTAATCAAGGGTAAAGATATAAAAAAACCCACTACTTTAAAAATAGTGGGCCTTAGATATTATTATGGAATTGCTGTTACTCTGCAATCACTTCAAATTTAATGGAAGCTTTAACATTACGATGTAAGTTTACAGTGGCAGTATATTCGCCTATTTGTTTAACTTTATCGCTATCAACAATAATTTTCTTTCTGTCAATATCAATGCTAGCTTGTTCTTTAAGTGCATCAGCAATTTGCATAGCATTAACAGATCCAAAGATTTTTCCGCTAGTACCAACTTTAGCCCCAATAGTTAAAGAAACAGCTTCAATAGATTTGGCTAATGTTTCAGCCTCAGTACGAATTTTCTCTTCTTTATGTGCTTTTTGTTTCAATACTTCTGCTAATATTTTTTCATTTTGAGAAGTTGCTTGAATGGCATATCCTTTTGGAATAAGGTAGTTACGGGCGTATCCGTTCTTTACATTGATGATATCATTGGTGTATCCCAAATTAGCGATATCTTGTTTTAATATAATTTTCATAAAATTTCCTCCTATTTTAATAGATCCGCTACGTAAGGCATTAATGCTATGTGACGTGCTCTTTTAATTGCTTGAGCTACTTTCTTTTGATATTTTAGTGAAGTACCTGTTAAACGACGAGGAAGAATCTTACCTTGCTCGTTTACAAATTTCATAAGGAAGTTAGCATCTTTATAATCGATGTACTTAATGCCGCTCTTTTTGAAACGACAATATTTTTTCTTTTTGGTATCAACCGCAATTGGGGTTAGATATCTGATTTCTGAACTTGTTGCCATGTTTTTATCAATTTTTAGAGTGAATACTAAGCTTTTGCTTTTTCTGCTTTAATTTTACGACGTTTCTCAGCATAAGCTAAGGCGTGTTTGTCTAATCTAACAGTAAGAAATCGCAATACTTTCTCATCGCGCTTGAAAGAAACCTCGTAATCATTAATAAACGATCCTTCTGCTTCAAACTCAATTAAATGATAAAAGCCTGATGACTTTTTAGTGATATTATAGGCTAATTTTTTTAAGCCCCAATCCTCGTGATTCACGACCTTGCCACCTGCATTGGTGATCTTATCGCTGTACTTCTTTACCGCTTCCTTTACCTGATCGTCAGATAAAACGGGAGTTAAGATGAAAACGGTTTCATAATTGTTCAACATATTATCTCTGTTATTGTTAAATAATAAATTAGTAATAACTTACCCAATGGCAAGTCCCCACTTTTTTGGGACTGCAAAAGTATAAAAAATTATTCTATTGGCAATACTTTTTTACGCTCTTTCTTTATTTGGTTTTTTTGACTATTTCTTAGCCTATTTTTTTGATAGTTTTTTATGAAAATAAATTGTTGGGTGCTGAAATATTATTCTTTGGTGGTTGTAATGGTTTACAGACAAGGGTGATATGGATAATTTATCTCTTTTTGGTGATAATCTTCGCAAATAAAAAACCCCAATACTGTTTTTTCTATACTAGTATTGGGGTGTTAAAGTATGTAAAGAGTAATCTCTATCCTTTCAAAATAAAGTCTCTATGTGATTTTAAGAGATTTATTGCATTAAAAGCAAGATTCTTGGTTTCATGGATAAGACTAAAATAGAGGATGGAGGCTTTGGTAGAGGCCTGATCATTCTTAATTCGTTTTACTTGTTTCTTGCTCATCATAGCTATTCTTTCACCGATATTTTCTGTTCTCTGAATGGCTTCATCTACCTTGTCGTAATCTTGAGTCTCAATTATTTCTTTAATTAGGAGTATCAACTTACAGAGGCAGTCTTTGAGTTCTCTTAATTCTTCAATCTGTTCTGGAGTAAGGCTTTTGTGTTTATTCTCTACATGCTCAAGAGCTGGTTGTGAGATAAAGGAAAGACTATGAGCCATCTCGCGTAAGTAGTCCAGCACTTGAATGTAGTAATGCCCGGCTTCTTCAGAATCTTCTTGAATCTTCGAAACTGTTTTGTGCATATCTACTTTTAACTTCTTGGCATCCTTGTTTATTTGTTTTATCTTTTTGTTGTATTTTTTTAGCTGTTTATTATCTTCTACAAATAAACTATTGAAGATGCCTCGAATCGCTTCGTCATATTCAGCTAAGGATTGAGAGATTTCAAGTTTACAACTTTCAATAACTCCGAGTTTTACCAGATTTTCTTCTTGCGATTCTTTTTTAGAGATATGTGCTTCTCTTTTTTTATGAATCTTATTGGTTTTTATCACCAAGAATATTAAAATTGTGAGCATTACTAACATGCCCCATATACCGGCATAATAAAGGAAATAAGCTACTGTAAAGGAAGCTGTCATTGCGATGAGGGCAGTAAAGAACCATCCTAATATTACGGTCAGCACTCCTGTAATGCGGAATACTGCTGATTCTCTCCCCCATGCTCTATCTGCAAGCGATGTTCCCATGGCTACCATAAAGGTAACATAGGTAGTTGACAGAGGTAATTTGTAGGAAGTGGCATAGGCTATTAATATTGAAGCGACGACAAGATTTACGGAAGCTCTTAAAGCGTCAAATGCTGGGGCGTCTTTCCCCAAGGATTTCATCCTCTTGGTGGATTCTGTTTGGTCGAACTGTTTTTGAATGGCATGCAACATTCGTGCAGGTAGCATCTTGTTTATCAGTTCATTGGTGGCAACAGTTTGTTTAATAATGCCACGGGCAATAGGGGAGGACCCAAATTTCTCATCTCCCTCATCCTGACGTGCTAAATCAACAGATGTTTTTACTACGTCTCGTGCCTTCTTGGAAAACCATAGGGTTAGAATCATTATTATTCCTGCCAATACTAGAAAATAAATGGGCGTTTGTACTTTGCCATTTAGTCCACTCATTAAAAAATTGTTGGCAGAAATCATTTCTCCTGCTTGTTGTGTAAATTGTTTATAGGATTCAAAACCTGCCAAAGGCACACCAATAAAATTAACCAAATCGTTACCGGCAAAGGCCATCGCCAAAGCAAAGGTGCCAACGAAAACAATCATTTTTAGGATGTCTAATTTAAATACCCAACGCAATAATTGGATGAGAATAGTCCAACCAATAAAGCTGTATATTATAATAGGAATGGACTGTTGCTCTATCCAGTCTTTCAAAAGTTCGCCATTACCCATTACGTGATTAGCAAAGGCAGAACCTTTAACTCCTTTTATTAACATAAAATAGGTTATTGAAGTTATGGCTATTCCTCCAAATAGTGACCCTAAATAGGCCAACCTTTTGGTATAATTAAACGAAAATATTAAACGTACTATATATTGAATAATAGCTCCGGCAATAAAGGCCACAATTACCGACAGCAGAATAGCGGAAATAATAGCCAATGCCTTTGATGTATTAATATATTGTGCAATGGTAAGCGCATCCGCTTGTGTTGAAATTTTTATTACTGAAACGGCTAATGAGGCTCCTAAAATATCAAAAACAATAGATACTGTTGTGGAGGTAGGCATGCCGAATGTATTAAATAGATCTAGCATAATGACATCAGTTATCATCACTGCCAGAAAGATAAACATGATCTCGTTAAAGTAAAAGTATTGCGGATGGAATATTCCTTTTCTCGCTACCTCCATCATGCCGCCGGAGAATGTTGCTCCCACTAATATTCCTAGTCCTGCTATCAGAAGGATTACTTTAAAGGAGGCTACTTTTGATCCTATGGCCGAATTTAAAAAGTTTACAGCATCATTGCTTACTCCTACAATTAAGTCGGAGACAGCCAAAATAAAAAGTACAATTACGATTACTAAATAGATATTCATTGTCATTAATGTTTGTTGTTATAATTTGGCAAAAGTAGGATAGCTATAGTTGTCCAATGTTACCTTAATGTTAATATTAAGGTAATATTGGAGGTAAATTGAAACAAGCACTGAGTTTTATATTTTCAGTGCTTGTCATACTATGTCTATTCTATTGAGTAGTCTTTTAAGAAACAGGCACTTCAAGTTCAAATAATTGTTTTAATGCCATATAAATATCTTGTTTAGTTGCTTCTATGGAGAATTTCATTTTTGGTTTTAAAAAGAATAATTCATTGTCTGCCTTAAAACGTTCTTCGCCACCACCGGTGATATTGAGCATGATAAGGGCATTGCTATCAATGGTATTGTTATCGATGGAATTCATCAGGCTACCTAAAGCAACAGCTGAGGCGGGGTGAATGTCAATGCCTTCAGTCTCCTTAAACAGTAGGGAAGCTTCTTTAAGCTTGTCATTGTTAACGAGGAGCACGTCTCCACCGGCGTCCTTCATAGCGTCATATAGACCGCCATAAATGGAATATGGGGGTTTGCGGTTGGATAATACCTTGGCAATAATTTCCTCTACTTCTTTTCGTGCTTGTATATCGTCCATGGGTAATATGGACCTTGAATTGGCTTTCCATGCATCATAAATTGGATGAAAAGGACAATTTTGTGAGACCATAAGTTTCATCTTATTATTGCCAAAGCGTCCGTCTTCTATCAATCGTAAATTGGCTTCCCATGCCGCAATGGCTCCCGTTCCACTGCCAACAGCTTGAAAATAATAGTCAGGAATTCTTCCAATGGCAGTAACTGCTGATAGTGTAGTTGTTCCCATCCCATCACGGCGTGCCACATTTTTGGCTCCTCCTTCAGGTATAAAGAAATCACTCATTTCGCAGGCAATATTACTTAAATTGATGGCGTCGAAATAATCACTTCCCGATTCAGTAACAATAAGTTTAACATTATCATTAATGGGCTCCTCAAACCACATAGCATTTAAGTTGTCTTCCGGTAAACATAGTAATAATGGAATGTCATTGTCAGAACATACTTTGGCAAAAGCCCGGGCTGTATTGCCTGCAGAGGCAACTACTAGGATTCTTTTTTCCTCAAGGGGTAATCGTGCCGCTACTGAATAAGACTCCGTTTCTTTAAAAGAACAAGTACTCATCTTGATTCCTTTTTCAGGCCAGTACCCACTAAAGGTGATATATAAATTGCTTAAACCAAGTTCTTTAGCTAGGTTCTTGCTTTTGTAAGTGATAGGGGCATAAGAGCCCTTTAATCTCCTGTGTATGGGAAGCCAGTCTTCAAAACGATAGAGCCCTTCTGAGATGTCTCCAACATTTAACTGTTTCTTCTTGTATATGCTACGCACCAAAGTGGGTGCTTCTTCGTTCTTCGCATCAAGGGTCCAACCATTGTCATCAATGATTTTACCACTAATTATTGATTGTAATTTATATTTATTTTTCAATGCTATAACTCTTTGTTAATATTTAGTTTTTCTCTTTTGCCGCTTTTACAAATCCTACAAAAAGAGGATGAGGTTTAGCTACGGTACTGCTATATTCTGGATGAAATTGTACTCCGACAAACCATGGGTGATTGTCGATTTCTACAATTTCTACTAAATCTCTTTTGGGGTTGATGCCCACAACCGACATCCCTGAGTCTGCAAATTCTTTTCGATATTTGTTGTTGAACTCATAACGGTGGCGGTGGCGTTCTTCAATATCAAGCTTTTGGTAGGCTTGATAGGTCTTGCTGTTTTTAGAGGTAATGTGACAGCTATAGGCTCCCAATCGCATTGTTCCTCCCATATTATTGATGTCTTTCTGTTCGTCCATTAAATCAATAATAGGATAAGAAGTGCGGGCATTCATTTCGGTGGAGTGGGCATCTAAATGTCCCAATACGTTTCTTGAATACTCTATTACAGCGCATTGCATTCCTAGGCAGATCCCTAAAAATGGAATTTTATTTTCTCGAGCATACTTTATTGCTGTAATCTTTCCTTCGATGCCTCTGTTGCCAAAACCCGGAGCAACGAGTATTCCATCCATAGTTTTTAATATAAATTCGGAATTTTCATCATCGATGGTTTCAGAGGAAATCATTTTTACGTTTACCTTGCATAAATTTTCAGCACCGGCATGTACAAATGATTCTAATATTGATTTGTAGGAATCCTTTAATTCAACATATTTTCCCACCAAGGCAACATTAATTTCGTGGGTGGGATTTTTTAATCTTTTTAAGAATGTATCCCAATTTGTAAGTATTGTTTTTCGGTTATCTTTAATATTTAGCTTACGAAGCACTTCAGAATCTAGCCCTTCTTCCTTCATCAGAATGGGCACATTGTAAATGGTATTGGTGTCGATACTTTCAATTACCGAGGTAGTTTCAACATTGCAGAAAAGTGCAATTTTATTTCTGAGGTTGCGATTTAAATGATGTTCGGTACGGCAAACTAATATATCGGGTTGAACTCCCAATTGCAATAATTGCTTAACACTATGTTGTGTTGGCTTAGTTTTTAATTCTCCGGCGGCAGCCAAATAAGGAACAAGGGTAAGGTGGACTACAATGGCTTGATTACCAATCTCCCATTTAATCTGTCGAACGGCTTCCACATAAGGCAGAGATTCGATATCACCAACGGTGCCTCCAATTTCAGTAATTACAAAATCATAATCTCCTTGGTTTCCCAAAAGCATAATCCTCTTCTTGATTTCATCAGTGATATGAGGTATTATTTGCACTGTTTCACCCAAGTAATCGCCACGGCGTTCCTTATTTATTACTTCCGAATATATTCTGCCTGTTGTTACGTTATTGGCTTGAGTAGTAGGCTGATTGGTGAAACGTTCATAATGGCCCAAATCCAAATCTGTTTCAGCGCCATCTACTGTTACATAACACTCTCCGTGTTCGTATGGGTTGAGTGTTCCGGGGTCCACATTGATGTAGGGGTCTAACTTTTGGATGCTTACTTGATAGCCTCTGGCTTGTAATAATTTGGCCAATGAGGCTGAAATTATTCCTTTCCCAAGGGAAGAAGTAACACCTCCTGTTACAAAAATATAGCTTGTCTTATTCATTGTTGTTGATAATCAATGTGTTAATAATATTCCTTAGGTCTCGCAAAGTAGTAATATTTTTTAATTGTATCACTAAAAAAATAAAGGAGGTATTATTTCTAATACCTCCTTTATTTTTTCTTAAAAATTGAGTCTTCTTTACTGGCCTAAATAGGCTTTTAGAAGTTTGCTTCTCGAATTATGTTTCAAGCGACGAATCGCTTTTTCTTTAATTTGTCTAACTCGTTCTCGCGTTAAGCCGAATTTTATTCCTATCTCGTCCAAGGTCCAGCTATGGCCTTGTCCAATGCCGTAATATAAATTAATAACATCACGTTCCTTTTCACTGAGAGTGCTAAGTGAGCGGGCAATTTCTTGGGCCAAAGATTCGTGCATCAGATATTCATCCGTATTGGGTTCGTCAGAATTGGCCATAACATCAAGCATGCTTGATGTTTCTCCCTCCATTAATGGCGCATCCACAGAAAGATGGCGTGAGTGCATTTTCAGAGAGGCTTTTACTTTGTAAATAGGAAGTTCCAGAAAATCAGCTAGCTCATTTGCGGTAGGTGGCCGGCCAAGTTCTTGTTCTAACTTGGCTGATGCTTTACCGATTCTATTTAAAGAGCCTACTTGATTTAGAGGAAGGCGTACTATTCTTGATTGTTCCGCCAGTGCTTGTAATATTGATTGGCGAATCCACCATACAGCATAAGAAATAAATTTAAAGCCACGTGTTTCATCGAAACGTTTGGCTGCCTTGATAAGACCTAAATTGCCTTCGTTAATCAAATCGGGTAAGCTTAATCCTTGATTTTGATATTGTTTTGCCACAGAAACAACAAACCTTAAGTTTGCCTTTGTGAGCTTGTCAAGAGCTCTCTGATCACCGCGCTTTATTAGTTGCGCTAAACGAACCTCTTCATCTGCTGTAATTAAATCTTCCCGACCAATATCTTGCAGGTATTTGTCGAGCGAGGCTGTTTGTCGATTGGTAATCGATTTAGTTATTTTTAACTGTCTCATATGTAATTTGTATTATTTTCAATAACTTGATGTCACTATACAATAATCTACAAAGATAAGAAATGATATGCTTATTTCCAAATATTTATACAAATATTTTTAAAAAAATTGTAGTTTACTGTATTTCAGTATTTCAATGCGTTAATTTATATTCCTATTCCATAATAAGCTCTTAGTCCATTGGGGTATATCCCTTCAATTAAT
>WGCS01000266.1 GCA_015493685.1 Bacteroidales bacterium
TGAACACTTTACTCTGTTAAAAATACATAAAACGTAGATTAATGATTAGACATATAGTTGCTTATATAATGGAGGAGTTTTTAAGTAATTTTGTATGGAAACTATTAGTGTGTTTTAAAGTTGGATAGTATTATTAGGTTGAAAAGGCTAATTATCGAAATTTATTATAAAAATTATTAGTATGCCAAGCTTGCATTAAATATTACGTATTCATTCCGTTATAACTTAGGGATATTTAATAATATTCAGTCTATTATTGATTTTCTGTGGGAGAATTAATATAGGACAGAGCTTAGGAGTACAATTAATGCTGTTCGATAAACAAGAAAGAATAAGTAACTTTAACTGAATTCTAATGGAAAAGATTAAACAAAGATTACCTCTGGTAATAATTCAATGTTGAATAGTAATTTTATTTTAATTTGAATATGTGAGCATAAGTTTATTATGTCTTTAGCTTGTGCTTGATTCTTGTTAATAATGACAAGTGCCTGATTCTCATGTATAGCTGCACCTCCAATCTGGTATGAAGCTAAGCCAGCTTTATCGATAAGCCAAGCAGCTGCAATTTTAATGGTATTATTATTTTGAGGATAGGCGATAATATTGGGGAATTGATCTTTAAGTTTATTGAAGTTGTCTATTGGTATGATTGGGTTTTTGAAGAAGCTTCCCGCGTTACCAAGTATTTTATAATCAGGCAGTTTATCTGCTCTTATTTGTCGGATGGTGTCGGCAATTTGTTTAATATCTGGATTCGTAATTCCCAATGAATTTAATCGCTTTTTTATACTTCCATATTCAAGTATTGGCTGTAGTGTTTTTGACAGTTTAAATCCTACTTCTGTCACTAAAAATTGGTTTTTAATTGGAGTTTTAAAAAGGCTGTTTCGATAGGAAAATTGACATTCTTTATTGTTTAATGTTATTGTATTAAAGTTGTTTAAATCGATATATTTAACATACTCAATGCTATCTTTAACTTCCACTCCATAGGCTCCAATATTTTGAATTGGAGCTGCTCCAATAGTACTTGGAATGGCTGCTAGGTTTTCAATTCCAGAGAAGTTATTAGTAATGCAAAAATCAATAAAATCGTCCCATATTTCACCTGCTTGAACTCTTAAATAGATAGAATCAGTTGTTTCTTTATATTTTTGGATTCCTTTGGTATTGATGTGGACAACTGTTCCTGAAAAATCTTTTGTAAAAAGTGTATTTGCACCTAAGCCTATAAAGTAAATGGGTTTGGGAATATCGTCGTAATTTTTGATAAAAGTACTTATATCTTCGGCCTTATCTAGTTGAATGAAGAAATCGGTAAATACTTCAATGCCGAAAGTATTGTAAGGTTTTAATGAAATATTTTTTTTAAGTTTAATCATTGTACAGCAAAGATATTATAAATTAGTATTAGAATGGATAAAATCGTAATCCTATAAGGTAATTTCTACCAGGTGCAGGTATGCCTGATGAATAGGGTATATAAAACCGATCAAGAATATTTTGCACAGCCAGATTAATATGAATATTGGAATAAACCTTTATGTCAGCAATCCAATTAATAGTATACCAAGATGGTGATCCTGCCGGACTATATAAATTTGTTTTATTTTGCTCAGCGGGAGCTAAATTTTTAAAGCTTATGCAGGAAGAGTAATTAATAAAAAAGGAACTGGAAATAGATTTATTGGAGAAGATTAACTTGGTAGTACCGAAATCAGGAGGGACATGTCTCAGATGATTATTATCAGAGTCGATACCTCGTGTAATATTATAGGTGCTTGATAGTTGTATGCTTTTTGTAATGTTTAGTTTAAGGCTAAGACTCGTGCCATAAATATAAGCATAGTTAGTGTTTTGCATTGCCTGAACTTTACTATAGCTGCCGTCGTAATAAATTGAATCATGGCCATTGTAGAGAAAGTCTTTTCTTACAATTATGTTGTTAAGGAAGGTTGAAAATCCCAAAATTTCAATTTGAGCAAAATTGTTTATGGATCGTATAATGCTAATTTCGCTGGAATAGGCATATTCGGGTTTCAGGTTTGGGTTAGGAACAACAACATTTCCCGGTTCAGAATCAAATATTTTGGCAATATCATCAATGTTTGGAGCTCTAAAACCGCTAGCTAGATTAAAATTAACTTTCGTATTACTTTTAGCAAGCCAAGCTATTCCAATGCTGCCATTTGGCGCTTGATTTATTAGTTTTATATCGCTGAAAGGTAAACCATTTCTATTGCTGTTAAAGCTGGAATGGAGATAGATCATACTATAACGTATTCCTGCTAACAGATATAGTTTTTTTGTTAGTTGGTGTTTAAGATTGAAAAATATTCCTGAACTAAAATAATGGTTTAATTTGTCTGGATACCGACTTTGTATCACTGTAGTTTTGTTTGTAATAATGTTCTTAGAATAAGCTTGCGAATGAACATTGTTAAAGGATAAGTCAATGCCATAATAAAGGCTTGTATGTTTTTTTAGTCTTTTACTAAAATCAATAGTTGCTGTATACATATTTACTTTTTCGGTTCTATGCCGGAATATTGGGGATTGATATTTCCTGTCGTTTCGGCTTTCTAAAAAATATTGATTGGCAATAATTATTTTTCCCGAATCATAGATTTTCGTGGGTTTAAAAAGTCGAATGCGAAAATTATTCATTATCCAATCTTGTGGTCCGTAGTACCATCTGGCATATTTTAAATGATTGTTTTTCCATTGTGTAAGTCTGTCATAGCGAGGGATATTTGAGGTTGTAGAGTATATGAAAGAATATGTAATATCGATATTTTTATTGGGTTGATAACGAAATTTTTGATTTATATTCCGTATATTATAATAGGAAGGAATCATCATATTAGTATTTTTTATTATCAGCATTGAATCTTTAGCATCCGGTTTTGGGTCGACAAAGAAGTTGCGCTTCCCAAAGTTAGGGTAAGCGCCGTAATGTTTTGTTCCTGCCATAAGATTTGAGAAGGAGCTACTTAAAAATTGTGTGTGGGAGCCAAATTTCTTCCATTTGAGGTCAATATCGAAACTTAAAGTATTCTCTCTGTCTGCTGATGAGATTCTATAAACACCTTCTGCGGCTACCTGAAACTTATCACTGGTCGAGAAAGATACCGCTTTAGTGTTGAAGTCGATTACTCCACCCAGAGCATCGCTTCCATAGCTTACTGAGCCCGGGCCAAAAATTATTTCGGAGTGTCCTAATGAGTTAGGGTCGATATTGAGTGTATTTTGGAGGTTTCCGGAACGAAAAATAGCATTATTCATTCTTACTCCGTCAACGACTATTAATATTGAATTTGCAGAGAAGCCTCTAATCATCGGACTGCCACCACCGAGTTGGCTTTTTTGAATAAATACTGTTCCTGTGTTACCTAAAAGATCGGGCGTACTTTGCGGATTATTAAAATCGACTTCTTTGGAGTTCATTTCGGTGATTGTGAAAGGAATTTCATCCCTTCTTTGTTCCCATTTATTGGCAGTTATGGTAAGTCCATTAAGTTGAAATATAAGTTCCTTTAATTTGATGGTGTAGGATTTACTGGTGAGTGTATCCATTTTAAGTTTTATCTTCTTGTAATAATTGTGCTGGATATAGATGTATTCAAATTTTTTAAAGGAGCTAATGGATGCTTCTCCCATATCATTGGTAAGGATATAATGATTTTTTGCACTATCTGAAATTATAGCTCCCGGAATAGGGCTAAGTGTTTTAGAATCAATAATATGTACGACTTGAGCAAAAGAGGCAGGGCTATAAACTATCATCAATAGAAAAAGGCCTAATGATAGTATCTTTGTTTTAAGGTTGGATTCGTGATATAATAATCTTGAATTAAAATTCATATTAGGCTTAATAATCTCTATTGAAAATAATAATAATTTGTTATAAATATATGACATTCTATTGTTAGCAAAGCTATAAAATATTTATACAACTTTTTGTAAATTAATCTGGTTTCTGTTGGAAGAAGATTATTAAATTATGCTAGAATTTTACTGAAAAAATTCTAGCTGAACGAAACCGTAGAATGATGTCACATTTTCACTGTTTTTATCGAAATTTAATCCAGATAATGCTGCTAATTCTCTTTATCCTGTCTTAATAAGAATATAAAAAGTATTCTTTTAACTAAATTTATTTTATAATACACAGATAATAAGTGAGATAGAAAAATATTAAAAATAAATCAATTAATTCTAAGAAATAAATTGATAGATTGAAATATTTTTATACTTTTGCATCCGCTTTTAGAGCAAGGAGATTCCTGAATAAATCAGGCTATGTTCATCCTTAAATTCCCTAAGTTAAGATTTTAGTTAGTAAATAATATATCCAAGTTAATTGGATAGATTTTTTATGTGTTTTGTGTGGTTTATAATGTGATTAAAGCTCAGCCGAAAGGTTGGGCTTTTTTGCATTTTACCTTATATTAGGAATGTGCATTTTTTTTGATATGTGCCAAGGAGTTGTAATTGTATTATTTATTATAAGCGTATTTTGAAGAATTGTCTTTTTGCATTGTAATTAAGTGCCGGGGCTTATAAATTTAAGGCGATACCAATACCAAAAGATTGCTTGGCCTGAAGACGTGGGCCTACATTTTCTTTTATACCATCGCCATTAGTATCAACTTTGTAGATAGCATCATCGTCGTAAATAATATCAAGGGTGAAGATGGCGCTAAATCGTTTGCTGATTCGATAGGAAATAAAGCTATTCCAATTAACATCAATGTTTTGTGGTTTATTGTTAAAGGCAGTAAAGAATTCTATTTTGGAGCTAATGGAGAGTCCCTTTTTAAATTCTTTTTGATAATAGATTTTTAGAAAGGCACCGGGTTCATTTTTAAATTTTTGACTTGGTACAATTATTTTCCCGGCGGTATCTCTTATCGCTTTATTTACTCCAAAATTTCCGGCATTTGCTAATTTATTATTATTTACAATAGTCACTTTGTAAGTAATAGGACTAATAAGAATTGAAAGGGTTTTAATAGGGTGGTAGTCCATTCCTAAACCAACCAAAAAATATCCCGGCGCCATAAAGTCAGAAACTACTGTAGAATCGTTTGGATATTTGTATCCTTTTGAAAATTGGGTGTTAAGACTAAGATAGTAGGAGTAATTCCAATGATTTGTGGCTTTGTACCCAAATTTTGAGGAGAAATTGAGCATGTCACTGGTTTTTTTTGTTTTAAGTGTTGAAAAAACAAGGGTGCCGTATTTAGCTTCTATATTATTTTCCCAAGAGGAAATGCCTTTATTGTATCTGAGGCGGTAACGAATTATAGTATTAATATTTAATTGGTTTTCACCACCGGCAACCCAGTTTGTAAAGGATGTTTGGCCTAAATTTAGTGAGAAGATTCCATTGGAGCGCCAAGTGCTATCACGAGATAATATCCTGCTTTTTTGTGCCTGACTATCAAGTACAAAAATCAAGAAAAGCACCACCAGAATATATTTTACCTTGCTCACAATTAGTTGCTGATTGTTAAGAATTAGGCGTGCAAATGTAAAAAAAAAAGGCGAGCAAAATGCTCGCCTTTTTGTTGTTGTAGAATAGAGAAACGATTTTTTATCGTTTCACATTTTTTGTTCAGTTGGAAAAGGTATAGTAGTTACCATCCCAATCTATATTTATTGCTTTTTCCTTGTCAACTATGCCGGCAAGAATCATTTTTGATAATTCATTAAGAAGGTCTCTTTGGATTAGTCTTTTTACCGGTCTTGCGCCAAATTGTGGATCGTATCCTGTTTCGGCAAGGTGTTTTACGGCAGTGTCACTAATTTCGACTTCTATATTTTGCTGCTTAAGCATTTTTACTACTTGGTTAAATTGGAGTCTTACAATAGCTTCAATTTCTTCCTCGTTCAAAGGTTTAAAGACAATCAATTCATCAATTCTATTCAGGAATTCAGGACGAAGTTTTTTCTTGAGTAAATCAAGTACCTGAATCTGCATTCTCTCATAGTCTTCTTCGCTAACCGTCTTACTTTTACTTAAGGCTTCCATTATATATTCCGAGCCCATGTTTGAAGTAAGAATGATAATTGTATTCTTAAAGTCAGCAATACGCCCTTTATTATCTGTCAAGCGGCCATCTTCAAGCACTTGAAGTAGGATGTTAAACACATCCGGATGTGCTTTTTCTATTTCATCCAGCAGTATTACTGAATAAGGTTTCTTGCGAACGGCCTCGGTTAATTGTCCTCCTTCATCGTAGCCTACATAGCCGGGAGGCGCTCCAATAAGACGAGAGACGGCATGTCGTTCTTGATATTCAGACATATCGATTCTAACCATATTATTTTCATCATTGAATAGATAATCTGCCAGAGTTCGGGCAAGTTCGGTTTTTCCTACGCCTGTGCTTCCCAAAAATATAAACGATCCGATGGGTTTTTTAGCATCTTGTAAGCCTGCTCTGCTTCGTCGTATCGCATTGGATAGGGCGTTGATTGCTTCATCTTGGCCTATAACTCTTTTGTGTAAAACATCTTCCATGTGAAGAAGTTTCTCTCTTTCGCTTTGGAGCATCTTACTTAAGGGTATTCCTGTCCATCGAGATACAACTTCAGCGATATTTTCGCTATTTACTTCTTCGTCAATGAGTGCATTATCTCCTTGTATCGCTTTTAATTCTTCTTTTAAATTTTCAATTTTTTCTTGACTTTTTTGCGTTAAACCATAGCGTAGTTCTGCAACTTTACCATAATTGCCTTCTCTTTCGTATTGGTCGGCTTCGGTTTTATATTCTTCAATCTTTTTCTTTTCGGCTTGAATTTGATTGATAATATTCTTTTCCCTTAGCCAAGCTGTTTTTATCTCATCACGTTTTTCGCTTAAATTGGCAATTTGTTTATTTAAAATGTCGAGTTTTTGCTTGTCTTTCTCACGTTTTATTGCTTCTCGTTCTATTTCTAATTGCCGAATTTTTCTTTCCAGTTCATCCAGCTCTTCGGGAACAGAATCTATTTCCAGTCGTAATTTTGCTGCGGCCTCATCCATAAGGTCAATGGCTTTATCGGGCAAAAAGCGATCTGAAATATAGCGTTGTGATAACTCTACTGCTGCAATAATGGCGTCGTCTAGTATCCGTACTTTATGATGACTTTCATATTTTTCTTTTAATCCACGAAGAATAGATACTGCATCAGCAGCGCTTGGTTCATCAATAATTACCATTTGAAATCTTCGTTCCAGTGCCTTGTCTTTTTCAATGAATTTTTGATATTCATTAAGTGTTGTTGCTCCAATAGCTCTTAATTCTCCTCTCGCTAAAGCAGGCTTAAGAATATTAGCAGCATCCATAGCTCCGTCACCGCCTCCTGCACCAACAAGGGTATGAATCTCATCAATGAAAAGGATAATCTCGCCTGACGCTTCAATTACCTCTTTTACAACGCTTTTTAGTCGCTCTTCAAATTCTCCTTTATATTTAGCTCCGGCTATTAATAGTCCCATGTCCAAAGAATAGATGGTTTTAGACTTTAAGTTTTCGGGGACATCTTGGTCAATAATTCGATGAGCCAACCCTTCGGCAATAGCTGTTTTACCAACTCCGGGTTCTCCTACCAGTATAGGATTGTTTTTTCTTCTTCGACTAATAATTTGTAATACTCGTCGTATTTCATCTTCACGACCAATAACGGGGTCGAGCTTTCCCTCGCGTGCTAGTTCGTTTAAGTTTTTTGCATACCTGTTCAATGCTTGAAAATTATCTTCTGCATGTTGTGACATAACTTTTCCTCCTTTTCTTATTTGTTTGATATTGGTATTTATTTTTTCTTTGGTTAAGCCTAGTTTGTGTAATAGTCGAGCTGCCGCATCTTTGCTTTCTGCTATGGCAATTAGCAAAATATCCAAGGATACATATTCATCTTCATTTTTCTTGCTCAACTCCGAAGCTTTTATCAAGGTGTTATTGCATTCTTGTGAAAGATAAATGCGTTGATCGCCGCCACTTATCTTGGGCATATTGTTGAGCTCATTTTCCAAAAGGCTATTAAATTGATTTATGTCAATACCTTCGTTTTTAAATATATAAGGTAGTAAAGTGTCGTCAATTAAGGATATTCCTTTTAGTAAATGAATGTTTTCTATTTGTTGTTGCCCGTTGGTCTGAGCAATCTCCTGTGCCTTGGCCAACGACTCTTGTGCTTTTATGGTGAATTTATCTAGGTTCATATCTTATCTTTTTAATGTTAATACTTATTATTTATATCGAGTTTTTTGTATTCTAACGATATATTTAATTATGTTTGCTCTCTATCAAATGAATTGCCAAATGAAGGACTAAGACAAAATGTCAGTAAATATTTAGCAATCATGTAATTATGTCAAATTATAATTTTTATTCTATGGAAGAATATAATACTCTGGTTGTTGGAGCAAGTGAAAATGAGCTTAGATATTCCAATAGGGCCATTAAGCTGTTGCGAAGATATGATAAAAAGGTTTATGCTTTTGGTTTAAGGGAAGGAAAAGTGCTGGATGTGGATATCAATGTGGAATGGCCTTATGATAAAGACATTCATACGGTTACTTTGTACATTGGGCCAAAACATCAGGCCTCAATTTATGACAAAGTTGTGGCTATAAATCCAAAAAGAGTCATCTTTAATCCGGGTACAGAAAATCTTGAATTTGAAAATATTCTGAAGGATAAATCCATAGAGGTGATTGAAAATTGTACTCTGGTAATGCTCAATTCCGGTCTTTATTAATTTAATAGAGTTTGATAATGTGTTGTTAATCAAATAAGACTTTTGTTCTTTGCAATGTACGGGAATCTAATAGGTTAATGTATCAGTAGCTATTCCTTTGCTATTGTAGTGAATTTCTGTGCCGGTGGGCTGGCTATTTCTATAGAGAACGTTAATTTTGATTTTTCCATTGGGATAAAAGGAGTAAAGATTTCCGTTTCCATTGGTGAATTTTCCTTGTCCCACAAGCCTTCCGTATTTGTCGTAATAGTTCCAAATGGAATCAAATTGGGTCATATTATATTTCCCTTCTATACGTATTGATTTTTCTTTATAATACATAATATATTTACCATCCAAGCTATCGTTATGGTAATATTTGACTTCTTTAATGGCGCCATTGGGATAAAATAATTTTGATATTCCATTGAGTTTCCCCTTTTGATAATGGTGAATAGATTCTGTATTTCCATCAAAGAAATAGCTGATGCTTTGGCCTTCTAATATCCCATTATGGTAATTAAAGAGTGATTGAAGTTGTCCGTTATCATAGAAATACTTACTAAGTCCGTCGAGTTTGTCGCCATGGTAATGGAGTTCGGATTTCTTTTGTCCGTTTTTATAATAATCTATCTTTTGTACTCGTTTGCACGACCAAAGGCTTAATATAAAAACTAAAGTAAACAGGTATAATAATTTAGACATAAATAGTAACTTTATAGAAGTCGACGATACATCATAATGGTATTTTCAAGACCATAATATAGTGCATCGCAAATTAGTGCATGGCCAATGGAAACTTCGAGGAGTCCCGGAATGTTTTGAGCAAAGTAAGCCAGATTTTCCAAATTTAAATCATGGCCCGCATTGATGCCAAGGCCAAGATCTACAGCTGCTTTTGCTGCATTAATAAAAGGAGCTATAGCCAGTTCCTTATTTTTGCTATAACCGCTGGCATAACTTTCGGTATAAAGTTCGATGCGATCGGTAGCTGTTTCGTTGGCATGAAATATCATCTCTTCATCAGCGTCAACAAATATGGAAGTGCGTATTCCTGCTTGGTGAAAGACAGCGATAACTTCCTGAAGGTAGCGCTTATGCGTTAGAGTGTCCCAACCTGCGTTTGAGGTAAGAGCATCGGGGCCGTCAGGAACAAGAGTTACTTGTGCCGGTTTAATATCCAATACCAAGTCAATAAATTGTGGAATAGGATTGCCTTCAATGTTAAACTCAGTGGAAATATTTTTTCTTAAATCATAAACATCGGCATATCTAATATGGCGTTCGTCGGGTCTTGGATGAACTGTAATGCCTTGTGCCCCATATCTTTCACAGTCTAATGCTGCTTTTAAGACATTGGGGATATTGCCTCCTCTGGCATTTCGAAGAGTGGCAATTTTATTAATATTTACGCTTAGCTTTGTCATAAGTTGTATATTTGCTTGCAAATTTATAAAAATCAATTTTAAGTAGGCAATAATTTATGTTGGCAAAAGAACTAATTTCAGATGATATAAGTCCATTGATGACTAGCAGCTCGGGTTTGTCAGCCTTGCGAATGATGGAAGAATATAAAGTCAGACATTTGCCTGTAGTGAATGGAGAAAACTTGTTGGGCGTTGTTTCGGAAGACGATATTTTTAATATGGAAGATCCTGAGGGTCCCATTGCTGCTTTAATGTTGAATCTACAAAAGCCCTATATTTTCGATTATCAACATATTTATGATGTGTTTAAAGAGATATCGGAACATCGGTTGAGTCTTATACCTGTTCTAAACACATCATTCGTATATTTAGGGGTGATAAACGTCTTTAGCTTGCTTCATGCTATGTCTAAATTTACAGCCATCAATCAGCCGGGAGGTATTATTGTATTGTCGGTGAGTGCACATGATTATAGCTTGGCCCAAATAGCCCAAATTATAGAATCCAATGATGCAAAAGTGTTGAGTTCCTACATTTATTCTCGTCCCGAATCTTCTATGTTGGAAGTTAGTATCAAGGTAAATAAGATTGATTTGTCGGCAATAATACAAACTTTTGAGCGATATAATTATACCATTACAACCACCATTTTTGAAAATGAAAGTGAAGATATTGATGAGCGTTATGAAAGTTTTATGAAATACCTAAATATCTAATGCTTGTTTTGAAGAAACTATTTTATACCCTATTCTCTATTTTTGCTTTCGTGTCTTTCACTATGGGGCAGTATTTTATCGTGGATAACATTAAGTTAGAAGGAAATAATAAAACCAAAGATAAGTTTATTCTTAGAGAGTTGCTGTTTTTTAAAGGGGATACAATCAAGCTTGAAAATTGGGAGAGAATAAAACAAACCAGTGAACAAAATTTGGTAAATACTTCCTTATTCCATTTTGCAAATATAAGTGTTCAGGGTGATGGTGTCCGAAAGCAGGTGCTGGTTAAGCTGAAAGAAAGGTGGTATTTGTGGCCCATTCCTCAGGTTGATATTGATGAACGTAATTTTAATACTTGGTGGGAAACAAAAAGTCTAAATAGGGCCAGCGTAGGGGTATTTCTTACCCATAACAATATGAGAGGAAATGGTGAACTGTTGAAAGTATTATTAATGCTTGGCTACAATAAGAAAGTGGGCTTGTCCTATGAATTTCCTTATTTGAATAAAAAGAAAACTCTAGGTTTTGGTTTTCAAAGTATTTATACTCTCCGGCATGAAGTTAATGCCTTGACAAAGAACGATAAGCAATTGTACCTTAAGACAGTAGATTTCCCCATTCAAGAGGACTGGATTAGTTCTTTTCAACTTACCTATCGTCCAAAATTTTATTTGAGTCATCTTTTACAATTCCGCTTTCATCAGTGGCGCTTTGCCGATACATTGCTCCATTTTAATACTACGTATTCGCCCAACTCGAATAAAGAATTAAACTATTTTGGGCTTTATTATAAGCTTAAATTGGATCATAGAGATTATAAGCCTTATCCATTACGTGGATATTATGCTGATATAGAAATATTTAAATATGGTTTGGGATTAACAAATAGCGATTTGAATATCTTAAGTTTTAAATCTACTTTGCGGAAATATTGGCAATTGGGAAAACGTTGGTATTATGCTGCCGGAATAATTGGTAAAATATCGAATAATGCTTTTCAACCCTATTTATTGGAGAGAGGACTCGGTTATGGACGCGATTTTGTTCGAGGATATGAATATTATGTGATTGATGGACAAGATTATATGGTAGCTAAAACAAATATTAAATTTGCTCTGCTTCCCGAAAAAATTGTGAAGCTTAATTGGATAAAATCCGATAAATTTAATACCATTCCTTATGCCTTTTATTTAAATGTGTTTTGTGATATGGGCTATGTTTACAATAGTCAGGCCTATAGCAGTAGTAATCAATTGCCCAATAGTCTGCAATATTCCATAGGTCTGGGGCTCGATTTTATTTCCTATTATGATGCAGTTGCTCGTTTAGAATGGACTGTAAATGCTTGGGGAGAATCGAGTTTTTATGTGCATTTTATTGCACCTATATAATTGGAATCTTATGTTGAAGATTGCTATTCTGCCAACAACTATTAATATATTGAATTTTGCGTTCATAGGTTAGTAAAATGGAGTCTTAGACTTTGAGTTGAAATTATATTTGTTGACCATTATAAATAATCATTACTTTAATTACCTTTGTACTTTAAAATCACTATATAGTATTTTTATATTCTGGATTAAGTATCTTTAAATTGGCATAATTTATATATTGTATGTTTAGATTTCGATTCCTTATTATAGTAATAGCGCTAATAATGTTTAGTGCGGATATTCTTCATGCCCAAATACATATTGTTTCAGGTTTAAAGGGTGAAATATATAATCAATTTGCCAAGGATATATCCAATAATACCAGTGTAAGAACTAAAATATATACGACTCAAGGAAGTCAGCAAAATTTGAGTATGCTCCAATCTGATAGTATTCAGTTGGCTTTTCTGCAATATGATGTGCTTCATTATTTTGGTAGGGAACACCCCGAAGAAAAAAAATATATTAAGGTGTTTGTGCCTCTTTATAAAGAGGAAGTTCAACTGGTAACATTAAAAAAATCAGGGATTCATGATATGGTGGATCTAATAGGCAAACGCGTTGGCATGGGCGATACCAATTCGGGTTCTTATTTTACCGCTAAACATATTCAGGCAAATGCGGGTATTGAATGGAAGGCTATGCCAATGTATTTCGGAGATTTGGTGGATGCCCTGAAGCAAAATAGAATTGATGCTTTTTTCTTTGTGGGAGCAGCGCCTTCCAATTTATTAACTAATTTACCGCTGGCAACTCAACAGCAATTAACATTGGTGTCGATACATAGCCCGCAAAACGATAATTGCTATATAAAGCAAAAGATACCCTCCGGAACCTATGCATGGCAACAAAAGCCGGTTGAAACCTATTCGGTAATGTCGTTGATAGCCGTAAATACCAAAAATGTTGATGGTAAAATGGCTTTGATGATTGATAGTCTATATAACGACTTAAAATACAACCTCAAGGGAATACAACTTAATAAGTTCTCTCATCCAAAATGGAAAAGTGTAGTGTTTTCTAATATGAATGGTATTGATTGGCCCGTTTATAGAGAAGAATATACCCTCAAAGATCGAGTATATGATTCCATCGGCTGGTTGGCTGCACTATTGAGCATGGTACAGATATATTTCATTATCAATAAATTATGGAAACGTAAGCACGAAAGGGTTGTTGCTGAGAGTATTTCTATTTCTGCTATGTTTATTAGTTTAATAATAAATACTTTTTTTGCTATTACTAATTTGCGTGTTGGTGGCTATGCTCAGCTTACGGGTAATATGTTGTGGATAATTGCCAGTACTGTAAGTATGATAATTGGTGTTGGTTTGTTTGTAAATGCGAATAAAGGAGAGCGGTTTTTCAGCTTGCTTATTAGGGCTTTAAATCTTGAACGAAATGAGGCAGGTGATTTGGCAAAAGCTTTTTTTCAACCTTCCTCTGCGGATAAAATTATTGATATTTTAAGCCGTTTGGCTATGATTGATAACGATCTTGATAAAAAGGAAAAAGCATATATTCAAAAGTTTGCCGATGATTGGCATATCGATATTAATTGGAATGAGGTAGAGAAATACAAGGATATTAGCGGTGATCGTTTCAATAAATTGAGAGAAAGCTTGAATTCATATCTTAAAATGTCTCCTCCAAAAGATCAAGTTAGGCATTTGATTGATGTGATTGTTTTGTTGATTAATGCTGATGGAAAAATAACGCGGGAAGAAGCAATTATGCAAGAGGAGCTAGGTGGCTTAATAAGGGAATATATTGGTGATAAGGTAGGCGTTGAGGTGTATAAAATTGCCGTAGTTCCTCGTGATGAACAACAAGAGGAAGTTATAGCGGCACATTTTCCAGAATTAACTAAGATAAAAATTGCGGGTGGTGATGCCTATATCTCTGAAGATTATTATTCTGAAGATTATGCCGAAGAAATCTCACGGCAATATCGTAGCTTGCATGTGTTTTCCATAGTTTTTAAACCGGGAATCATTAATAACGGAATAACAGAGGAGTCGTTATTTGAAAATGATTCAGAAAATTAGAGCTATAGTCTTATGATATATCTATGATAAAAATAATTATTTAACTTACTCTTGTGTGCAGAAGCACTTTTATGCAAAAGCACAATAGATTGATTATTTTTATTATTAGTTATTTCATAGCACCAAATTAACAAAATTTAGATAGATGAAAAGGTATAAGTCAATTATTCCATCTCCGCTGGCGTTGGCTATAGTGTTGAGTTTTGTTGTTTATATTCTTGCTTTACTATACACTTCCTCTGGTAATAAGGGAGTATTCTATCCATTACAATTACTACTTTATTATCAAAAAGGAATTTGGGATTTGCTGACTTTTGCAATGCAAATGATGCTAATTCTTGTGTTGGGAAATGTGCTGGCATTGACTCCATTGTTTCAGCGTTTGTTGAAATCTATTCTGCCAATAATTCATAACAATACGCAAGCGGTCGTATTTACTTCTCTGTTTAGTATTCTATTGTCGTATTTTAACTGGGGACTGGGATTGATATTTTCCGCTCTATTGGCAAGGTCGATTGGAGAAATGGCTCGACAAAAAGAGATAAAGATTAATTATCCGCTGGTAGTTGCGGCAGCTTATACTGGAATGATGGTTTGGCATGGAGGGTTGAGTGGTTCCGCGCCACTTAAAGTGGCTCAAGAAGGTCATTTTTTGGAGAATTTAATCGGTGTTATTCCGGTTTCTGAAACCATTTTTTCCACAATGAATATTAGCTTATTTGTTATTTTTCTCCTTTTGTTACCCTCAACATATTATCTCTTGGAAAAAAAATATTCCACGAGAATGACAAATCCGGAGGAATTGCCTAAAGCTGAAGTTGTTGTAAAAACGACTACTAAACGTCGTTATTTGGGGCTATCATTGGGCTTGGCATTGTTGGCTGCAGCCTGCTATCAGTTTGTACTGCATGGCTTGGCGGCTTTAAATATAAATATGATAAACCTTATTCTGTTGGGTTTAGGATTTGTGCTGTATGCTAATTTAGAACAATTTATGAATGCCGTAAATACAGCAATAATCTCGTCATCGGGAATTATGATTCAGTTTCCTATTTATGCCGGAATTATGGGTCTGCTTAACTATTCGGGTTTAATAGCTATATTTACAGAGCATTTGGTGAGCATAAGTTCTCCGCAAACATTCCCGCTATATAGTTTTATAAGTGCAGCGGTAGTTAATTTCTTTGTCCCCAGTGGAGGAGGCCAATGGGCGGTGCAGGGGCCAATATTAGTTGATGCTGCGCAGCAGCTGGGAGTTTCAATACCAAAAACTATCATGGCCTTGGCCTATGGTGATCAACTTACCAATATGATACAGCCTTTTTGGGCGCTGCCCTTACTGTCAATATCGGGTGTAAAGGCGAAAAGTATTCTTCCCTACACTTTTATTGTAATGCTTGTGGGGGCGATAGCTTCGGTGGTGGTTTTGATGTGGTGATAAAATATATTTATTGGAGTGTTCCCTGCTAATATTTTTTTTAAATTCGCCCCTTTGCAATATATAAAAGAGAAATATTATGTTATATGCTGTAATCGATGTGGGCTCCAATGCGGCGCGTTTATTATTTGCCAATGCCTATGGAGATATTGATAATATTAAGGTTGAGAAAGCGACATTAATTCGAATTCCATTACGCCTGGGAAAGGATGTGTTTAAGAAATCGCATAAACCGGGAGCCATATCTCCTTCCAAAGAGAAGGACTTTGTTAAAACAATGAAAGCCTACCGACTTTTAATGGACGTTTACAAAGCCAATGGCTTTAGGGCTTGTGCCACAGCTGCAATGCGGGAGGCCACTAATAGTACGGATATTGTAGCAAAGATAAGAAAAGAAACTGGTCTTAATTTAGAAGTGATTTCAGGGGCAGAAGAGGCTTCTATTATTCGAAAAACGAATAGAATAGTGTTTAAACATCCTGATAGGTTAACGATTTTTATCGATGTGGGAGGAGGAAGTACTGAAATATCGGCGGAACGCAATGGCGAACTTATAAAGCTTAAATCATTTAAAATAGGTACTATACGGTTGCTTAACCGAAATTGTACTCCTAAAGTATGGGATGAAATAGAAGATTGGTTTGTTGAGTTTAGTGATGAATTTGACCAGATGAATGTAGTAGGCTCAGGAGGCAATATTAATAAGATAAACAAACTTTTTGGCGAAGAAAATAGTATCTTTTTGAGTATCGATCATTTGCAGAATTCGCATAATTATTTATCAATGTTGACGGTAGAAGAGCGAATGAGTGAATTTGGTATGCGCCGTGATAGAGCAGATGTAATTGTGCCCGCTGCTGATATATATCTGAGGATATTAAAGCTCATTAAAGCAAAACATATTGCTGTGCCAAAAATTGGTCTTGCCGATGGAATGATTCATCAATTGTATAGAGAGTATTTGGAACAACAAGCACAGGAAGATTAATAATAATTATATTTATTACCAATGAATAATAAGAAGCCAACGAATTATCCGGCCCTATACACTCTGGTGGGGGTGTTCTTTTTCTGGGGTTTTATTGCCGCATCCAATGGGGTATTTATCCCTTTCTGTAAATCAAAATTTGAACTATCACAGTTTCAAAGTCAGTTAATAGATTCGGCTTTTTATTTTGCTTATTATATAGGTGCGTTCTTGTTGTTTATTTTTTCGGTGATAGGAAGGAGAGATTTGCTCAATCATTGGGGTTTTAAAAATGGTATAGTCTATGGATTGATAATGTCGGTAGTGGGTGCTTTTGCTATGTATCCGGCTTTGGCTTCCAATAACTTCTCTTTTATTTTAGGCGCATTATTTATTATTGGTTTAGGTTTTTCATTGCAACAAACTGCAGCACAGCCATTCGCTATCAATCTTGGAGATGAAAGTACTGGGGCCAATCGACTTAATTTAGCCGGTGGTGTTAACTCTTTTGGTACAACTATAGGTCCTATAATATTTGCCTTGGCACTTCTAGGCACTACCAAAATGGATGTTAGTTTAATTAAAGAACTCAGCCTTTCAACGGTGCAGTGGTTGTATATTATCATTGGTGGTGCTTTCTTCTTGGCGGCAATTTTGTTTAAATTCTCCAATAAATTACCGGCAATGAAAGCAGATTCGACTATTGATAATGAGAATAAAGCCACTATTTTGATTTCTATTATTAGCCTTGTGCTAATCGTGGTGATAAGTTTGATATTTTATCAAAATACAGGTCAAGGTGTTGATCACAGCAGTCATACAGCTTTGTATCTCATTCTCAGTGGAATCAGTTTTTTGGTGATAGCTCTTTTAACAGCCAATAGATTAGCTAAAAAGGATGCAACGGCTTGGGGAGCATTCAAATACCCACAACTTGTGCTGGGGATGATTGCCATTTTCACCTATGTGGGTACCGAAGTTACCATCCAGAGTAATCTGGGTGAATATCTCAAGCAGTTAGATTTTGCTAATTTTTTTACTATCAATAAGGGAATTACCTATGATGGTTTTAAACAATTACTTATGACGCACCAAATTAAAGGCCATTGGGCTGCCATGACGCCGATGTTGATTTCGCTATACTGGGGAAGCCTGATGATTGGACGTTGGGCAGGGGCTGTTTCTGCTTTTAATCTTAGCTCAAAAGCCAAGCGTATTGCCATGATTATTGTCCCTTATATTGCCTTTCTCGTTATTCTTGCAGCCAATTATATTGGAGGAGAGTCAACACAGAATATTAAGGTGCTATTGCCCTATGCCGGCGTAATAGTTATTCAGATTTTCGGTTTTTATCTGGGACAAAACAAACCGGCCAAAACATTGATGATTTTTGGTATTTTAGGAATTATCGCTATGATTACCGGGATTTATACCACAGGAAGCATAGCTGTATTTGCTTTGGTTAGTGGTGGGTTGTTCTGTTCGGTAATGTGGCCTGTAATATTTTCCCTGTCGGTACAAGGCTTGGGAAAATTTACTTCTCAAGGTTCTGCGTTTTTAGTGATGATGATCCTAGGGGGGGCTTTTCTGCCTCCTTTGCAGGGAAAAATTGCCGATATCTTTAATATCTCTGTTTCTTATTGGGTGCCGGTAGCCGGCTATGCTTACCTAACGTTATTTGCTTTTCTTGTGGCTAAAATTCATAAAAAGAATTCACTCGAGGCTACAGCTAATGCTTAACTATATTACTTTTTGTGATTCAAAAATGCATGGAATCTTTCAACATCATTGTTGATGTTTTTCTTCTTACCCTTTCTCGCCCTATCTTGCGAATTCTTTCGAAAAAAAGCATGTTAAAATTCATCCTTATTCTTCTGATAAATTAACAAATTTAAAATTATTGTGTGATTATGTCAGTAATTACGTGTTTTTTAAACAGAGAATTATTGTTGTATTAGGGCTTAATTCTAATAATG
>WGCS01000267.1 GCA_015493685.1 Bacteroidales bacterium
CCATCACAGTTTCCATTTTTTGGGATTTTCGACAATATATTTTCTGATATTCATATAGTCCTTTGTAGTTCTGATGATTGTATCATAATAATCATGTTGCCAATTGGTTTTTCCAGGGGTTTATAGAGAATATTAATTTGTTTTGGTAGTTTTTCATAGATTGGTGCTAGGTGCTACCTATGTAGATACGGTTCGTGAACCGTATCTACACAAGTAGCACTATTTGGGTTTTGTTGTTAATCTAGTGTTCTTCAGGTGGAACGCAATTGAATCGTCGCGGCAGGGATAGCAGCGGCAGCTCGCCGGGCATGATAAACCACCCTTGATGGACTAGAAGAATTGGAATAATAGCTTTCTCTTAACTTATGCAACAATCAATACCATGCCCGACGACTATAGCGAATAGCCCGTCCGTCCGCCCTAAAAAAAGAAAAAATAGATGGCCGGTAATTAGTTTCAGAAAGCATCAAATTTATATATCATTGCGAAGGAAAAACTTTGGTATTCAAAATCGTGAATACCATACTGATAGCGCCAACGCCAGTCGAAATGATCTTTTGTAAGTGCGTATTGAAAGCGTAAGACCGCCGGCTGATCGCCATTGTTGAGATAGCCGTGGTAAGCAGATAGTTCGGCCGTGAGATAGAAATTGGGGCTTGAATATTTGATCCCCAGCGCATAGGCAAAGGCATCGTCCTGGCTATTGGTATCGGACCAGGTTTGGTAAATATAGGCCCCCAGATGACCATATAATCTCAATGTATTGTCCTTATGTTGGTAGATATCCTTACCGGCATTAAGCAGCATATAATAGGCGGGAGCATCGGTATATCTGGCGTCGGAGAGGTTGGTGCCGGAAGCGGTTTTGAAATATGCTGAGAACACTAAATCCGGAAAATGCCTTCCCTTAACAATCTGAATATTAGTACCAAACCAGAAATCGCCACCACAATAGCCTTCGGCATTAATATGACGGGCGAGTCTTTTGTCGCGGGTAATCGTGTCGAGTTTATAATACTCTGAGGGCACCAAAAAAACCTCGAAACTGGCGATATGCTTTCCCAATGGGGCGATAAAAGAAGTGTATAAATCGTAGGTTTGGTCTCCCTTGGAAAGTTGCGCTTCGGGACGGATTTCAAAGCGATATTGAGAACTAACTCTACCATCTCTAAGGTCAGGTACAGGCAATGCATTGGGGCCAAAATAAGCTGCTGAGGTATTCATCATGTGATTCCATTGTGTATGACCGTCCCAATGGTGTTTGGCTATCCACCAATCGAAATTATAGTTTTGCGCCAACAAAGGCAAGCTGAAAAATGATAGAAAGCCAATGATAATTACCTTAAATTTACTCATTCTCATGATAAAAATATTCAATTCAATAATTGGTGCAAAGATGAAAAAATAAATCCAACAAAAGCCTAAAAAAACTATTTTCGCATTTTAAAACAAATCACCATGGACCTAAGCACCTTAAGCGCCATATCACCCATTGACGGAAGATATCGCCAACAAACACAAGAGCTATCAAATTATTTCTCCGAGTCGGCCTTGATACGCTACCGCATTTATATTGAAATAGAATATTTTATTGCTTTATGCGAGATTCCTTTGCCTCAGCTAAAGGATTTTGATAAAAACAATTACGAGCCTCTGCGGTCACTTTATCTGGATTTCACCCTTGAAGAAGCAAAGAGGGTCAAGGAAATAGAGAGCATTACCAACCATGATGTAAAGGCGATAGAATATCTCATCAAAGAAGAATTTGACCGATTAGGTTTACAAGCCTATAAAGAGTTTATTCATTTTGGGCTTACCTCGCAGGATATTAATAATACTGCCATGCCTAAGATGATTAAGGACGCTTTTGAGAAGTTACTAAAGCCTGTAATTGAAGCACTCATCCTTAAGCTCAAAGAATACGCACAAGAGTGGAAAGACATTCCCATGCTCGCTCGTACTCACGGTCAGCCGGCCTCTCCTACCCGCTTGGGCAAAGAGATTTACGTTTTTGTAGAGCGCCTCGAAAATCAATATAAAAGTTTGTTATCAATTCCCTTTGGAGCTAAATTTGGCGGTGCAACGGGCAATTTCAATGCACATCATGTGGCCTATCCCAGCTTCAACTGGATTGATTTTGGGAATGATTTTGTAAATAATAAACTTCATTTATTTCGCTACCAGGTAACAACGCAGATTGAACATTACGACTATTTTGCCGCCTTCTGCGATAATCTAAAGCGAATAAATACTATTTTAATTGATTTGGACCGCGATATGTGGACTTATATCTCCATGGGCTACTTTTCACAAAAGATTAAAAAGGGAGAGATAGGTTCGTCGGCCATGCCCCATAAAGTAAACCCTATTGATTATGAAAATTCGGAAGGCAACTTAGGTTTTGCCAATGCCATCTTCACTCACTTATCGATGAAACTGCCAATATCACGAATGCAAAGAGATCTTACAGACTCCACAGTGAGTAGAAATATGGGAGTACCCTTTGCCCACATGCTTATAGGTCTCAATAGTTTGATTAAAGGCCTCAATAAGATAATAGTAATCCCTGAAGTTTTCGATGCCGATTTGGAAAACAACTGGGCTGTGGTAGCGGAAGCAATACAGACGGTACTGCGTCGCGAGGCCTATCCTAATCCCTATGAGGCACTGAAAGCCCTCACTAGAACCAACAGTAAAATCACTGCCGAATCCATTGCCCTATTTATTGACAAGTTGGATATTGACGAAACGATAAAAGAAGAATTGCGACAAATTACACCACAGAATTTTGTTGGAATGGAACTTTTTTAGTAAAAAAGCAAGTTAGAATTATGGTAAACAGCAGCAGCAAAAAGAAAAATAGATGAGCATTATTGATAGCGGAAATACCATCTGTGCACCAGCCACAGGAAAAGGCGGAGCCATAACTATTGTACGCCTGTCGGGAGATAAGGCCTTAGCGATAGTCGATAAAATTTTTATTGCCAAAAAGAAAGGGCAAAAGCTTGCCGATTCCGCATCACACCGAATTTACTTTGGAGATCTTTATGACGGAGATCTTATTTTAGATGAAGTATTGGTAAGTGTTTTTAAAGGAAACAAATCCTATACCGGCGAAACCAGTGTGGAAATAAGTCTCCATGCATCGCCCTATATTCTACAGCGAACCCTTGCCCTTTTGGTACAACATGGAGCACGGATAGCTGAGCCGGGAGAGTTCTCCATGCGCGCTTTTCTTCATGGCAAGTTCGATCTGGCCCAAGCCGAAGCAGTGGGCGATTTAATAGCCTCGGCCTCAAAATCGGCACACCATACTGCTATGCGACAGCTAAAAGGACAGTACAGCAACCAACTAAAAGCACTTAGGCAGCAGCTTCTTGATTTTGCCTCACTGATAGAATTGGAGCTGGACTTTGCCGAAGAAGATGTTGAATTTGCTGATAGAAAGCGTTTTATCCAACTAGTAAAACAAATAGACAAAGAAGTAACAAGGCTTATCCATTCTTTTGCCATTGGCAATGTGCTAAAAGAAGGCATCCCCGTAGCCATTGTGGGAAAACCTAATGTGGGAAAATCTACCCTGCTGAATACTCTACTGCATGAAGACAAAGCCATAGTATCGGATATTGCCGGCACCACACGCGACATAATTGAAGACAGCATTAATGTTAATGGCGTTTTATTTCGATTTATTGATACTGCAGGCATTAGAGAGTCTGACAATTTGGTAGAATCCTTGGGAATAGAGCGTACCTATAAAAAAATTGGAGAAGCAAATATAGTTTTACTACTAGTGGATGCTGCGGATATAAAAAGCACCGAAGACATTAATAATCAGGTAGAGAAGGCCCAAATAAAAATTGACACTTCCAGTCAGGAACTCATTATTGTCATCAACAAAATAGACCAAACTCCTTTGCTTAGCTTGGACGATTCATGTAACTATCATTATGTAGCCATCTCTGCCAAGAACAACATTCAAGCGCTGGAAACTGCTTTAAACAATTATGTACAGCAATTTAACATTCAAGACCAGAGTATTGTTACCAATGCGCGCCATTTGGAGGCATTGGAACACACCCATGAATCATTACAAACTATTCTTCAGGCTTTTGAAGCAACTATTCCCGCCGATTTAATTGCTATTGATGTTCGTACCGCACTTCATTATTTGGGAAGCATCACCGGAGAAATAGGAAATGATGAATTATTGGGAAATATTTTTGGCAAATTCTGTATTGGAAAGTAAGTATTGAAAAATACGGCAATATACTACATACTAACTATTTATAAGCATATTTCACCTTTTCTTCGTGGCCTCAAGACATATAATCTGCCACTGCCTATAAGCTGAAAAAACAAATTAAAATGAATACTATTTTAAGAATCTCCGTATCTTTTTTATTTGCAGTTTTTGCTCTGCATGCAAAAGCGCAGATTGCAGATACGGTTGCATCAAATGACACATTGACAAAGTATGTGAAATACTATTCTAATGGCCAAAAGATGATTGAATACTATTACAATAATAAAGGACAAAAATATAATCTCGAAACACTATGGTTTAGTAATGGGAATTTAAGGTCAAAAACTTTTTACAAACATAATGATGTTTGTGGAAAAGTATTGGAATGGTATAAAAATGGACAATTGAAATTTAAAGGTGAAAAAGACAACAACAGTAGAGAAAACCTTTGTGCAGAATACTATAAAAATGGTCAAGAGAAATATAAAGCC
>WGCS01000268.1 GCA_015493685.1 Bacteroidales bacterium
AATACTTTACAGTTTGATTTATTTGAAGTACTGAATGAAGACTTAAGTACAAGTAAATTTATGATTGATAAGAAAAATGATAGGTATATTTTTTTTGATATATATGGTTATATATACTCCTATGATTCAACTTTTAATAACCCTCAAATAGACAGTTTATATTATAATTATTCCTCAATGTCGTCATACCCTCTTGAAGATTATTTTTCTATTTTGCCATATAATGATAGTTTGCTGATAATCAATGCAGTAAGTAATAGATTTTATAACCAATGTGTTTGGTCTGGAATGGCTTTAACAATAACGGATTCAAATTTTATACAAAAAGAAACCTACTTTTTTAATATCGATTCAAGCTATAGAGTTAAATCGTCACTATTAAATGGTTTGACAGAAAGTAGTGATAAGGGGTATTTTCAGGCAGGTATTATCAAAAATTTATATTCCTTCTCATCTAAAGGGATCTATATCTCTAAAGTTGATTCCAATTTCAACCTAATTTGGGAAAGGAAGTTAATGGAAGATACATTCCCAACTGTTACCGATATTTTAGGAACTAAAGATGGAGGTGTTTTGCTGCTATATAATTACCTTGATACTACTCTTGGTCAATATAAACGTAGTTCTAAACTTATAAAAATTGGCGCAAATGGAGAAATTACGAATATCGCAGAGTTTAAATATCCTATCACGCAAGCTATGCTGAAGCTCTATCCCAATCCCACATCAGAGAATTTACATATTAATATCTTGGGGCAACAAATAGGCGAGCTAAACCTTAAGATTTTGGATTTGCAAGGCAGGATATTGTTAAACAAAGTTATTAATCATCCAAATGAGAATTTAGATGTTAGCTTCTTGCCATCGGGTACATATATCCTTACAGCTACAAATAGTAATGGACTAAGCTTAAGTGAGAAATTTGTTAAGTATTAGAGTTTTTTTGATGCCTGGTATTTTATTATACGGAAAAGAGTATAGAGGAAAGCCTAAAGTAAAACGGTCATTCTTGACCGTTAAAAAAGGCTAAAGTGAAAAGGCTAAAGTGGCTAAAGTGAAAAGGCTAAAGTGAAAATTGATTTATTGATTGTTTGTTTGGAAGATTGCCGGCCGTGAAGCCGACGCTCGCCAGCCCGAATAAATGAGCGACAGCTTCGCTTTGAAAGAAAGTAAAACGGTCATTCTTGACCGTTAAAAAAGGCTAAAGTGAAAAGGCTAAAGTGAAAAGTTAAAATTGATTGATTTATTTATTGTTTGGACGATTGCCGGCCGTGAAGTCGTCGCTCGCCAGCTCGAATAAATGAGTGACAGCTTCGCTTTGAAATACCTTCAGTCTTCCAAACTTCCAATCCTAATAATGTCAGCCTCAGGTTTTTCTATTTATGAAATATCTGTAAATTGGAATATCTTATCCTACCGGCACAGGGTAGCCAGAAAAAAAGTGATTTAAAATTGATTTTTAATATCTACTTTTTTCAATAGGTCCATTTTTTTAATATCTTTGACGATATAAATTATTTAATATTAACAATACAACTACTAATTTTATGCGAAGGAATATTTTACTGTTGAGTGCATTCATTATTTTTACTTTGGTGTCCTGCAATAATTCTCAACCATCCAAAGAGAAAACTAAGATAAAAAAAGCTACTAATGAAAATTATATGTTGGTAAAAGGGACTAATACGGATATTTATAAGCAAGTAAAATTGACTTCTGATATTAGTAGTTTATCCGATAATGAAAAATCTGTCCTTAAGATAATGTTCCAAGTTGCAGATATTATGAATACAATCTTTTGGCAAGAGGCCTACGGAAATCAAGAAGCTTTATTATCACATATAGCCAATCCGAAAGCGAAATTATTTGCAGAAATTAATTATGGTCCTTGGGATAGATTAAATGGAAACAAACCCTTTTTAAATGGCTTTGGTCAGAAGCCAAAGGGAGCCAATTTTTATCCTGTCGATATGACAAAAGAAGAGTTTACAGCCTTTAAAGATCCCAATAAGAAAAGCCAATATACTATTTTGCGCCGTGATGAAAATGGAAAATTGAAAGTCATTTGGTATCATGATTTTTTTAAATCTCAAATTGATAAGGCTGCGGGATTATTAAAACAGGCATCAGAATTGGCAACGGACAAGGGCTTAAAAAAATACCTGAGTCTAAGAGCCAAAGCCTTGCTTACCGATCAGTATCAAGAGAGCGATATGGCGTGGATGGACATGAAGAAGTCTAAAATTGATTTTGTGGTTGGTCCCATTGAAAATTATGAAGACCAATTGTATGGTTATAAAGCTGCTCACGAGTCTTTTATACTAATAAAAGATGTGAAGTGGAGCAATAAGTTGAAGTATTATGCTCAATTTCTGCCCCAAATGCAAAAAGAATTACCTGTAGCTCCGAGGTATAAGCAAGAAACTCCGGGCCTTGATGTGGATTTGAATGCCTATGACGTGGTGTATTATGCAGGCGATTGTAATGCGGGGAGTAAAACTATTGCCATTAATTTGCCCAATGATGAAGAGGTTCAGCTGAAAAAAGGATCTCGTAAATTACAATTGAAAAATGCCATGAGAGCTAAATTTGATAATATTTTAGTTCCCATCTCAAATATATTAATCGATTCTATACAACGTAAACATATTCAGTTCAGTGCTTTCTTTGCTAATACCATGTTCCATGAAGTATCCCATGGCATGGGCATTAAAAATACCATTACAGGAAAAGGCTCTTGTCGTACAGCCTTAAAAGAGCAGTTTTCGGCTTTGGAAGAGGGTAAGGCAGATATCTTAGGTTTATACTTGGTAACTAAGCTGGCCAAAATGGGCGAATTGGGGAAAGTAGATATTAAAGATAATTATGTTACTTTTATGGCTAGTATCTTTCGGAGTATTCGCTTTGGCGCTGCCAGTGCACACGGCAAAGCAAATCTTATCCGTTTCAATTATTTCTTAAAACGAGGTGCTTTTACCCGCAATCAGAAAACAGGAACTTATCATGTTAATTTTGATAAAATGAAAGCAGCTTCTAAAGCCCTAACAATTGATATCCTTAAGTTACAAGGTGATGGTGATTATGAACTTGCCAAAGCTTTTGTTAAAAAATGGACTGTAGTAACGCCACAGCTCAAAACTGACCTTAATCGTTTGGCCGAAGCAAATATACCAAAAGATATTTATTTTAAACAGGGCCCCAAAGTATTGGGTTTATAAGTTTAATAGATAACCAATCCAAGATTATTTAATAATAAGGCATTCCGATATCAGAGTTGTATAAGAAGCAGTTACTAATGTGATTGCTTCTTTCTTTTTGGATAATAGAAAAAAAATAGTGGTAGAATTAGAAATGAAAATAGCTAAGCCGCATTGTTAAAGTAAAAGAATACGTTTTGGACTGGCTAAGCCAAAAGTAATGTACTTGTTATTGCAGTATTTATTCTAAATTTGCCGTTGAAATTGAAACGCTATGAGTAAATTTAAAAATAGACTTTTTGTATCCTTTATTGTACTCTACGCCATCTTGTCTTTTACGATGGCCTACTATCAATTTAGAGTTGACAATGGGCATCCATCGGTATCAATGCCACAACTTGAGGCCCAACAACGTATAACGCTAGGTCATAATTATTATCGTTTTGGGCAGAATTGGTTGCGGAAAGATAAATGGGGCCTGTGGGAGATGTACCTTCAAGGAAATGGCTACGAACGTGGTCTCGCTCATGGTAAACTTACCAAAGAGTTGATGGAATACCAGGAACAAGCTTTTGTTGATAAAATAAATCAGTTGGTGCCGTCGCCATCCTATATCAGGATTCTTCGTACTTTAATAGCATGGTTTAATAGGGATATGGAGAATTATATTCCTCAAGAGTACAAAAATGAGATTTATGGTATCTCACAATCATGCAACCCGCGTTTCAACTATATAGGGCCGGCCTATCGTCGTATTTTAAACTACCATGGAGCTCATGATATTGGCCATGCCTTGCAGAATCTTGCCCTTGTGGGTTGCACCTCTTTTGCTATGCATAAGCAATCTGCTAAACATAACTTATTGTTAGGGAGGAATTTCGATTTTTATGTTAGTGATGAATTTGCCAAGAATGTAATAATAGCTCACGTAAATCCCAGTAAAGGACATCAGTATACTTATGTTACTTGGGCAAGTTTTATTGGTGTAGCCTCAGGCATGAATGATCAGGGGCTTACAGTTACTATCAATGCGGCAAAATCTACTTATCCTACCGAATCGGCTATGCCCATATCATTGCTTGCACACGAAATATTGCAATATGCCTCTACTATAGATCAGGCGGTTGCTATAGCTCACAAAAGAAAATTGTTTGTTTCGGAATCATTACAAATTGGTTCTGCCAAAGATAATAGCTCTGCAATTATTGAAAAAACGCCCGATACTATGGATGTTTATCGCAACGATAAAACCTATTTGGTTTGTGCAAATCATTTTCAGGGCGAACCTTTGGGTAATACCAAACTTAATAAAGAGGATATGGCTGAATCTCCGTCGGTATATCGTCAGAAGCGTTGCGAACAGTTAATTGGAGAATATCCCAATGCTAATTATAAACAGGCTGCAATCATATTGAGAGATATGAAAGGTATTAACAATGAAGATATTGGCTATGGTAATGAGATGGCTATGAATCAATTGATATCTCACCATAGTGTTATTTTTGAACCTCAATCCGGCTTGATGTGGGTATCTACCCATCCTTATCAATTGGGGGACTATCTGGCCTTTAAAATTAGTGATTTTAAGGCTTTTGATTCGCTTAAGATGCCGGGAGAGAGTCTGGAAATTGATAGTTTGAGAATTGCAGCTTCGCCTTTTCTTAAGACAAGAGATTATGCTAAATTTATACTTTTTAGAAAGCTGAAAGCTCAATTGCAGACTGCCCTGTTTCGGGGCAAAAAAATTCCTAATATCGATGTTTTTGCTTCAAAAATGATTGCTGATAATCCCCATTACTATTATGGATATATGCTGTTAGGAAATTATTATTATAATCAAAAACAATTTGCTAAAGCTAAAAAGTATTATTCGCAAAGTTTGAAAATGGAAATTGGACATCGAAGTTCAATAAAATTTATGCAAAACAGGTTGAATGAGATAGCCGCTAAATAGCTTGCCGGTGATAAGTAACAACAGCTTTAGTAAAGTATTATTAACAATAGAGTATTTATGAATCTAATACCTGAAATAGAACGTAAGTCATTGGCAGAGATTAAGGCTTATCAGAATGGAAGACTTGTGGAATTATTGGGTTATCTACAAGTAAATAGTCGTTTTTATCAACGTCATTTCGAAAAATATAATATTGATATTAATACAATAAAAACAGTGGACGACTTGGTTGAAATACCCGTTACTACTAAGGATGATTTACAAAAGTTTGGTCAAGATTTCTTATGTGTTAATCAAGAGAAAATTATTGATTATGTAACCACTTCAGGTACTTTGGGCGAGCCGGTAAGTTTTCCTATGAGTAGTAAAGATTTGGATCGCTTAACGTATAATGAATACATCTCCTTTGGCTGTGCTGAGGCAAAATCAACAGATATCTTTCAGTTGATGCTAACCTTGGACAAGCGTTTTATGGCAGGAATGGCTTATTATCTAGGATTGAAGAAACATGGAGCCGGTATAATTCGTAATGGGCCGGGAAGTGCTAAACTTCAGTTTGATAGTATTGCCCGCTATAGTCCCACTGCTTTGGTTACTGTTCCTTCCTTTTTACCCAAACTTATTGAGTATGCGGAAAACAATGGCATTGATTTAAATAATACGAGTGTCGAGAAGGCCATTTGTATTGGTGAGTCCATTAGAAATAATGACTTTTCACTAAATACATTGGGAAAAAGAATTAAGGAAAAATGGAATATTAAATTGTATTCAACTTATGCTTCCACCGAAATGGGAACAGCGTTCACTGAGTGTGAAATGGGACACGGTGGACATCATCACCCTGAATTATTAATCGTAGAATTTTTGGATGATAATAACCAACCGGTAGCTAAAGGCGAGCCAGGCGAAGTTACCATTACAACACTCGGCGTTGAAAGCATGCCTCTACTCCGTTTTAAAACCGGTGATATTTGTTATCATTATGAAGAGCCTTGCGCTTGTGGTAGAAATACAATTCGTTTGGGACCGGTGATAGGCAGACGTCAGCAAATGCTAAAATTTAAAGGTACTTCTATTTATCCACCGGCAATATATGATGTGCTTAACGAGATGGAAGCCGTGGCTAACTATATTGTGGAAGTGAGTACCAATGAGTTGGGAACGGATGAAATTAAGGTTATCGTGGGGGCCGAAATTAAGTCTCCGGCTTTCGCAAAAACAATCAAAGATGCCTTTAGGGCGAAGTTGAGAGTTGCTCCTGAAGTGGTGTTCGCTGAGGTTGAATGGGTTCATAAACAATTATTTGCCAATGAAAGTCGTAAACCAATAAAATTTAGAGATTATAGAAAATAGAAGCACGATTTTTTATAACTTTGCCCTTGCAATTCTTTGGTAAAGATGCGGCAGTAGCTCAGTTGGTAGAGCATCAGCTTCCCAAGCTGAGGGTCGCGGGTTCGAGTCCCGTTTGCCGCTCTAAATTTCTCTCCTAAAGTAAATATTTTTTGGTATGTTAAACGGAATACTTTATCCTTTCATTTTACTGTGAGATGATACTTTTTTGTCGTAGTAAATAAAGTCCAAAAAATGTTATTGCTCCATTTACTAATAATATCTCAAAACCAAAATGATAACCCCAATAGGGAGCAATAGCGTTCAACAGATAGGAGATTATAGGTGAAATAATGACTATGATGGGAATAAGTTTATCCTTGATTTTTATTTTGGTAAATAGGCCAAAAGTAAATAAACCTAATAGTGGCCCATAGGTATAGCCGGCAACGGTAAATAGCTCGTTGATAACAGAGTCTTTGTTGATTTTATTGAATAACACAATAACAATAAAAACGAGAAACGACATGCCAAAATGGATGTATTTTCTATATTTGATTTTCTGATTCTTATTTAAGTCTTTTCTTTTTTCAAGATTAAAAATATCTACGCTCATGGATGTCGTTAGCGAGGTTAGCGCACTGTCGGCACTGGAATATGCCGCAGCAATAAGCCCTATAATGAATACTATTCCGGCAAATAATCCCATGTGTTTGAAGGCTATAAGGGGAAATAGCTGATCCGCTTTAGCCGGTATATTCAAATTTAGATAGCTGGCAAAAATAAATAGTGCTGCTCCCAAACTTAGAAATAATAAATTGATGGGAATAAGCGACAGACTCATCCATGTCATATTCTTCTGTGCCTCTTTAAGGTTGCGACAACTTAGGTTTTTCTGCATCATATCTTGGTCTAGGCCTGTCATTACAATGGTGATAAACATGCCGCTGATAAATTGCTTAATGAAAAAACGGGGACTATGCCAGTCGGTATCAAATACACTGGAATAGGAGCTGGCGGCTATTTTTTGGTATAGGCTGTTAGTGGTAAGATGCATTCCCTTGGCGATAAAGTAAAGGGAGATAACTACTGAGGCTAGCATAAAAGTGGTTTGTAGTGTATCGGTCCAGACAATGGTTTTTATTCCCGCTTTCATTGTATAAAGTAATATCAATAAGATAAATGCGGCTACTGTAAAAACAAAGGGAATACCATAGTAGTCCAATACAAAATATTGAAGAACACTTACTACTAAAAACATACGAAATGAAGCTCCGATAACTCGTGAAATTAAAAAGTAAATTGCGCCACTTTTGTATGCTCTCTTGCCAAATCGGGATTGCAAATAGGAATAAATAGAGGTCAGATTAAGTTTATAGTACAATGGAAGTAGTACTTTTATTATAAACCAATATCCAAATAGATATCCCATCACCATTAGCAAATAGGAGAAATGACTTTTTCCCACCGCGCCAGGAACGGAGATAAAGGTTACTCCCGAAAGTGATGCTCCAATCATTCCATAGGCTACTACATACCATGGGGACTTTCTATTGGCTCTAAAAAAGCTATCGTTATCGGCATTTTTAGAAGTAAAGTGGCTTACTATAAAAAGTAAAGCGGTATAAACTAAAAAGCTGATAAGTATCCAGAGTGGTTGCATATATTGGAGTTGGTGTTTTTATTGCTAATTACATTAAGGTTTGTGCCCTTCAAAAAGTTAGTATTGTTAGCATAAGACAATTAGCTTTCATTGGATAGTTGTTTTGAAATGTATTTTCCGGCATTGTCCTTAATGTTAATTGTATTATCTGTCTTTGATTGTAGGGTGTATTTGTTTAATAGCTAGGCCTTAATCCCATTTCGTAGAAAGCAAAAGACCACATATCTACTTTATCTTGAATAACCATTTCAGTAGGTTTTCCTGCACCGTGACCGGCATTTTTATCAATGCGGATAAGGCAAGGCTTATTACAGCCTTGATCATGTTGCAGTTCTGCAGCAAATTTAAAGGAGTGGGCAGGGAAAACACGGTCGTCATGATCGGCAGTAACAATTAAAGTAGAAGGATAGCATTGGCCTTGATGTAGATTGTGTAAAGGAGAGTATCGGATTAAATTTTCAAACTGAATGGAATCATCAGAGGTGCCATAATCATCAGCCCAATAATATCCAATGGTAAACTTATGGTAACGAAGCATATCTAATACGCCAACACCGGGAAAAGCAACGCGCATCAAATCAGGGCGCTGTGTCATTGTAGCTCCTACCAAAAGGCCTCCGTTGGAACGACCACTGATAGCTAAATATTGAGGTGAAGTATAGCTGTTTTGAATGAGATATTTGGCCGCTGCAATAAAGTCATCAAATACATTCTGCTTATTGAGTTTTGTGCCTGCTTCATGCCATTTTTCTCCGTATTCTCCACCACCTCTCAGATTTGCCTGGGCATAGATTCCTCCTTGCTCCAGCCAGAGCAAACGGTCAACGCTAAAGTTGGGTGGTAAGCTAATGTCGAAACCTCCATAGCCATAGAGCATGGTGGGATTATGGCCGTTGAGTACAATGTCTTTTTTGTAAACAATAAACATAGGAATCATTGTGCCATCCTTACTGGGATAAAAAACCTGCTTCGTCTCGTAGTCGTTCATGTTAAAATCGAGAGCCGATTTATGATATAATGTGGATTTATTTGTTTTAATATCATATTTATAACTCAAATTGGGAACGGTAAAAGAGGTAAATGAGTAAAATAATGTTAGTGTTTTATCATCACCGCTAAATCCACTAATACTTCCCAAACCCGGTAGCTTTACTTCTTGCTTTTTACTTCCATCGGCATTATATATGATGGCTAGCGAAGAGGCATCATGGAGGTATTCGGCAAAGAGATAATCTCCTTTAATGCTAGTTCCTTGTAAAACATCAGTCGTTTCGGCAATGGTGCTAATGTGTGTTTGTGATTTATCGTTGCTGTTAATTCTAAAAACTTTACCGTTGGGGGCATTATTATTGGTTTGAAAGTAAAGAGTTTCGCCAATATTACCAATGACAGACAGTTGTGAGTTATAGTTAGCTTGTACACTTATCCACTGTTTGGCATCGGCTTTTTTATAGGAGAGCATATTCCCTCTATAAGCCGGATCTTCACCGCTAAGTATAAGAAATGTTTCGTCTTTGGTGGCGTAAATGGAATACATTCTGTCGGGATGTGCATCGTCTTTATAGGCTAGAATATCATCTGATTGAGGAGTGCCAATTTTGTGGAAATAAACCATTTGGTGCAGGTTTTTGCCTTTAAGTGCATTGCCCTTTTCCGGCATTGGGAACCGGCCGTAATAAAAGCCATTCTTATACCAATTGATTCCGCTAAATTTCACCCACTTAATGGTGTTGTTTAATAGTAGTTTTTTTTCTACATCCATAACATAAATTTCATTCCAATCGCTGCCTCCTTTTGAAATGGAATAAGCGCAGAATTTACCGTCTTTGGAGAATGACAAAACAGATAGGGCAACAGTTCCGTCTTTGGAGAATTTGTTGGGGTCGATAAAGACCGTTGCTTTGGAATTTAAATCGTTCATTTGATATAAAACGGATTGTGCTTGGAGCCCATTATTTTTATAATAATACCAATACTTTCCTTTTTTGAAAGGGGTGCTTTCTTTGGGATAATTCCAAAGTTTCTCCAAGCGTTTCTTCATGGCTGCCCTAAAGGGTATCCTATCCAGATAGGAGGCTGTAAATTTATTTTCTGCGTCAACCCATATTTTCGTTTGTTTTGAGTTGTCATCTTCCAACCAACGGTAAGGATCGGGTACTTTGGTGCCAAAATAATTATCTACCACCTTGCCTCTTTCGGCAATGGGATAGATGCGCATATTCTTAGTATTGGTGTTTTTATTCATTGTATTGCATGATGTAAATAACCAGGCAGTAAATGCCATGAGTACAATAGTTTTATTCATTATGAATTCTTTTGAACGTTAATAATTTTTGTGCAGCAAAGGTACAAAATCATTTAGTATTCTTCCATCCTTGATTTGTACTATTTAAGCTAAGTTTGTCAAAGGACAAAACAACTACCTCAAATGCTGCCCCGACCCTAGAGGGAGGCATTAGAGGAATTCGTTTTTAGGAGAACCGACTTATTTAATTTATTAGTTGCCGCACAAAACTTAAGAATTAACTTCAGCACTAGCTCTTGCCGATGGCAACAATCATCAGCCCGCCTCATGCGGGCTGATGAACGTCCGCATTGGAAAGAATTACGTTAAGAAAATTAGGGAATATTTCGTTAAAAAACATAAACCGTTCAACGACGTTAAGGATTTTTTCTTTTTCAGAAAAATCATTAAAAGGAGGCGTTTTTATGTTTTAGAAATATTCCTTGATTTTTAGTAATTCTTGCCTAGCGGCGGCTTTTTTGCCTACTTTTTCAGCTGCCGGAAAAAGTAGGAATGAAAGAATTGTAACAATAAGTTCCAGTGTAAATTA
>WGCS01000269.1 GCA_015493685.1 Bacteroidales bacterium
TCCTCCGGCTTTATGGTTTCTATATTTAGCACAAAAGATAAGATTTACGATTTACACTGGAACTTATTATTATAAATCTGTCTTTCATACTTTTTCCAGCAGCTGAAAAAGTAGGCAAAAAAGCCGCCGCTGGGAAATTATTCTTAAGTTTTGCTGACAAATCATCGTAAGCAAGAATTGCTAGAAAGAAAGTAGTTTTTGTACATTATATCTGTTTTTCTTTTTATGTGAATATATCTTCGACCACCGCTTATGAAATGCAAGCCGTGATAGATAATTCTCTAATCGTATATTTTTTCAGAAATTAACAATTCACTTTGTCATACGTCAAAATATTTCCTATCTTTGACACTTAATTAACAGATACTATAAAATATAAACTATATAAAATTTCAAAACTATGAGTGAAAACACCTTAGAATCTCCAGAGACAGAGACAGTATTTGCTACTCCTCAAAGCCTGATGCAGCAAATACTTAATCCTCACTATTTAAACAATTCCATTAATCTTCCTCAAAATAATATCACTTCAGGTTTTCGTGCTATTGATGCTATTACCAATGGTTTCCAAAATGGTGAATTAGTTACCATTGCCGTAAGACCGGGGATAGGAAAAACCTCTTTTATGCTTTCCATGGTTAATAATATTGCATTAAATAATAATTATGCTTGTGGGATATTTTCCTTGGAACGCAAATCTCAAAAACTCGTCCAACGTATTATCCAAAGCAATACCGGTATTAATCTCGATAAAATAAATTCTGAAAAAATCACAGAAATTGAGAAAAACCATGTAAATACCCTAGCTGCTACTTTGAATAAAGCCACAATTCTTTTTGACGACCAAGTTGGAATTAGTACCGACACCCTCGCTGAAAAAGCAAAACAAATGAAAAATGCGGGAGCTAAAATTATCTTCGTTGATAATCTAGAATTGATTCACAGCAACAACAGCATTGACAGATGTGAAGACAGCGATTTATGTGCAACAATTACAGACCTTCAACAACTGGCGAAGGAATTAAATATTCCCATTGTTCTTTTTTCCATTTTAAAGAAACCTATTATTTATAAAAACAAATATAAATATACCCCTGATTATGTTAATGAGAATAGCAGTACTTTAATCTTCTTAAACCGCCCCAGTTATTACCATATCAATCAGATTGATAAAGCGCCTGAAGATGAAGTAGAAATTACCATTGCAAAGAATATTAATATTGGAGAAATGGTAATGGCTAAGCTTCGTATTATTGAAAGTTTAGGCCAATATAAAGACATAGATTAAATACCCTATTACTTTCAGTTAAAAATGGAGTATTGAATAATTTGATTTCATCAAAAGCCTCAATACTCCTTTTATATTTTACTATTATGCCATTAATAAGAGAAGAGAATATTCGCGAAGAGACAGTTATCAACTTAGCTCAAAAGATGATGATTGCTGCACGGACAGCTCCAAAAGGAAAAGGTAAAGACACTTTAGAGATGCTTATCCTTAGTGGTAAAGACATCATAAATCTCTCCAACACATTAAGCAAAATGGCTCAAAAGTTAAACGTTGATTTCTATCGGCGCGATGCAGAAAACGTATTGCAAGCAGAAGCTGTATTATTAATAGGAACGGAGATTAAACCTTTGGGTCTAAACGAAATATGTCAATTATGCGGCTTTAGCAACTGCAAGGAGAAGGAAAAGCACCCCAATACTCCATGCGTTTTTAATACCGGTGATTTAAATCTTGCCCTAGGCTCGGCAGTGAGTTTGGCAGCTGATTTCAGAATTGACAATCGCATTATGTTTAGCCTTGGCAAAGCAGCTCTTAAAGCTAAACTTTTCAATAAGGACATTAAAATTGCTTATGGCATTCCCCTTAGCGCTAGTTCTAAAAATCCCTTTTTTGATAGACCTACACATAATTAAAAATAGTTCAAACACCCATCTCAGTCATGAAATTTATTATCATAAATGGACCAAATTTAAATCTATTGGGAAAAAGAGAAACCACTATCTATGGAGATACCGATTTCAAGGATTATTTTACTAAACTTAAAGCCCAATTTCCATCCATTACCATAGACTATTACCAGAGCAATATTGAAGGCGAGCTTATCGACAAATTACAGAAAGTGGGATTTACTTACGATGGTATTATCCTCAACGCGGGGGGCTATACGCATACTTCTGTAGCTATTGCCGATACCATAAAAGCCATTAGCAGCCCTTGTGTAGAAACTCATATTTCGAATATTGATGCCCGTGAAGACTTCCGTCGTACCAGCATTATTGGTCCTGTATGTCTTGGTAGCATCAGCGGTTTTGGACTCTTTTCCTATCAGATGGCCCTAGAAGCACTAATTAATTATACAAAACAACTAAAATAACAAGCGTGAAAGATTTTAAATACCAAAGCGAACAATTTGCTGACATACGCATACTTAGATATCAGGTCCCTCATTTTGATACCTTGCCTTTAAATCAAAAAATACAATTGTATTACCTCTACGAAGCAGCACTCTGGGGGCGAGATATTATTTACGACCAGAACTACAAATACAATTTAAAGATAAGAAAAACACTAGAACATATTTTTAAGTATTATCAAGGGGACAGAAGCGACAAAGAGTTTCAACAATTTGAGGTTTACCTTAAACGAGTTTGGTTTAGCAATGGAATTCATCACCACTATTCCATGGACAAATTCTACCCTGATTTTTCTAAAGAATACTGGGACACCATGGTGCAACATACACCACAGTGGGAAGATATCTATAGTAAAGACGTCAACTACTTAAAGGAAATTCAGCTTATTAAGGAGTTGATTTTCAATACAGAAAAAGATACCAAAAGAGTAAACCTAGACAAAGGCATCGACTTGGTACAAGCATCTGCCAATAACTTTTATGAGAATGTAACTCAAGAAGAAGCCGAAAATTATTACAGTAAGAAAGCATTAATTTCTGATACCAAAACAGCCTCTTTAGGATTAAATTCCAAACTCATTAAAATTGATGGAGAAATTAAAGAGCTGGTTTGGAAAATTGGAGGAATGTATTCGGCACAGATTGAGAAAATCATTTATTGGCTAGAGAAAGCGATGCCATTAAGCCAGTATCCAATACAGCATCAAGCTTTTGAAAAACTAATTGAATTTTACAAAACAGGAGATTTAAACAAATTTGACGAATACAGCATTTTATGGCTACAAGATGTAGAGTCAACAGTAGATGCTGTTCACGGCTTTATTGAAGTTTATGGAGATCCATTGGGTCGTAAGGCCACCTACGAGAGCGTTGTATCCATAAAAGATGAGGAAGCCAGTAAAAGGGCTCAGATTATCTCGGAGAATGCCAAATGGTTTGAAGACAACAGTAGTACCGACCCAAAATACAAAAAAGAAGAGGTAAAAGGGGTAAGTGCCAAAGCCATTAATGTGGTGGTAGAAGCCGGAGACTGCAGCCCTTCCACCCCCATAGGTATAAATTTACCCAATGCCGAATGGATTCGAGAAGAGTACGGCTCCAAATCGGTAAGCATAAGCAATATTCTTGAAGCCTACGACGAAGCATCAAAAGATTCCGGTGCCTTGCAAGAGTTTGCTTATGATGATAAAGAAATTGCACTCTCCAAAAAATGGAGTCATCAAGCTTCGGCACTACATGTTGATTTGCATGAAATTATTGGTCACGGTTCAGGAAAGTTAGTTCCGGGAGTAGGAGATCCTGCCGATACTTTAAAAAATTACGCCTCCACATTGGAGGAAGCTCGTGCCGACTTGGTAGCTCTTTATTTTGCCATTGATCCCAAATTAGTAGAGCTGGGCCTACAAAGTTCTATCGAGGTAGGCTATGCCGAATACAATAGTTATATCCGAGGTGGATTAATGACGCAGCTTGTAAGAGTAGAACTTGGGAAAAATTTGGAAGAATCGCATATGCGCAATCGACAAATTATTGCTAAATGGGTTTATGAAAAAGGCTTAAAAGATAATGTTATAGAAAAGAAAACAGCCAATAATAAAACCTATTTTATTGTTAATGATCATCAAGCACTACGCATACTATTTGGCGAGCTACTTGCTGAAATTCAACGAATAAAATCAGAAGGAGATTACAAAGCCGGCAAAGCACTCGTGGAAAATTATGGGGTAAAAATAGATTTCGACTTGCATCAAGAAGTGCTTAATCGATGGAAGAAACTAAATATTGCCGCTTATGCGGGATTTATTAATCCTAAATTAAAACCTCTACTAAAAGAGGATAAAATAATTGATATTGCCATCGAATATCCTAAAGATTTCACTCTTCAAATGCTAGAATACTCCGAAAAATATTCTCTTTAGAAATATCATTATATATCCCATTTTGACTATCTTATGAGGTAAATACATCCAAAAGATTTTTGGAAGTAAAGTAAAAAACAAAAAGATACAGAATTTATGTATCCTCTGAAGGTTAAATTGGTATTAGAGGATGAAGCAAAAAAAAGGAGTGATAAAAAATCACTCCTTTTCAATTTATCTCTTAAGCTATTAAAGCCCTAATATTTTCATATTGAAAGCCTCCTTCACTTTATCCACATAGTCCAATTTTTCCCAAGTAAAGAGCTCCACTTTCACTTTTTTATTTCCAAGATACTCAGAAATAAATTCCTTCTCAACAGTACGAACTGTCCTTCCCATATGTCCATAGGATGCTGATTCGGAATATATTGGATTTCTTAATTTCAATCTATCCTCAATGGCTGCCGGTCGTAAATCAAAAATAGTATCAATTTTATCGGCAATCTCTACATCCGACAATTTCACTTTAGAGGTTCCATAAGTATCCACATAAATTCCCATGGGGCGTGCAATACCAATGGCATACGAAACTTGCACTAAAATTTCTTCAGCAATACCTGCTGCCACAAGATTTTTTGCAATATGACGCGCCGCATAAGCCGCTGAACGATCTACTTTTGAAGGATCCTTACCGGAAAACGCACCACCACCGTGAGCCCCTTTGCCCCCGTAGGTGTCCACAATAATCTTTCTTCCTGTCAAGCCGGTATCCCCGTGAGGACCACCAATGACAAATTTACCCGTTGGGTTAACATGGTAAATAATATCATCACCAAACATATCCTGTACATATTCAGGCAATTGAGACTTTACACGAGGAATAAGAATATTTATAACATCCTCCTTGATTTTTGCCAACATTATTTCATCTTCATCAAAATCATCATGCTGGGTAGAGACCACTATAGTATGAATCTTTTGAGGCTTACCATCATCACCATATTCTACGGTTACTTGCGATTTAGAGTCAGGGCGCAAATAAGTCATTTCTTTCCCCTCACGACGAATTAATGCCATTTCGTAAACCAATAAATGTGACAGCTCCAAAGAAATAGGCATGTAATTATCTGTTTCGTTAGAAGCGTAACCAAACATCATTCCCTGATCGCCTGCACCTTGATCATACTTATCAGCACGATCTACTCCTTGACGAATATCTCCGGATTGCTCATGAATGGCAGATAATACTCCACATGAATTACCATCAAACATATATTCACTTTTAGTATAACCAATTTTATTGATTACCTCACGAGCCACATGTTGCACATCAACGTAAGTATTAGAATGCACTTCACCGGCAAGAACAACTTGACCTGTAGTTACCAATGTTTCTACTGCCACTTTAGATGAGGCATCATAGGCCAAAAAATTATCCAAAATTGCATCTGAAATTTGATCCGATACTTTATCCGGATGTCCCTCTGAAACAGATTCGGACGTAAATAAATATCCCATAAATATATAAAATTTTATAGTTTTCCTGCTTCAAAAAAGAAACAGATATACTATTGAATTAAACTTCTGAAAAATTAAGGAATAATGAGATTGCTGCAATGTAGGATTATTGTTTTAGCATTTTTTCCAGTGGTTGCAAGCAATCAAATTTGTCCACTTAATGGGCACAAAGGTAAAATAAAATTGGTAGTAAATTCTATTTTTTATTTAAAATATTTCTTCCGCTAAGCCTCACTGACATCCTGACAGTATTTTCAATTGATCAAAACAGTAAATATAGCCTATTCATAGGGCTTAAGAAAATTACATACTACTCTTATTAAGGTACTTACAATAAGATGGCAATAATTAAGCAAACACAGCTCCACAAAAAGCAGAGAGTATTAAAATCAAACAAATTAATATATATTAGCTCCACAATACATATACTGCAAAAATGGCTGTTCAAAGCTCAATTTACAATAATGGCACACTTTTTAATAAGAGCTGCACATAGAAATTTAAAGACTAAAGCATTCAACAGCTATGAGAATTATTACTATTGAGTCGAAACTCGAATTGGAGACTTACTTAGAGAAAGAAGAGAAAGTATGGTGTTTGCTATACAAAAAAGGAAGCAGACAGAGCGATTGTGCTCACGAGAATCTTACGGCTGCTGTAGAAGCTATCGAGAATACTATTCTGCTTGTCGCCAATGTATCTAAAGTGCGCGATATTCACACAGCCTATGCAATTACATCAGCTCCAAGTCTTATGGAATTTGAAGCAAAACAAATGAAAAATGTAATTAAGGGATGCCAAAGCACCAGTTTTTATAAGAATCTTATTGAAGAAAGTCTTTTTAGAACTGAAATGAAAAAGGACGGTAAAAGTCAAAAGCCTGTAACGGTATATTCAACACCTACTTGTTCATGGTGCAATACGTTGAAATCGCATTTACGCCATCATCGTATTCTTTATACTGACATTGATGTTTCACAGAACCAAGAAGCAGCAAAAGCAATGGTACAACGAAGCGGACAGCAAGGAGTACCTCAAACACTAATTGGAAATGAGCTAATCATTGGCTTCGACAAAAAAAGAATTAACGAACTATTAAACATAAATAATTAAACTTAAAAATATTAGTACTATGAAAGAGTTACAACCTGTAAACCAAAATGTATTGCTAGACATTACTGAGGAAACGAAAACACAAACCACCGCCAGCGGCATAATCATCCCCGATACCGCTAAAGAAAAGAAGAATATAGCTAAAGTGGTTGCTATGAGCGCCATTGAGAATGCAGAACTTGCCGTAGGAGACGAAGTACTATATAAAGAATATTCAGGAACAGAGACTGAATTTGAGGGAAAGAAATACCTACTTCTCCCCTATGCCGACATATTAGCTAAAATAGTAGAAACAGAAGAAATATAAATCCAACACAACAAATTGTAATACTGCAAGATATAAGATTTGAATATTTTTTCAAAAAAATGTTGGTAGATAGGAAAATAGTTTCTATTTTTGCAGCCCTAAAATTATAAGGAGATTTAACGATGGCTAAGAAGAACAAAGAAGCAAGAGTTCAGGTGATTTTGGAATGCACAGAGCATAAACAAAGTGGTATGCCCGGCACATCACGCTATATTACCACCAAGAACAGAAAAAACACTCCAGATCGTCTGGAACTAAAGAAGTATAACCCGATTTTGAAGCGAATGACTATTCATCGCGAAATCAAATAATTATTGAATTATGGCTAAGAAAGTAGTTGCTAGTCTGCAAACAGCAGGCAAAAGTTATTCAAAGGTAATTCGCATGGTAAAATCTGATAAAACCGGCGCTTACGCTTTTAAAGAAGAAGTTGTGCCCAACGATAAAGTTAAGGAAATTTTAGCTAAAAAATAATTGTTGGAAAAATAAGGCAAAAAGCTTTTTTCGATATTTCGGAGAAAGCTTTTTTTTTATCGAATAAGTATTCTTTTAACTATCGCTTTTTATGTTTGTAATATACTAAAAACTATTATCTTAGCGCAAATTTTTACATTATGGGTATTTTTAACATTTTCTCGAAAGACAAGAAACAAAAACTTGATAAGGGATTAGAAAAAACCAAAACAGGTATCTTTTCTAAAATCACCAAAGCAGTAGCCGGAAAAACTACTGTAGATGACGAAGTACTAGATAATCTTGAAGAAATTCTTGTTACCTCTGATGTGGGTGTTAAAACCACCCTACAAATTATAGAAAATATTGAAAAACGTGTTGCTCAAGATAAATATTTAGGAACTTCGGAACTTAACAGAATATTAAAAGAAGAAGTAGTTGCATTGTTGGACAAGCATCACAATAAAGGACTTGAAGGCTTCAATTTTGAAAAAAGAGACACTCCCCATGTTATTATGGTAGTAGGAGTAAATGGCGTTGGCAAAACAACCACCATTGGCAAACTAGCTTATCAATACAAAAAAGCAGGCAAGAAAGTAGTGCTTGGAGCAGCAGATACCTTTCGCGCTGCTGCCGTAGATCAATTAATTATTTGGTCGGAAAGAGTTGGGGTAAGCTGTATAAACCAAGGTATGGATGCCGACCCTGCTTCTGTGGCTTTCGACACACTTAAATCGGCTGTCAGTCAGAACGCTGATGTGGTTATTATTGATACTGCCGGCCGCTTGCACAATAAGATAAACCTAATGAATGAGCTCTCGAAGATAAAAAGAGTTATGCAGAAAATTATTCCTGATGCTCCTCATGAAATCCTATTGGTGTTGGATGCTTCTACAGGACAAAATGCCATAGAACAAGCACGCCAGTTCACTGCTGCAACGGAAGTAAATGCATTGGCATTAACGAAACTCGACGGTACAGCTAAAGGAGGTGTTGTAATTGGCATTTCCAATGAATTTGAAATACCGGTGAAGTACATTGGCATTGGTGAAGGAATCGAGGATTTACAACTTTTTAATAAAGATGAATTTGTAGATTCTATATTTAGCTAATTTACATTGAATAATAGAAGCTCCCTACTACTCAACTTATCTTTAATACTGTTCATAGCAGAGTATCATTTATCCATTAGTTTCAATTCATCTCAACATTATCCAAATAAACATAAACCAATAACTCAGATTCATCTACTTAGAAAGTCTGTGTCAGACATAATGTTTTAAATTAAACCTATATTCTTTTATCGAGCATCAAAAGTGCCATTGAAGATCATAACAATAGCTTATAATCCTATGAAAACAAATACCCCCACTACAAAAATAAATGTTATTACCATGGGTTGTTCCAAAAACCTAGTTGATTCGGAGAAACTTATGGGTCAATTAAGGTACAATAATTTAGAGGTAACTCACGAATCGGGAGCTGATTCTGATTATGTAGTTATTAATACGTGTGGTTTTATCAAAGATGCCAAAGAAGAATCTATCGAAACAATTCTTAACTTAATAGAAGCAAAGAAGGAAGGCCGCCTTAAAAAAGTATATGTAATGGGTTGCTTATCCGAACGATATTTAGATGATCTGAAAGAAGAATTTCCTGATGCTGACGGCATTTATGGCGTAAATGACATGGAAGAGATTGTAAATGATATTGGTGCTGACTATAAAAAAGAACTTGTGGGTGAACGCGTTATTAGTACGCCCAGTCACTTTGCCTATTTAAAGATATCAGAAGGTTGCGACCGCACTTGCGCTTTTTGTGCCATTCCGTTGATACGAGGGAAACATATCTCTCTCCCCATGGACGAAATTATTATAGAAGCAGAAAAACTTAGAGATCAAGGAGTAAAGGAATTGATCCTTATTGCACAAGACTTAAGTTATTATGGTATTGATATTTATGGCAAGAAAATGCTTGGAGATTTACTCGATAGACTAAGTAATATTGAAGGAATTGAATGGATTCGTTTACATTATACCTACCCTACTCAGTTTCCTGATAATGTGTTGCAAATGATGAAAGAGAAATCTAATATATGCCATTATATGGATATTCCATTACAACATATCAATGACCGTATTTTACTTTCGATGCGTCGTGGACATAGCGGAGAAACAACACGAAAGTTAATTACAAAGTTTAGAGAATACGTACCCGATATTAGCATACGTACCACTTTAATTGTTGGTTATCCCGGAGAAACAGAAGAAGAATTTCAGCAATTGTTGGATTTTGTGGAGGAAAGCAGATTTGATCGTCTTGGGGCATTTACCTACTCCCCTGAAGAAAACACCCATGCTTTCAATCTGGAAGATAGTGTAAGTGAAGAAGAAAAAATAAACCGTTACAATAGGTTAATGGATTTGCAAGAACAAATATCATTGCAGAAAAACGAGTCGAGAATTGGGAATACTTATAAGGTATTAATAGACCGAAAAGAAGGAAATGAATATTATGGACGTACCGAATATGACTCTCCTGAAGTCGATAATGAGGTAATTATTGAAAGTTACGAAAATTTAAGCATTGGTGATTTCTATCGGGTTAAAATTACCGGCGCAGAAGCTTTTGATTTAATAGGTGAAATTGAAAACTAATAGCTAGCACAAAAAGGATTTGCCTTCCTCTTTTATCTTTATAAATCATCATCCTTCTATCTGAAATTTCTTATTTTGGCGACATGGAATTTCTCTTTGTAGTGCGATTGTCTCGCACTGCTCCACTGACTATTTATAATGCAACTTCCACCGAAACTCCATTTTTTCACTCTGGCAAAACCTACAAAATAAGTTAGCTCCTTTATAATCTTATTATCCCTAATTAATGTATTCTTATTGAATCGAATTTTCTTGATATTTAGTAGCATTTCGATAAAACTGACGCAGTAATTGGCCTGCTATTATCTAGTGGAAACAATAATATTTTCTTCGTTTTCTTTATTTATTTTCGGTAAAAGACCTATTCCCAGATAAAAAAATAGAGGTCTCTATATTACAAATAGGACCTCCATCAATAATAGCTCAATCACTCTATTAGCGATTAATAATCAACTTCTTTATTTCCTTTATTTCATTATTAACAACTATTCTAAGAAAATAAATACCCGGAACTAATTTACTTGTATTTACTGTTATTACATTAGTACCGGCACTTTGATATAGAGGTAATCTATCAAGCATTAACCTACCAGATATATCATAAATAGCAAGTTCAACTTTAGAGGAATTTTGCAGCACCATATTTACCTTAACATAATTGGCAGCAGGATTGGGGAAAACTTCTATCTTTATCAATGAGCTAACTTTCTCAATGGCATTTGGCATACTATAACTTGCTCTAGCAGCAAAAACAAAAGGTAAATTTCCTCCAACAATATAAGCAATGCCATCACCATCAGAATCATTTCCTGTTTCACCACTTTGCTCAGCTTCTTTCAAAAGCATTTTATTATATACAGCTTTGAAAGCTCTTGTATAAATGATTGCTGCATTGGAATTGCCACCAAGAATTGAAGCCTGGCGCAGAGCTCCTGAAAGTAAAGCTAAATTTTTTGGAGTATAGACAATCTCGCTGAGATTATTAATTTCTGTTTTAAATATCATAGAAGAAGGGAGATAAAAATTATTTATCAAATAATTATAAGCATTATTCGCTGCTATCAAGCTTGCCGCATTTTGTGTTGAGGCATAAGAGGCATATAAACCTCTTACTATCGCTGCCGCCGACTCTAGACTCAAAGGGCTGGCATCCGGGCCACTACCAATTACATAAAAATTATAATATCCCCCGTTGGCTGTATCGGTAAGCTTTGTTAAGAGAAATGAGGTTTCACTATCCAACGCATTAGATACCATAGTTGCCAAAGGTGTTGATGAGAATTCTTCTTTCATTTTAGCTAAAACGACTAACATATAAGCAGCATTGATACTACTCACTTTATTATTCATCGTTACCCCATTGGCAACTGAATAATTTGCCACATCAACAAAAACACCTTCTGTTTGATTATAATGCATCGCCATAGTATTTAAGAAAATAACTTTACTGCTTCCTTTCATCAAATCAAAGGGACCTGGCATTCCCGTTGTTGCCATTGGGGCAGGAAAAGGGTTACCATCAAACACCTGGTGATAAGCAAGATGGGCAACATCATTAATACTTGGATCCATCATATTTTTAAAATTTAAGCTAGCCCATAAAAATGAAAGCTGATCAAATAAATGGCTACTGGGATCAGAAACTACCAAGGTATCTAAAGCTGGGGGCAACATTGTTCCCATCATCTTTTCTGTTACAGCAATCTTATGAGGAAAATATTTAATACCATTGGATGGATTATAGGTAGCAGGATTTACAGCGCCCAAGCTAACACCATTATAGGCTAATTTATTTATCAGAAATAGCGTTTTATTAATTGCTTCTGCTGTTAGTACTTGACCAATGAAGCCATCGAGACTATTACCGCCATAAAACAAATTATTTGACAAATTGAAATTAGGCGAGTTAGCTGAGTCAGGTGAATTTGTCCCATTGGCCTCTATTGTATTATCAAGCGAATCGTGAAAAGCACTAAGCATATCTTGTGCCCAAAAATACTGTTTTAACATGGTTTGCCCCATAGCACCCAAACTTAGTTGTTTATCCATTTTACTTCTATCCCAACGAAGGGAAGAGAAATCCATCTGAAAATTAGGTGCAACAGCTTGAGGCAAATACATATTGCCGGATTCAAATTCTGCAAATTGGGGAAATGGATGAGCAGGGGCCATCTGCTTAGCTAGCACTCCAAAATGATGAATCATCTTCATTAATTCATCATCTTGTTTAAAACCATTGGCTACACCCCCCGTAAAACTTCCATCGAAAGCGGCGGGTTCCATTGCTACCATACGATTTACCATAGGCGACCACATCATGTGCAAACCTAATCCTGACCTGGAAATTACCGTTCCAAGTAGATAACGTGAGTATTCATAATTTTCAATCCCTGTTGTATAAGAAATTGAATCGGGCATATTGAGAACCATAGGATCTAAATTATCTAAATTATAGCCTAAAAATTCACTAAATGGCTCTCCACTTTCAAAGAGTTCATTAGCTAAAAGCATTTGGTCTTGTGTGATAAATATTGAATCATTTTCCACTACCATCTGAGCCACTCCACGTCCAAAAAGAACCAGAAGCAGCATTGTCATAATTGTAAGTCTTCGTTTCATAATATTAATTTTTAATGTATATATGTACAAATAGTCCTTGAAGATTTATATCCTGACATTCTTCTTTATATTATATATCTATCCAATTAATATTTAAATATTTACATTAATTATTTAGAAGATAGTATTGTATTCTTATAGCTTAATATAAGAAAGACTTATTATTGATATGAAGACAATAACAATTAAAAAAAATTGAAATTAGATGATATTCGATTGGTAAACTAAGTTAATACCTACAGTTGACTTACTTATGGTAACACAATATACTATTGCTAATTTAAGCTACCAAGCTAATACTATGTAATAAGTCAAAAAGAATTAATTTTGGAAACAACATTAGGC
>WGCS01000270.1 GCA_015493685.1 Bacteroidales bacterium
CTGTTAATATTTATCCTCTAAAAATTGCATTTACTAATTGAACTTAGGCACTTTAATAAATCTGTTTTTAATACAATATATGAAGACATGCTCTATTCGTCTAATAATAATACTATACTAATTCAAAAAGACCTGTATGATAAAAATGATAGCGTTTCCAAATTAACAAATGATTTCCCAATTAGTTTAATGCAAGTAAAATTTCATACACTTAGACTAAATGCGATAAGAAATAAACTAATTACATTTGATACAATTAATAAAGTTTACACTATAATGCCTGATACTTTTTGGGTAAATGATTCTATCTATACTTTAATACAAAATCCTGATAGTTTAGCATATTTAGCATTTTTTGAGAAAACCGTATTTGCGGCAATTTCTACTCGCAATGTTGCTTATAAAAAATTCATCAAGCAATACATAAGACCTGATTTGTATAACATGCAATTGAAAGTCAATTACAATTTACCTAAGAGTTTATTTATTCATAATAACGGTATACCTTACCCCAATGTTCAAATTGATTTTGACGATGGAAATGGTTTTGTAAATGTAAAATGGAATACAAGTCAAACAGTTTTATATAATGATACCTTATATAATGACACAAATAACAGAATCTTAAATTTGTCCTTTAGTAAAGCTTATAAGAAAACAATTAAAGTGAAATATCCAAAATTACCCATTGATTTGGAAATAAGTTTTGATGTAAATATTGTAGGTATGAATGCTTTGGAAGATACAGCCATATACACATCAACACTACCTTTTACTTGTACTATACATGAACCGAATTTCAGTGCATCCGAAGGAAAAGTAAGTATAAGGTACGCAAATAAAAATGTTCATAAAATTACCAAGCCTATTATAGTTGTTGAAGGTTTTGAATCAGCACTACAGCCGTATGGTATAATTAGTTATGAAGGAATCGCATCAGGTCATATTTTTGATGAAAATGGTAATGAATCTTATAAATGGATTAAACAAATGCACATCCTATTTGATAGTTTACATAATCACGACTATGATATTATATATGTTGACCATAGAGACCCAAGGACATGGATTCAAAGTAATGCTTTATCTGTCATAAAAGTAATACAATATACTAATACTAGATTAGATTCAAATAATTCAAATGAAAAATTAGTAGTAATGGGAGCAAGCATGGGGGGCTTGGTAGTACGCTATGCTCTTCGTAAAATGGAATTGGATAGTTGTTGTCATAATACAAGATTATATGCAACTTTTGATACACCACACCAAGGAGCAAATATTCCACCCGGAATACAACACTTTATACATGATTTGAGATATCTCTCATCGGATGCCAGAAAAAGTTATGATGAAGCCATCAATAGTCCTGCTGCACGTCAAATGCTAGTTTATCATATAGAAAGTTCAGCGTCAACAGATAGAAATAACTGGCAAACATTATTAGATTCAATGGGACATCCGAAGAATTGCCGACGAATTGCATTAATTAATGGTAGTGAATTAGGAATAGCTTATAATCTTAATTCCTCAAATAATGAGCTGTTAGAATTAAAGATTCCGTATATTATGCCTTATAAATATAGTAGTATAATTCCACCTCCATTTCATAATTGGGTATTGAAACCAAAAGTAACTAATTTAGTGAACTTTCGTGCTTTTTCAGAATCAGAAAGTACGATTTATTATGGTAATACTCCATCAGAGACACTTAAAAATATAACATTTTCATATATAACTTATGGAGTTGCGGGTACTATACTGACAATCGCAGATGCATTTATGCCAGTATATCCTTATATAATGGCACCTATTAAAGTTTCTACTGAATTTGGTGCTGAATATTTATATGACACATTTTATCAAAAAAGTATGCTGCTTAATTCTTACACAAACACCCCCTACCCATTAGTTTATACCACAGCCCCTGGCGGTTTGAGTGATACTCAAAAAGGAATAAAGAAGAACCTTGAAAATAAACTAGGTGCATTAATCACGAATTTTGTTTATAATAATAATGCAGACAATCATTCTTTTATTCCATCGGTTAGTGCTTTGGACTTAAAAACCACAAACCTATACCAAAACATAAGACAGAACTACCTTGCTAATCAAAATATTACAGCTTTTGATGCGTATTGGGCTACTTTTAGAAATGATAATAGCCCAAAAGATAATATGATGCATGTAGAAGTTAATAGTGATAATCGTGCTTGGATACAAGAACAAGTACTTAATGATTGGGAACTTCGTGCTGCAAATGGTGAGTATAAAGGGGTTTTGACGGGTTATTATAACTATGGGAGACCATGGTTAGATATAAGTGATATTATTTATGCAAACAAACCCTACCAAACCATCCTCTACAGCCTTGATATTGAAGCTAACGGCAAACTCTACGTAAATAAACAAGATGTAATTGGCCTGTCCACAGGAACATTATTACCACGCCAAGGCAGCACATTCAAACTAAAAACCAATTGCGAGCCTTGCGATAGTACGGTGGTGAAAATTAAAAACGGAGGTCAGTTTATTGGTGATATAAACAATGGCATTATCAATAAAGGCGAAGTACATTTTTGCAAGAACTCACAATTGGAAATCTTCAATAACGGGCAGCTAATCATAAAAGACAGCAGTCGCTTGATTATAGAAAAAGGAGCAACATTAGTTATCCATAATGGAGCTTACATTTTGCTTGATGGCCCAAATGCAGTGCTTGAAATAAAAGGAAAAATAGTAATTGATGATAATTCGACCCTTGAGCCACAGGGTAGTGGATTTATACGTTTTGCTGCTAAAATGGATAATACAAATTATAATGATTTTTGGGATATTGGGCATAATAGCAGCCTTGTTTTGGCAAACAATCCCACATCAATCACAAAGAAAGCAGAAATAAAGGAAAGCGTTTTTATGCCGGATAGTTTATCACAATACTACTCGAATGCACGCATTGAAATAGACAGTATGAAATCAATATATTCCTACGGAAGCATTCAAGCACAAAACACAATGTTTACAGCAATAGATACCAATAATTTCTATTCTGCCTTCAGTATTTATGGTCAGA
>WGCS01000271.1 GCA_015493685.1 Bacteroidales bacterium
TAATTATCGTTATCCTATAAAAATATTTGATTTAAGCTAGAATCCCTATAATTAGGGGGCAGTAGATGTCTAAGAATTATCAACAATACAGTAATGCATTCTTTTTCAGAACGGATATTTCACTGGGGAAGCGAAACTCAATAAAATTATTAAATTTTTATTTTCTTTTCTATTTCCCCCACATAAGATCTAAATTGCTTATCGGTATCGAGAAGATTATTCACTGTACGGCAAGCATGAAGCACGGTTGCATGATCTTTGTTACCACAATGAATTCCTATGGTTGCCAAGGAAGATTTAGTATATTTCTTAGAAAAATACATGGCAATTTGGCGTGCCTGAACTATCTCTCTCTTCCTTGTTTTAGAGTTAATAACATCAACAGGAATATTAAAATAATCGCTCACAATTTTCTGTATATAATCGATTGAAATTTCGCGGGTTGTATTTTTCACAAACTTATCAATCATATTACGGGCCAAATCCAATGTAATCGCCTTTTTGTTAAGCGATGACTGGGCCAAAATAGAGACCATTGCTCCTTCCAACTCACGTACATTCGAAGATATACTATAGGCCAAATACTCAATTACATCCTCCGGCATATCCAATCCATCCTTATACAACTTTTGATTAAGAATCGCAATACGAGTTTCTAAATCAGGAGTTTGCAAATCAGCAGCCAATCCCCATTTAAAGCGGGAAAGTAAACGCGGCTTGATACCGGCTAAATCCACGGGAGGCTTATCAGAGGTTATTACCAACTGCTTGCCATTTTGGTGTAGATGGTTAAAAATATTAAAGAATATATCTTGTGTTTTATCTTTTCCGGCAAATACATGAATGTCATCAATGATAAGCACATCAATCATTTGATAAAAATGCACAAAATCGTTAGAACTATTATTACGAACCGCATCAATAAACTGATTCAAGAATTGCTCAGCTCTAACATAGAGCACTATCTTGTCGGGATAATTATTTTTTACTTCCAAACCAATGGCTTGAGAGAGATGTGTTTTCCCTAAACCGGTATTACTATATAGAAATAGAGGGTTGAATGAAGTTTTACCCGGATTTTGTGATACGGCATAGCCTGCAGAACGCGCCAAGCGATTGCAGTCACCCTCAACGAAATTCTCAAAGGAATAATTCTCATTAAGCTGGGAGTTGACATTAATTTTCTTAAGGCCGGGAATAATAAAAGGATTAGGAAAGGCTTTTGATTTCTCTTTGTTTAGATCCATAGGCATATTCACCGACTGATTCTTCGTCGCCCTTCTATTTGAGGTAGGTAAGTTTACCGAAAATTTATCCTTATTGCTCATAATAATGCTGTATTCCAATTTACCCTCTTTGCCCAATTCTTTCTTAATGGTCTTCCGAAGCAAATTTATATAATGTTCTTCAATCCACTCATAAAAAAACTGACTAGGTACCTGAATGGTTAAAACATTGTTTTGCAACCTAATAGCTTTTATTGGGCCAAACCAAGTTTTAAATGCTTGAAAACTTATGTTGTCACGAATTACTTGCAAGCAATTATTCCAAACTGTAATGTGGTCTTTAGTCATAATACTCCCTAAAATCTTATGTTATTAATTCCTATACTTCCCTTTGATGTTTTACGAGGTCTTAAATAATGAATAATCCTCTGTAATTAACTGTGTTATATTTTATGCTATCCGCTCTCCTTTGCTGAAGCAAATATGTGTGTAAAATAGTTTGAAAAAAACTTTTTTTACCCTTGACTTTTAACTTTTTTTGACGTATAGGAGAATGCTATATCATTGGTCGATTTATTGGTAAATACAACTTCCATTTGTCCCAAATTTATCCCTGCCCAACCGGTTTGTGTAATCGGCACAATTTTACCGTCAAGATTCTTCGCCTCAAAAGGAGCATCCATAAAAGTATGGGTATGACCACCGATAATATAATCAATATTCCGTGTTTTTGCAGCAAGGATTTTATCACTCACCTTATTGGTTTTATAGTCAAAACCCAGATGCGAGATGCACACCACCATATCGCAATTCTTATCCTTTAAAATTTTAGCATATTTATTGGCTATCTCAACGGGATCCATATAAACAGTTTGTTGATAATTCTTTTTACTTACTAAACCATTTAGTTCCACCCCTACTGCCAGAACCCCTATTTTCATCGGCCCTACTTCAAAAATCTTATAGGGTAATGTTTCTCCTTTCAGCAATGTATTACTAAAATCGTAATTGGAACATATAAATGGAAACTTAGCATGAGGAAGTTGTTTTTTAAAACCTTGCAAGCCATTGTCAAAATCGTGATTACCCATGGTGGCAGCATCATATTTCATATCCGACATTAGCTTAAATTCTATTTCACCCCCAAACATATTAAAGTATGGTGTTCCCTGAAAGATATCACCGGCATCAAAAAGTAATACATGTTCATTCTCCGCTCTCACTTGTTTAATAAGAGTCTCTCGGCGGGCAAAACCAGCTCTCCCGGCAAACTTTCTATCATTGGCAGGAAAAGGCTCTATTCGACTATGCACATCATTTGTACTCAAAATAATAAGCTTAAACTCATCCCCTGCTTTAGCGGATAATAAACTAGCACCCATGGGTAAAATCATACTCCCAAGAGCAATACCTCCTGCTGTTTTTAAAAAACTTCTTCTATCAATTTCTTTTGCCATTTGACATTCCTCCCTATTATTTATTCTCCAATGAGTTATCAATAAAAATTCGCTGCGTAGTATCACCTACCAGCATTAGATTATTTTTTTGCAAGCTATCGAGATATTCAAAGATTAAATTTCTCAAAAGATCTCCAGAATAGATGATACTATCTCTCTCGGCAAAAAAATTCATTCTATCACCCCCATTAGCAGTGTAATCTGAAGTTACCACCCAGTACGCCTTTGTCGAATCCCAGACCTGCTTATCAATATACACCTGCGTTGGGATACTATCCTTATAATGAACCTCAAGACCCGATATCGGCTGCCCATTGGTTTTATATAAATAGGTTAGCAGATGCTTCATACCAAGGGGTCTCAGTTTTACCAATACAGCTTCGTTCTGAAAGGGCATCAACTGAAAAATATTAGACTTTTTTAAAGGTCCCGCCGGCAACGGCCGTCTAAGACCGCCATAATTCAGAAGACAAAAGTCAGCATGATATATTTTAGTGTCGTTTACTTCTTTCAACACCATATCAGCTACCAAGTTATTAAGTATTCCATTGGGTTTTGCCCGATAAAATTCCCTCGACGAAACCACAACAATACTATCCATGGCGATATCCATTTGTTTTCGGTAAGGAGCAATCTCTGCATTCATCAACGAATCACCCTTATGAATACTATCCGTAACAACAGGAATAAATTCTCCTGCCATATCCTCAATCTTTTTTGCTTGTCGCTGTTGTTTGCATGACAGTAAGGTCGCCGCCATCAACAGTATGGCCAATCCCGATCTGCTTCCTAATATATTCATATCTACAATTTTATTTCATCAAGCCATCATTTACCAACAAAGCTTGTACAATAATTTCTTTAGTTTACATTTGACTAGGCAAATGTAGTATTTTTGTTCCGTAAAAACATTAGAAAATTAAGAAAATAATATAAATATGTATATTTCTGAAACTCAGCTAAGAGTACGTTATGCCGAAACAGACCAAATGGGATTTGTATATTATGGTAACTACCCCGCCTATTATGAAGTTGGACGTACCGAAGCCTTGCGACAATTGGGTACCAGCTATCACGAAATGGAGAAAAAAAACGTGATGATGCCCGTCATAGACATGAATGTAAAGTATAAAAAACCGGCCCGTTACGATGATCTATTAACCATTAGAACCACCATTAGGGAACTCCCAATAATGCGCATGCACTTTCTCTACGAAATCTTCAATGCCAAAAAAGAACTTCTTAACATTGGGGAGACCACTCTCGTTTTTATAGATATGAATAGAAACAGACCCATTGCTTGCCCCGACTGGCTAACTGAAATCTTTAAACAAGAAATATAATCTATTGAATTTTAGGTATTATACCATTTTTAGGCAGGCCCTATTTAGTAAATAGCACCAAACTAAACCACTTTTTCTCATCCTGAAAAATTTGTTTAATCTGTAGATTGGCTGTCGAGGCCATAGATTCGATATGCTTTAAACTAAATTTATGAGAATTTTCGGTATGAATGGTATTTCCTTTTCTAATAAATAGGGTTTCTTCACTCTCTTTGATATGCGTATTAATATCTTTATTTGCTCTTAAATGCATTTCAATACGAGCTTCATCTTCATTGTAAAATGCATAGTGATCAAAGTCTTCAGTATTAAAATGTGTGCCAACAATTTTATTACATACGCTAAGAATATTTTTGTTAAAATCAGCTGTAATTCCCATACTATCATTATAAGCTGCCTCAAGAACAGACTTATTTTTAACATTGTCCATACCAATAAGCAAGTAATCACCCGGCTCCATTATTAACGCCAACTCTTGCAAAAATAGATTTCGCTCCTGCACATTAAGATTACCGATGGTACTACCAAAAAAGCAAAACAAACGATTTTTTATTTTGGGGACAAATTTAAGCTGGGTAATAAAATCGGCAACAATAGCTGTAATTGCTTTTAACGTAAAGTCTGCTTCAATCTGTTTAACCGCTTTCTCAATTGCCGAAAAGCTAATATCCATAGGATAATAATGAATAGAAGCTAGTGTCTCCGAAGATAGGTGCTCCAACAGAATAGTGATTTTCGAACTATCACCACTCCCCAGCTCCATAATATTGATTCCATTAAAATCAATGGATAAAAGAGGTGCCACCTCTGCCAATAATTTCTTTTCGGTACGCGAGGGATAATATTCTTTAAGATGGGTAATCTGTTCAAAAAGCTCCGACCCAAGCTCATTATAAAAATATTTTGGCGAAATAAATTTCTTTTCTGCTCTCAAGCCCTCATAAATCTCATCCTCTGCACTTAGCACTTCTATTTTATCATAATAATTAAGCCAGCTCACTTTATTAGTTCCAAGATTCTCCTTGTTCATAGTATAGTTCATAGTATTATTCTTTAATAATTTGTACCCCTTTCCAAAAAGCAACATAATCTTTAATTTTTTGTGCCATCTCTTTGGGTTTAGGATAGTACCAGGCCGCTTCGATATTTGTCTCTCCCGCTACCACAATATTGTAGTAAGAAGCCGTTCCCTTCCATGGACATACCGTATGTGCATTTACCGGGACTAAAAATTCCCTATTCACTGACTCCGGTGGAAAATATTGATTATTTTCCACATTAAGCGTTTTATTGCTCTCGGCAATAATTTTTCCATTCCAAACTGCTTTCATCATAAGTATTAATTTTATTAAACAGGCAAAACAACTTCACCATATATTTCGTTTACCGTAGGTATTAGCCTCTCATCGTCGATTCAAACTACAATACCAAAGCAGTGCGATAGTATCTCGTATTTCTTTTTATCTTTTTCTATAAATTTTAAAAAAACGATTGTCAAACCGGTATTATTTCTTTGAGGTAGGCAAACCCGTTTCAAATGGATTTTCAGGATCATTACTCCATTCGAACCAACCGCCATCAAATACCGATACTCTTGGCCAATTCATCAGCCAAGCATTATACCAAGCTTCACTGCCACGCCAGCCGGTACCACAATAAAAAGCCAAATGCTTTTCCGGAACAATATTAGCTGCTTTCCATATCGCCTCCACCTCTTGAGCCTCTCTAATTGTATGATCTACATTTCTGTAATTCTCCATATGATAAGCATCGGTTCCACAATTGCCAAAAATAGCTCCCGGTATCCTACCCTTCTTCTTAATATAATTATAGCCACTAACTTTTCCTATGTATTCCGGCCAACTACGCACACAAACCAAATCGGCATCAGAAACGGCGATCATTTCTTTTGCCTGAGCTATATCCACAATAATTTCGGGAAGAGCAGGAATATCAGCACCAAAATCTTTCACTTTCTTTTTGGGAATATCCAAGGTTTCTATTGGATAGCCTTCGTCAATCCATGACTGATATCCTCCGTTAATAATGCGCACATCCTTCACTCCTGCATACATCATTATCATAGCATTACGAATGGCGCCAATATGGCCGGCAGCACTACCGGGAAAATCATCAGCATTATCAGGATGCATAAACTTACCATACAAAACAACGGTAGTATCGGAAGTTATGCCATGAGCTTCCAAGGCCTGTTTCAATTCTTTCGGGGACCGTCTGTTCCAAGTCTCCGGCGACTCTAATGCCAGTGTATCCATATCTATTGCCCCCGGAATATGTCCCGATAAATAGGCTTTTCTATTCCGATAGTGAGCATGGCATATCACAAAATTATCATTAGAATAATTCTCAATATCCTCTCCATTAATAAGTTGACTCACCCATTGTGGCGGCACCAAGTATTTATACCTTGGCAGTATTTCCAGTGGAAAGCTATTATCGGCATTCCACTCATCCATAAAATGCTTATAGACCAACAAATTATGATAATCAGCACGAGAAAATGCTTTAGCCACCTCCTCTATATCATTAAGTTCATTTGCATAAATAACGATTGTATCGCTAGGTATAATATTCTTACTCTGTACAATTTCAATCCAATCCATATACCTCGTCCACTTGGCAGGCAGGGACTTACTTCCCTTGATATGTCCGCTACGTTTTTCTCCGCTCAAGCACCATCCATTATAGGCATCAGAAGATCGTACATCAATAATAGTAACAGACTCATCCTTAATCTTATCGACTAATTCTTTTGTGGTAATTTCTTTATATTTATTCATTTAACAACGCTATTTTAAGTTTATACTGCTTCAATATCGGTAAATTCTGCAACGACACTATTATCGGTCAACAAATCGGTAGGCAATAACTTATGAATATCATCAACCCCATTTGTTCGCGCAAAAATCTTTAGTTCATTATTAGTACCCTGATAATAATTTACAAAACCTCTAATTGCTTCTTCTTGGTCCAACAGTTCTCTCAAAGCCTTATTTTGTGTAGCAATACCTTTGGGGCAACCACCCGTATTACACACCCTAGCCTGAATACATCCAATTGCAATCAAAGAACTCGTAGCCAAGGCAATGGCATCAGCGCCCAAGGCAATAGCTTTGGCTATATCAGCGCTGGTTTTAAAACCACCTGTTATACACAATGTTACTTTGCTATTTATCTTATCCAAATACTTTCTTGCTCTTCTAATCACAAAGATTGGCGGTACACCCACATTATCCTTTAAAAATTTCGGTGATGATGCTGTTGCGCCACCTCTACAATCAATGGTGATAAAGTCGGGTTTTGCTTTCAATGCGAATTCAATATCCGCTTCAATATTACCTGATGCAAATTTTATCCCTACCGGTTTACCATCGGTAATTTTTCTTATGTGATTTACAGTATTTATCAAATCTTCTTGCGTATTAATTCCCTCAAACCTTCCCGGAGAGATAGATTCCTCTCCTACTTTTAGCCCACGGATTTCAGCAATCTCGGCGGTAACCTTAGCCGCAGGCAGATGCCCTCCCAAACCCGGCTTCACTCCCTGCCCTATTTTAATTTCAACGGCATCAGCCTTAATAATAGCACTATCGCGATGCGAAAAAGCGGCAGTACCCAGTTCATAAATATATTTTGTGGAAGCTTTTCGCTCATCGGGGAGCATCCCTCCTTCGCCGGAGCACATTGCTGTTCCAACACTACTTGCCCCTTTTGCCAAAGCTATTTTTGCTTCTCGTGACAAGGCTCCAAATGACATATGGGAAACATAAAAGGGCATCGCTAACTCCAGTGGTTGTTTAGCCGTTGCCCCAAGAATTGTTTTTGTATTTACTTCTACCTCTTCATTCAAAGGCATTTTATATAATTGAGCTCCTTTAAAAACCAAAGTATCAAAATCAGGAAACTTCCGTAAAGTATTCATCGCAGAGTCTTCACTTTGGCCTGTTTTACTAATCCTCTCAACTTCAGCAATTTTCTCATCCACATTAAAGCTCTTATTCTCTGCCGATCCCTTATCCCTAAACCGATGATACCAATGTTGCCCGTCACAAAATGGTTTATTTTTCGATTTACCACAGCGGCAAAGCGCAAAATGCTCCTTAGATTCAGGAGTATCATCATCCGCTAAAGCAATACCTCCTTTCACATAATAAGGACCATCGGCAATAATTTCAACTTCTTTCTTATCATGAAAAGAATCGTATCGTTTGCCATCAACAGAATAACTTAAGGCTCCGGATGGGCACTTCCTTATGGTTGCAATAATTGATTCAACACTCTCTGCATCAGCATTAATCCAAGGCTCTACTCCCATTTGAAACACCTTCGGCAAGCCATCGGTACAATAGCCGGCATGAGAACATATTCCTCTATCATCATGAATTTCTATCCGTTTACCAATGTAGGTATCGAGTTGCCGCTTTTGACGCCCCTGAGATTTCTTGCTTTTCCACGCTATCTTTCCATGGGTTCCATCACAAAACGGCTTATCACCTGAGGCGCCACATCGACATATAGCAGTAACTCTCTTTATGGGAAACAATTTCCCATTTGCTTCAGTAATAAATTCAAGATTCTTTATAATCAAAGGACCATCAAGGGCTGTCGTAATACTTATCTTTTTTTGTTTCATTAGATGATAAATTATAAGTTGATTCCTATTGTATATTCTAACAGTCGTCAACAATAACACCTCCTGACAAATCCTATTAATTTAGGGTCTGATGAAAAACGAAATAAAATTAATTATAGATGATTATAAAATCACAAACGCAAGGGTTTTTAGCATAATATCGTAAAGCTCAAGGATTTATCGGAATGTTTTTAATTAACCCTTTCATTGCTCTAATTATTTTAACTATTGGTTTGCTAAAGTAAAACAATTTATTAACAATGAGACCGGTCTAAGAACAGGCAATTTATATAAATGAACGAGAGAAAATACTCTCCCAGAAAGAATATCTGCCATTGGCAATACATTTTATTACTTTTGTCAGTAAATATCAAAGGCATGAACTATCATATAATTTCAGGAAAATTAAGCTCCGACACCAACTCCATTAGCATAACAAACCGAAGCTTTCGATATGCCGACGGGCTATTTGAGAGCATGTTTTTCACCAACAATAAAATTGCTTTTTCAGCACGCCATCTACAGCGACTATATCTCGGGATGGAAACGCTACGTATCGAGCCTCATCCTTTACTCTGTATTGAAAAAATTGAAGAAGGCTGTCGTTTGTTAATGGCTAAAAACCAGATTAGTTCATCCGCAAGAGTACGATTACAGGTATATCGAAATGCCGAAGGATTTTATCTTCCATCTTCCAATAAAAGCGAATTCTTGCTGGAGGTATTTCCTCTAGATAGAGTTAAATACAAGCATAATGCCGCAGGCCTAAAGATTGGCATTGCCCGCAGTATAAGTAAAGAAGCAAGTCCACTTTCTCAGCTAAAGACCACGGCAAAACAAGAAATGATAATTGCTGCTCTTGAGGCACAAGACAAGCGCTGGGATGATGCTTTAATATGTAATAGCAAAGGAAATATAGTAGAATCTACCAATGCTAATCTATTTATCATTAAAAACAACCAATTAATTAGTCCACCACTCTCTGACGGCCCTTTAAATGGAATTATGCGCCAAAACATCATCAAAATTGCCCCTAGACTAGGGCTGTCATTTAAGGCGATTTCATTAAGCCCACAAGATTTATTGAATGCTGACGAAATATTCTTATCCAACGCCATAGTCGGCATTAAGTGGGTAAGTCAGTTACAATCAAAGTCATTTAGCTCGAAAATAAGCTCAACGATTCTTACGGAATGCAATAAATTACTCTAATGTTAAAAAAAAAAAACAATTATCTTTCTGGCAAAGGCATATTTTATAAATTTGCTGCTTTGTAAACCAACGCATTAGTTTTAACAATACGCAATGAATCAATCAGTTATACTTTTAGGTGGAAATTTAGGAAATCGAAAAGCCATTCTCACTGAAGCATTAAGACTTATAGCCTCTCAATGTGGCTCCATTACCAAAAGCTCCGGTATTTATGAGAGTGAAGCATGGGGCTTTGATGCCAAAGAATCGTTTTTAAATCAGGCAATTATTATTGAAACACCTCTAAATTCCTCTAAGCTCTTGGTGAATTTACAAGCAATAGAATCGAAACTAGGTCGAACTAAAAAAACTGCTGCTGATCAAAAATACGAATCCCGTTTAATAGATATCGATATTCTATTTTTTAATGATGATATTATCAACAAAAAGAATTTACATATCCCACACCCACGCTTACATCTGCGAAAATTTACCCTTGATTGCCTTTTAGATATTATCCCCAACTTCCAACATCCACAGTTTAATATTTCTATCAGCGAACTTTCGGAAGCTTGTCCTGACCATTCTAAAGTATGGCAATATGCATAAGTTGAGTAGTCCATATCATTTTATTACTATTGAAGGAAATATTGGCGCAGGCAAAACCTCACTGGCAATGAAATTGGCAGAAGATTTCAATGCAAAACTAATTCTGGAACAATTTGAAGACAATAGCTTTCTTCCTAAATTTTATAAAGATCCCGACCGTTTTGCCTTTCCTTTGGAACTCTCATTTTTGGCAGAGCGCTACCAACAGCTCAAAGATACACTTGGGGTAAGAGACCTGTTCAAAAGCTTTACCGTTTCCGATTATTTTATCAATAAATCATTAATATTCTCCCGTAAGACTTTATCACAAGATGAATTTAAACTTTATCATCGTCTTTTTAATATTATAAATCAAAGTCTTACTAAACCCGAGCTATTAGTGTACTTATATGCCAGCGTGGAAAGGCTTCAGGCCAATATTAAAAAACGAGGACGAAACTACGAGCAAGATATTAAAGATCAGTATCTAGAGCAAATTCAGGAATCCTATTTTGATTTTATCAAGCAACAACAAAACATGAGAATACTTATTATTGATACTAATGAGCTGGATTTTGTTAATAACAAGGCTGATTACGACTATATCTGCTCATTAATTTTTAAGGAATATGAAGTAGGAATTCATCGCATCAAAAATGGAAGCTATCTATAATAAGATTAAATATCAGGAAGTTACAGTATGGTTCTTAAGAACAAAAACACCTCCTATCATCAATGAGAACACCATTGACATTCAACTTATCAGGCAAGTAAAACCAAAGGCTGAAGAATACCTTAAATTGTATTCTGACATAGGGAAACAATGGAATTGGACCGAACGTATTCTTATGAGTCCTCAAGAACTCAACAAAACGCTTAATACAAGCAATAATGAGATTTATTATGCCTACATAAATACAACTATTGTAGGCTACTGCGAATTGCATATTAAAACAGATGAAGTAGAGATAAAATATTTCGGCTTACTAGCTGAAGCACAAGGTAAAGGCTATGGCAGAGCAATGATGGAGGCGTGTTTCGCTATAGTGCAGCAAAAAAACATCAAGAGTATTATGCTTCACACCTGCTCTCTTGATAGCCCTAATGCCATGAGGTTTTACCAGAAAATGGGATTTACAGTCTATCGGGAAATAAAAGAAAAGCAAGCCATATTTATATAAAACAATGACTTCGTGCTTTATAACAAGAAATTACTTACAATTATTCTTCAATTCATTTTTTGCGTCAGCATTACCCAATGAAGCAGCTTTTTTAAAATCGCTACAAGCCAAGTCAAAACGGTTTAAAGCCTTATAAACCCGGGCCCTGCCAACAAAGTTAGCCGCATTTTCATTCTGCACTTTACAAAGCAAGTTATAATGTTGTAGGGCAATTTTATAATCTCGTTGAACAAAAGCAATCTGAGCTAAAATTTGATGCGCCTTTATATAATTAGGCAATAGACGCAATACGCTTTCAGCATCAGCCTTTGCCATGCTAAGATTTCCCATTACCAGATAAGTGTTCGAGCGGTATAAGTACGAAAAAGGGAAATCTGATTTAAGGGCAATACTGCGGCTAAAATCATCAATCGCTTTTTTGTATTTTTCAATATCGAAGTACAATAGTCCACGATTATTATAGGCTTGGTACATCCTTGGATTAAAATTAATAACGGTAGAGTAATCACGAATTGCTTTATCATACTCTCCAATTTTTTCGTAAGCAATACCCCTGTTGAAATAAGCATCAAGCATAGTATCTTCTAATGCTATCGCTTTAGAAAAACCATCTATAGCCTCTTTATTTTTACCACTAACCAAGTCAATTAAAGCTGTCGAATAGAAAGACTGTGACGTTTGACCAACACTGTTTTCCTGCATTAATATAATAATTATAAAAATAACAGCAAGCTTATATAATTGAATTCTCATATTAATCTAATACTTTATATAAATCATATTATAAACTGGCTTACAGATATTTGAATACATTAAAAAATCTTATACTGCAATTTTGTCATGCTTAAATACCCTACAAAAATACCTCTTTTTTTTCAACACCAACAATAAAAACACATACATTCATCAGTCTAAAGCAACTTCTTTTACTTCAATTATATCATTAGGATAGCAATCCATTTTATTGTATTTTTGTATATTCAATATAAAAACCATGCTTAGCCTACGTAAAATTATTTTAGTTATTATACTTAGCATTCCCCTCCTTCTCAAGGCAACGATAAAGGATAGCATTTCTGTTATAAATCTATATTTCAGCGAAAACAAAGGCCAATGGCCGGAACAGGTGCTCTATAAAGCACCTTTGGGAAACGGAAATCTATGGATAGAAAAAAATAGCCTTCATTTTGATTTGTACAACAGTAGAGAGCTCGAATTAATATCACACCATCATCGTCTGGAAACCAATAAATTTGTTCCTCCTAAAAATATCAAACGCCACAATTACAAACTCCATTTTCTAAATTCAAATCCCACAAAGTCACTTCAAGGAATGGGACAACTATTTGATTATGAGAATTATTACATAGGAAAAGACCATTCTCATTGGGCCAGCAAAGTACATAAATATGCCTCCATAAAATACAAATCATTATACGATGGCATTGATTTGCATATCTACCAAAAGGACCTACATATTAAATGGGATTTTATTATAAAGCCCCATGCCAACGCCAATAAAATACAAATCCGGTATGAAGGAGTAAATAAACTAGATTTAAAAAAGGGAAATCTGATAATACACACTTCAGTAAACACTATCATTGAACTGGCACCAATTGCGTATCAGTACGACAATAGAGGTAAAAAACATTCTATAAAATGTCGTTACAAATTAAAGGACAACACATTAAGCTTTAAGCTACCCAAGGGCTACAATAGTAATCTTCCTTTAATTATAGACCCTACACTAGTTTTTGCAAGCTATACGGGCTCCGCTGCCGATAATTGGGGATTCTCTGCCACCTACGATTCCAAAGGCTTCCTTTATGCCGCCGGAATTGTTTTCTCAAGTGGATATCCCGTGAATACAGGAGCTTTTTACGATAGCACCTTCAATGGCACTTTTGACGTAAGCATTAGCAAATTTGACACCAGCGGCACCCAGTTAATTTATTCTACCTATTTGGGAGGAGCACAAGGGGAAGTACCTGCCAGTATGATTGTTAACAGCAATAACGAACTTCTTGTTTTGGGAACCACCAGCTCCTTGGACTTCCCTACTACAACAAATGCTTACGACAATAGCTATAATGGAGGATCAAATACCCACATTTCCTCTTCCATCCATTTTATTAATGGCAGCGATTTATTTGTTACCCACTTTAACAGTTCCGGCACTCAGCTTATTGGCTCAACCTATTTCGGAGGCAATGCCAATGATGGCATCAACTCTTCTCCCATACTGGTATTTAATTACGGCGATGATATCCGCGGTGAAATCATGACTGATATCAATGATAATATTTATATTGTATCCTCCACCACCTCGACGAACCTACCAACGACAGCAGGCGTTTTTCAGCCCACAAAATCCGCATCAGAAGATGGCCTTATTGCTAAATTCGACGATAACTTAAGCACTTTAATTTGGGCCTCCTATTTTGGAGGCAATGGCGATGATGCTATTTATGGTATTAAAATCAACAAACAGCAGGACCTCTATATCACAGGAGGAAGTTCGTCCACTAATCTACCCACCACTAACAACACCTACCAAACGACTTATCCCGGGGGCATAGCTTCAGGTTATATTGCAAAAATAAATCAAACAGGAAAAAATATTAAAGCATGTACCTATGTGGGATCAGCACACTACGACCAATCCTATTTAATTGACATAGACAGAAATAGCAATGTATATGTCTTCGGACAGACACAAGACAGCAGCAATGCTTTTATTATTAACGCACAATGGAACAGTCCCAATGACGGGCAATTTATCAGTAAATTCAACAGCACACTAACAAACAGAATATGGTCCACCACTTGGGGCAATGGCCAATATGGCATTGATGTAGTACCATCAGCATTCATGGTTGACTTATGCAATAGAATCTACCTCTCGGCATGGGGAGGCAATGTAAATCATAATTTTGGAGGAGGCAATACAAACAATTTGCCACTCACCTCCAACGCTATACAGAGCTCAACCGATGGCAGCGACTACTATTTAATGGTAATGGCTGACGACGCCTCCTCCATTGACTATGGAAGCTACTACGGAGGAAACCAATCGGCAGAGCATGTTGACGGAGGAACTTCACGCTTCGATAATAAAGGACGTATTTATCAAAATGTATGTGCCGGATGTGGTGGGCATAGCGACTTTCCCACTACAGTAAATGCCTTTTCCAGAACAAACAATAGCTATAATTGTAATAATGGTGTTTTTAAAATTGACTTTAACATTCCTGCTATTGTAGCCGATTTTATCATCCCTCCGGTAATCTGCGCTCCGGATACTTCCATCTTCACAAACACCTCATTTTTAACACATCCCAATCAAACACATTATTTATGGAATTTTGGAGACAGCACAAGTTCCACGCTTAAGTCTCCCATACATGTTTACAACCATAATGGTATTTTTAATGTCAAGCTTATCATATCAGACTCATTAAGCTGCAACCTTAGCGACACCATAAGCAAGCAGGTAGTCGTTCTGTCAGGAAGCAGTATTGATCTGAGCCCCATCGATTTATGTCCCGGCTATCCGATGCAAATTGGTATTTTACCGGTTAATGATACCAACATTAGCTACAACTGGACACCATCGTCCACATTAAGCGATTCAAGCATCAGCAATCCCTATGCAAATCCTAGTGTTTCCACACTTTACAAACTTATCATTTCCAATGGATTATGCGCCGACACGATTCACCAATTAGTCAGAGAGATGCATTTGCAAGCCAATGCCGGTAACGACACCACTCTATGCCTTAATAGTATTAATCTGACCGGGCACGGAAACCTAAATGGATTACTTTACCAATGGAGCCATAACTCTTCCTTTTCCGATACCCTTAACAACTTTCCATACGACAGCACGCTGGCCTATACTTTCAGCAATCCTCAATATTTATATTTCAAAATTAGCAAAAACGGATGTAGTGATTACGACAGCATATACTTAGAGAAAAGAATAACTATTGTAGTAGGCAATGTTAAAGAACCTTTATGTCACGGGGATTATAATGGAAGCATAAGCATTCAGGTAAATGGAGGCGCCACCCCTATTAACTACGCATGGAGCAATGGACAAAACACAGCAACAATCAGTAATTTAGGCCAAGGCAATTATCATTTGAATGTTACTGATGCCGATGGGTGCAGTAATACTTATGACACCACCCTCAATGAGCCACCACCCTTAACCAGCCGGCACATTGCCAAAAGCATACCTTGTGCCTCCGCATGCATTGGCAAAGCCTACGCTAATCCCCAAGGAGGCACACCTCCTTACCACTGGCAATGGGATGATGGCAACAGTCAACAAACCAATCCTGCAATTCAACTATGCGCCGGTGTTTACCATGCTGTAATTACTGATTCTAACAATTGCTTAATAAATGATACAGTGGTTATTATAGACTCTTCCTTATACATAAGCTTTAATGTTTGGGCAGATCAAGACAGCCTCTACAAAAACAATCAAACTAGACTTCACTCCACTAATTTAGGCAGCGGACATAATTATTTATGGACTCCCAGCAATCTTGTCAGCAACCCAACAAGTATCAACCCCAGAACCAATCTCACCGGCACAACAACCTATATAGTAGAAGCTACCGATAACTACGGATGTCATTGGTCAGACACCATTACAATTTATGTTTCGGATGTTATTTGTAATGAACCTTATATCTATGTTCCCAATGCATTTACCCCCAATGGTGATGGAAAAAATGATCTATTAAAAGTTAAATCCAGTGTGGGCTACGATTTAGATTTTATGATTTATGATCGTCTGGGAGAACTAATTTTTGAAACTAAAGATATCAATAAAGCTTGGGACGGCACTTATAGAGGCCAGAAGCTAGCCCCCGGCGTTTATATTTATCATCTTAAGTTACAATGCTTTAACCGCGAAGTATTTCTAAAAAAAGGAAATATCACCTTGATACGTTAAGATTTTGGATAGAGATATAGAAAAACATATTAACAACTACATTACGTATAAGCCTCCAAAGATGCAGGCCATACTTTTTTTATTAATACTAATTATTTCACTACAACTCGACGCCCAAGACATTCATTATTCACAGTATTACAATTCTAATCTCAATTTAAACCCCGCCCTAACAGCTTATACTCAGGCAAGTTACCGATTCAGTCTCAATAATAGAAACCAATGGTCATCAGTAAGTATTCCTTTTAAAAGCTTATCCGCTTCAATGGAAGCAAAAGTTTTTCATTTTCAACATAACAGAAGCTACCTTGGCCTTGGCATACTCTTCAACAAAGACGAAGCCGGAGATTCAAAATATGGCACTACACAACTGGCAATTTCTTCCTCATGGATAAAATCCCTCAACCGGAAAAACAGCTCACTGCTATCTGTGGGGCTACAAGCAGCATTTTACCAGCGTTCAATAGATTATACAAAGCTCTATTTTCCAGAACAATGGAATGGAACCAGCTCCAACATAAATTATGGTAATAGCGAGAATTTCAAAGTTAATCAATTTAACTTCTTTGATGTCTCCATGGGTATTCATTGGTTTTGGGCCCCTAATAATAAGTTAAAATTCAATACCGGATTTTCAGCATGGCATTTAAATCGCCCCAACCAAAGTTTAATGGAAGACAAAAATGCATTACTTTACATTAAATACCAGAGTTACTGCAATATAAGAATTAAAACCACCCAAGTTTTCGACCTCCTCCCCAGTATTTTCATCAGCAAACAAGGCCCTTATTACGAAATAATAGCCGGTATACGCTTTTACAATAAAATACAACAGCAACGCAAGCATTATTTTGCGTTAAGCACGGGACTATATTTACGGTCTAATGACGCCCTAATACTTTTTTTAGGCATGGACTACAAAACCATTAAAATCGGAGCCACCTACGACATTAATATCTCCTCGCTAAGTGTAGCCAGTCACTATATGGGAGGCATGGAACTAAGCCTACAATGGCAACTCTTTAAGGGAAGTCGTCCAAAAAAAATCACCCCAACACCTTGTCCCATATTCTAAGTATGAAAAGAGCTAAAGCCATAATGATTATCGTAATTATGCTTTGGGGTATGGGCATAAGCACTCACCATAAGCTGTACGCGCAAAATATCAAGGAAAAGGAAAGCTATGCCGACCAACTACTCTATAATAAAAGCTATCACAAGGCCTCTCAACTTTACAAACACCTTGTTCAATTAGATAGCAATAATATTGATTTATGGTATAAATATGCACAAAGTTTATTGTTACAACACAACTATAAAAAAACACTCTCCACCTATTCCTCTCTTAAAAGAAGAGTAGGAAAACTCAAACCAATAGCCTTTTTCAACATAGCCCGATCTGCCCAAAATATCTACCATTACCAAGAAGCCATAACTAATTATACCATTTACATATCCATAGGATTATCAGAGGCTTTGCGCAAGCAATCGGAACAATACATTAAAGAATGTAAATTCATAATAAATCATCAGAACGACAGTGCAAAATACAGCATAAAACATCTTCCTCCCCCAATAAATACACCCTATTCTGAATTTAATCCGGTGGCCATTTCTAACAATGAATTAGTATTTTCACGTTACGAAGCCCTCTTTGATGACAGTATAGAAACCGTCTTTAACAAGAGTTATATCTCCGATCTATATCTCAGCAAACAAACCCAAAGAGGGTGGCAAAAGCCAACACTATTCGCCCCGGAACTAAGCAGCAATAAATTCTTTACTGCCAACATTAATTTCAGTAAAAACCAACGAATAATTTATTTTACACGTTGCGAAAACAACGAAGGCAGCATTGGTAATTGTGCTATCTACCGAGCAGAAAGGAAAAATGGAAAATGGAGAAAGATAAAGAAATTAGGTGATGCGATCAATAAAGAAGGCTATTCTTCCACCCAAGCTTTTCTCGTGGAAGACAAAGACTATTCCATATTATATTTCAGCTCCAATATGCCCAATGGCTTTGGCGGCATGGATTTATGGTACGCCATAATAAAGAATGGCAAAATACTACAAGTTAGCAATTTAGGAAGCATCATTAATACTTCAGGCAATGAAGTAAGTCCCTTTTATGATACAAAGCAAGGACTTTTGTATTTCAGCAGCGACCACCATAAAGGATATGGAGGGTATGACATTTACAAAAGTGCCGGCAATCTAAGCCAATGGAATAAAGTAAGTAACCTTGGGCTTCCCATAAACTCTGCCTCCAACGATCTTTATTATAGTCATGTGCAAGAGGGAGAAATAATTTATTTTAGTTCCAACAGAGTTGGCTCTTATTATCATAACTCCATAAAAAACTGCTGTGGAGATATTTACATTGGAATTTTAGATGATGAGAATAACAAAACGAAACAAAAACTACTGATAAAAACCACTGACAGCATTGGCAAACGGATACGTAAACTACTCCCTTTAACGCTCTATTTTGAAAATGACATGCCCAATCCTAAAACTACAAAAACCACTACCAACGCCAATTACAAAGACCTATTATCACAATATATCCAAGCCAGAGAACGCTATAAAGCAGGGTATTCCAAAGGCTTATCAGGAATTGAAGCACAAAAAGCGAAAGCGGCAATAGATAGTTTTTTCATTGAAAAAGTAGCTCAAGGATTTTCAAATCTAAAATTATTTACAACACTTCTCCGGCAAGAACTTGAAACAGGAAAGCAAGTTAATATACAAATCAGAGGATACGCAAGTCCATTAAATACTGCCACTTACAATCTAGCCCTCTCTAAACGGCGAATAAGCAGTTTAATAAACTATATTAAGACCTACAACAATGGATATTTCATACCCTATCTGAATAAAGGCCTCTTGAAGATTTACGAAGACCCTTTGGGTGACAGTCAATTCACAGAAAGAGAACGTACATTACCTAATGACAAGCGGAACACCGTTTATAGTACAGAAGCAGCATTACAACGAAAGATTCAAATTATAAAATACAGTAACGATACCAGCTTCCGGACAGAAGCAGCATATCCAAAATTACAGTGGCTTCAGAAAAGCATAAATTTAGGAACAATAAAAAAAGGCAAGAAAGCCAGCACCATTATTCACTATCAAAATATTGGCACTACTGAACTTAAGATAAAAGGAGCTCAAAGTAGTTGTAAATGTATTCAAATTCAGCTCGAAGAAACTGTTCTTCAGAGCAATCGAAAAGGGAAACTCTATCTTCTGCTGCGTAGCCGCGACTTAAAACCAGGTCATTATACTGTAAAAATAAAGCTCACCACCAATGAATCAGGAAATTATTCAAGTACCGAAGTCCAATTTCAGATTCGATAACTATTCTTCCATTATTTTAAGAAACTGTTGAGCCAGCTCCTTATAAGTATGATTTTTAAGAGCAAACTCTCTTCCATTATTTCCCAGCACCAATAAATCCTCCACTTCTCTACCCATTAAATCACGGATTGCATTAGCGAGCATTTGTGGATTTTCCGGCTCCACACTAAGACCACAATTAGCCTCTGCAACCATATCATTACCTGCATCAATAGCCTGAATAATAGGCTTTGCCGCCATCATATAATCAATTAACTTATTGGGACTTATCCCAAATCGGAATAGAGATTGGCGTTGCAAGCCAATATATAGCAAGTCCATAGACGCCAACAAACCGGGGATAGACGATTTAGGCACCGAACCCATCATGTGAATATTTCGCAATTCCCTCTTAGTAATTTCATTCTTCAAATTCTCCTCTTCCGGTCCAATACCGAAGATAAGAAATTCATAATTATACTCTTTTAATAAATCAGCAGCGTCCACAAGATTATTTAAAGCGTTGGCAAGGCCAAGAGTACCGGTGTAAGCGATGAGTTTACTTCCTTTCGCTTTAAAGCCATTTATTTTTTTCTTCAAATCATTATCCGGCAAATACGATTGTTCCCATTCTTCGAGGCAAATACCATTGGGGATATAACGCCACTTCTTTAAATCGAGACCATGTTCACGGGTATGCTCCTGAGTATTTGGCAACATTGAGATAACTTTATCTGCCCATCGGTAAGCATAATTTTCGCCATATTGCATCAATATAATAAATGGATGCTTGGCAGACATACCACCCAACTCCATGGGCGAAAGAGGCCATAGATCATGAATCTCATAAAAATATTTAGCATTGGAGATACGCGCTATCTTCAAGGCCGAATAATTATCAATAGTGTAGGTACTAGAAGCGATGACCACGTCAGGATGATATAATTTGGAAAGCCGTAATGCATTCATCCAAAGCTTAGCCGTAAAACTTAACATATTAAAAACCCGCTTAGCCCCATTAGCCTGATACTTAGGTGTTTTAATCCATACATAGCGTACACCATCCAACATTTCCTCCTGAAAATCATATTTTACTGTGGGATTTAGCTTACGAATATGACTCTCAGTGCCAGCAATAATACTCACCTCATGGCCTTCCTTAACCCATTGACGAGCCATATAATAAGGCCGATATTCCATTCCCATTTTAGGCGAACCCGCATAATGATTAATAATAATTATATTCATTTATTAAACTCTAAGTTGATAAATCAGAAGCCTATCCTAATCATATATCATTTTAATTAATAAAAACCATAACAACATATATATCAAGCATATAATGCCACTCCTTATAATAAATACGATGGTAATAAATCTATTTAAGATAAAAAACATACAAAATATAGACTGCAAAAGTAGGCATAAAATACGTTAAACAACAGGAAGAATTATTACCCATATCACCCACATCACTTCTCTCTATTTTCCATTTACCAGTTTATCTTTTCCCTACACTTAAGAATATATACATCATTGATTTACACCACTAATTTTAACTATTCAAATTAAAAACAGATGGGATATAAGTTTATACTGCCAATCACATCCCACCAAGAGAAAGATATCGCAAGACGCCCCTAATAAAATTAAAAAAACAGTGATAATTTTGGGTATTTTTGTCGCATCAATTATTACTATTATGGGAACAATGTTTAAAACAAAGCGGCCAAGGCAATTTAATCTAAAAACACGCTATTGGAGTCCGGAGCAGGAAGAGCGCAAGAGGAGAAACGAACGTATGCAGCGGCAAAAGGAAGATTATGATTTCGACGCAGAAGAATTCAAGAAGGAACTCGCTTACCGCTGGAGCATGAATCGCGTTTCAAAATCAAAGCATATAAAAAGTCAAACATCGATTAGCAGACTACTTCTTTTTTCCCTTGCAGCAGGAGTGATTATTGCCATTTTACTCTATATGCAATTTTATTAATTCAAAGAATAGTAAATTATTAAATAAAAATCTCAGGGGTAATAATAAGCCCATAAGCGAAAACGACAAATAAAGAGAATAGGACAGAATCAATGAGTGATATAATTAATTTACTACCAGACTCCGTTGCAAATCAGATTGCGGCAGGAGAAGTAATACAACGGCCTGCCTCTGCAGTAAAGGAGCTAATGGAAAACGCTTTAGATGCTGAAGCGACGGAGGTAAAGGTTATTATAAAAGATGCAGGCAAAACATTAATTCAGGTTATTGATAATGGCAAAGGCATGTCGCCAACTGATGCACGGATGAGTTTTGAGCGTCATGCCACCTCCAAGATAAAAGAAGCCAAGGATCTTTTTGACATTAACACAATGGGGTTTAGAGGAGAGGCATTAGCATCAATAGCCGCTATTGCCCATGTTGAGGTTAAAACCAAGAGAAAAGAAGACCATTTAGGAACACAAATCATTATCGAAGGAACGCATTTAAAGAGCCAAGAGGAAATAGTATGCAATAACGGCTCTGTCTTTAACATTAAGAATTTATTCTTCAATACACCGGCGCGACGTAATTTTCTAAAATCCAACAATGTAGAATTCAGACACATCCAAGAAGTATTTACGCGTATTGCCATTATTAATCCAGAGATAGCTTTTAGTTTTTTTGACGACAACCGGCAAAAATACAATCTACCAAAGGGCAGCTGGAAGCAGCGCATCATTGACATCTTCGGCAAGGGGCTAAACCACAAGGTTCTTAATATTAACGAGCCCACCGACCTTGTAAATATCAGCGGTTTTATTGGCAAACCCGAAACTGCACGTAAAACCAGAGGCGAACAATATTTCTTTGTTAACAAACGATTTATTAAACATCCCTACCTCAATCACGCGGTACAAAATGCTTATGAAGAGCTGATACCATCGGGAGCCTTCCCCTCCTATTTCATTAATTTTGATATTGATCCGGAACGTATTGATGTAAATATACATCCAACAAAGACCGAAGTAAATTTTCAAGATGAGAAAGCCATTTATGGTCTATTACGGGCAGCGGTAAAAATGACACTGGGGAAATTTGCTTTCACCCCCATATTAGATTTTGAAGCCGAAATGAGTTTTAATCCTACGCCTCTACCACCGGGAAGTGTTATTAAGCAACCTGAAATAAGCGTAAACCCCGATTACAATCCTTTTGACAATCCAAAACCCGGCAATAACACCTCCTCAAACTGGCAGCCACCAAGACAAAGCGAAAGGGAAAGAAGTAATGACGATAATTGGCAAAAGATGTATGAAGAAGTGCGGATGCCTTCATCCATCAATCAACAAGAAGAGCTCCCAATAGAAGCCAATACCAATAATACAACCAACCGCCATCAGTATTCATTTTTTCAGCTAGCCAATGAGTTTATTGCTTTCAACGACGAAAATGGACTATGGCTTATTCAGCAGCAAGCCGCCCATGAGCGCGTATTGTATGACAGATTTTCCGAAATCATGAAAAATTCTAATCCTGTCAGTCAAAGAAAGTTATTTCCTGAGACCATTATTTTTTCGGCACAAGATATGGACCTTATCAATGAGTTATGGGATGAAATACATCAGTTAGGATTCCAGCTAAAAAAGCTAAACGGCACTGAGATACAGGTTACAGGAGCCCCTCCAGAGCTTAATGATGAGTCCATACAAAATATTATTGAAGGAATGCTTGAGCATTACAAAAGCAACCAAATGAATCTTAAAATTGATAAACGGCAGAATATTTTACTCTCTATGGCAAAGAATTTGTCTGTGCGAAAGGGAAGAAAATTAAACCAAGAAGAAATTGATGCCCTAATGGAAGCTTTTATGGAAAGCAGCCAAAAGGATATTTCCCCTTCGGGAAAACGCATTATGAGTTATTTATCAAGAGAAGAATTAGAACAAAAATTTATTTAACCCTATACACTTATGCAAGACATACGATTTGGAAGCTACAATATGCTTCCGCCGGTAGTAAAGAATCTTATTATTATTAACGTACTTTTTTACTTAGGCACCATAGGTATGGGCAGTGCTTTCCACATTGATTTGGATAAATATTTAGGCTTACACTACTTCCTATCTCCTGATTTTCAGCCCTACCAGATAATCACCTATCTATTTATGCATAGCAGCAGAGATTTCACCCATATCTTATTCAATATGTTTGGATTATGGATGTTTGGCACCACCCTGGAAAACTTTTGGGGGCCAAAGAAATTTTTAATCTATTATATGGTAGCAGGAATAGGAGCCGGACTTATCCAATGGCTTACCATGTATATCAGTTTCACCCATTATGCCTCCGCCTTACCACAAAATATTGTAGATGAAATAATCAAAGAGGGTCCGGTTATTTTTGCCCAAGGCAAAAACTATATCAATGGAGCCATGGGACATTTAAATGCCGTATTAAATACGACTGTTATAGGAGCATCGGGTGCTGTTTACGGTTTACTGTTAGCCTTCGGGATGATGTTTCCCAATTCATTAATCTATGTTTACTTTTTATTTCCCATCAAGGCAAAATGGTTTGTGGCCATCTTTGGTGCCATTGAGTTGTTTTCAGGCATAAGAAATAGTGCCACCGATAATGTAGCCCATTTTGCCCACTTGGGAGGAATGCTTTTTGGTTTTATATTAATAAAGATATGGCAAAAACAAAAATTAGTATAACTATTGAACTCCAAGAACTATGAATCCTTTTAATAATCAGTATAGAGGAAGTGATATAAAAGCGTATTACCGCAATTTCTACCAACAGAATAAGCCCTTGGTATATCTAATGGCAGCTAGCCTGGCAATGCTAATAATAGGCAAAGCTAATTTTCTAGATATTCTTTTTTATGTATATCTAGTCTATTTTGGAGGCTATATTATCAAGCAATACCTTGGCAACCAGAAAGTAATAAGTCTATTTTTGGTATCCGGATTTTCAGGATTTGCGTTGTTGGCTATTCTATTTCCCCAGCTGGCAATAAGCGTTGTAGGTGTTGAAATATTTGCAGCTTCAGCTGCTTTGGGACTTCTTGCCGCCGCTGCCACCTACGTTCCTAATATGGAAGTAATATTAGTATTGGTAGGTAAGGTAAAAATTAAATGGATTGCCATAGCACTAATAGGCATCGACTTACTCCATCTGCTCCACGGGCTCACCATTGAAGTAGCCCACCTGGGAGGCATTGCCTATGGCGCAGCAAGTATGTATCTTCTTAGAAGAGGGAACTTCCATTTCGACAATCCATTGAAAGGAACTTTTAAAAAAAGAGGGCCCTACTATAAGAAGACAAAGACTTCCAAAAAGAAACAACAGAAGACACGAACGGAATCAGATGAAGCCTACCACCAACGCAAAAATAATGAACAAGCTGAGATTGATGCCATTCTTGACAAAGTAAAAAATAAAGGATATAGCAGTTTAAGCAAAGAAGAAAAACAAAAGTTATTTGAAAAAAGTAATCGTGGCTAATCAAGATAAACAATCCATAGGTTTCTGGGGCGTACTATTTCGTCTTATTAATTGGCTATTTATCATATCGTTATTGATATCCTATCTTGCCCAATGGATTAGTCCAAGTTTATTTTGGCCCATCGCTTTCTTCGGCTTGGCCTTTCCTCCACTGGCAATAATAAATCTACTCTTCACTGTTTACTGGCTTTTTCGGAGGCGTAAATTTTTTATTTATCCACTGCTAGCTCTACTTATTGGGATACCCATGATAAGTCGTTTTATACAGTTTGGCAACAATAAGGAAGTTGTTGATATCAGTTCACCTTTTAAAATACTCACTTATAATGTGCATGTCTTTGATCAATACCACAGTAAATACGGAGACAAAAGCTATGCTAGAGATGGCATCTTAAATTTCCTAAAACAGCAAGATGCCGATATTTATTGTTTTCAGGAATTTTATCAACGCGTTGGCAATACTGACATGGATAATATTGCCCTTTTCAAAAAGACATTAAACACCCCCTATAGCTATTCTGCCAATTACTCACCCAAGTCGAAATATCTATATAATGTAATTTTAAGTAAATACCCCATTGAAGGCAAAGGAATAATTGGCACTACAAACAAAGGAACAATAAGTGGTATATATAGTGACATAAATATCAACGGAAGCACTATTCGTATTTATTCCGTTCATTTACAGTCGTTTCAAATTTCGAGTGAGAAAGATATCATAGCTATGGATTTTGATCTTAACAGCAGAGAGGGACAAGAAAAGATAAAGAAGAGTTCCATACGAATGGCGCAAAAGTTCAGGCGAGCTTTTGCTGCCCGTTCAATACAAATCAACAGTTTAAAAGAACATATTGCCAGTGCGACAATACCAGTAATGGTAATAGGAGATTTTAACGACACGCCAAGTTCTTATGCATACGGACAGCTACGGACACAACTTGAAGATTCATTTATGGAGAATGGAAGTGGTTTTGGGCAAACCTATATAGGGCCTTACCCCTCTTTTAGAATAGACTATATATTGCATAATGCTACCCTCAGAAACTATGAATACAAGACAGGGCATATTAAATTTAGCGACCATTATCCTATTAGTGGAGTTTTCTCCGCTGATGATATCAACGACTAAAATTATGCATTTTACACTAATTCATAGAGCTGTTATTACTGATTTCATTTCGCCTGCACAGCACTTCAACATAATAAGCTAATTCTCATATAAGCTTATACTTCAATAAATAGTGCAAAACCTAAAATAATCGAAGAGCCCTAGTCGGAGGCAAGCATGCGGCAGCGATAGAAGCGGCATCCTGACAATACTAAAAGGCTGATTTTAGAATCAGCCTTTTAGTATTGTCAGATATAGCGGATAGCGCGCCCGGCCGCCCAAAAAATTTTTTAACTACTTACGCCCTAGATTCCCCTTAATAATTTGTTTAAAGTCTTCTTTTACATCGGGAACACGGAAGAAAAAGTAAACGCCAATAAAAAGGGAACAAGCGGCGATAAAAGCGAAAACCACATCCGTATTACGCTCTGTAAGGCGCATAATAAGTTCGTAAATCACCGATGCCAAAAGGATAAAGATAAATACCATAATATTTAAATAGCCCAAGGTATCGCCCAGCAATCTACCTTTAACATTATCTTGAATATAGGCATTGAGGGGTACTTTGTAGAAGCCGGCAAAGAAAGCGACGAAGAAAATAAGCAACTGAAAAACATACAGTGACGGATTAAGAAAGATAATAAGTAAGGAGCTTATTCCCAAGCCAATACTACCAAAGAAGACGTAGCCGGTATGAACAATCTTGCCTGAAAGCCAACCTGTAAAGATAGCGCCGGCAGCTATTCCTACCGCAGCAACAGCCATGGTATAACCAATAACGGTAGAACTGATATGGAGTACCTCTTCGCCATGGGTTTTGATAACAAATTGCACCATTGCGCCGATAAGCCAAAACATGGAAAGGCCAAAAACGGCATAATTAATCCCGGGGAAATTCTTTGACAATTTGTATTGTTTGTAAATAAATCGCCAGAAAAACATGGTTCCTTTTGGGTGCTCCATGGGAATGGATTCGTCAGCTTTGATAAGTTTAGAGACTATCCATCCAAAGGTAGCTACACCTAACAATATCGCACTCAGAATTTTAAAGTCATAATTATCGGCCATTATACCTGCTGCCACTGTACCCAATAGCACACCAACAAAAGTAAGCATTTCCATGGCACCGGTACCAAAAGGAATTCCTTCAACACCTTTAATATCTCTAATAAGGCCATATTTTGCCGGCGAGAATAATGCGCTTTGCGTTCCCATCAGCAATACTGCCGTCATAACAAGGTATAAGTTATCAAAATAAAATCCGGCAATAGCGACGAACATAATGGGTATTTCGGCAGCTTTACCCCAAATCATAATACTCTTTTTCTCATACATCTTTGCCAATTTACCGGCAAAGGGAGAAAAGAAAATAAAAGGGATTACTAACATTGCTCCAGCGACTGTCATCACTGTGCTTTCATCTTTTTGGGCCACCCAATGAGCCCCAACAAAAACAACAAGCCACTTAATAAGGTTGTCATTGAATGTACTAAAAAAATTAGTAAAAAATAATGGCCACCATGAGTACTTCTTTTTATTCTCCATAAACTATTTATTAAAAGCCAAAGATATAAAAATAAATTAAGGTAAGACTTTTATTAAAGAAAATGACGTTTAGACTATCCTAAGAACTCAATAAGTCTCCTAGAGATAATAAAGATTTTATGCAAGTTGAGCCAAAAGAAAAAACACCCTAGTGTAGTATAATATTTCATTCAGGAGGTGGAGGGAGAAGGGAGTTCACAAAAGAAATAAAGGTCTATTTGGGCTAATTCCTAAATTGATGTGCTATGAAAAATAGATTTTAATTCTGAACAAAAAGAATTTGATATTTCTAGCACCGTAATTAGTAATAATAAAACGTTGAAGATTTTGATTTAAAGCTTCAGCTTTAGCA
>WGCS01000272.1 GCA_015493685.1 Bacteroidales bacterium
AAAAAAAAAAAAAAAAAAAAAAAAAACAAGCCCAATAAGCTTGTCTTTTTTTTTAATCTATTTTTATCTTGCTAAGGTAATATTCCCACAGACAATCCTGCCGAAAATGCGATGGGAAAAACATTACCAAAAGGGGCAATATGGCTATAATAATACCCTGCTTCAGTGGAGAAAGCATAGCCTAATCCAAAATTCCATGAAACAGAGAACTGATCATTTAAAACCCATTGTTTTCCAACATTAATAAGAAGACCCAAAGAAAAATTATCATTACGGATATGATTATTAAAATCCCCACCCAAACCATTTCTTGATCCATCGTATGAAAAGTAGGAGAACATTATGTCAGGGCGTACAAAGAAACCTTTTAAAATATGTGAATAATGTTTTGCATTATAGTAAACTTCAGGACTACGAATAAACTTATAGCCCAATCTAAAAAATACGCCTCTAGCATTAGAATAATAAATATTAGATCCTAAACCTATCATTCCAATACTTGTTTCAATACTGCGTTGTAACCCCAAACTATGTTCATAACCAAGTGTTAAATTTCCGGACAAAGGAGAAAAAAACTCAAATTTAATAATATCTTTTCGTTGACTACTATAATCCTCAGGACTAAGATAATCTTTGATTAAATCAATAGTATCACCGGAGGCAAACACAATTCTTTGGACTAATCTTTTACTTATTGTAAATTCGATACCCGAATTATATTTAGGCTGTGTATACTTAATGGTTTTAACTCCGACCTGACTTATTTTACAAATGATAACTTCTCTATTCTTCTTATAAATATAGTCCTGAGCTTTAAGTATCGGAATACTTAAGATAAAAAGACCCATAAATAAAATTACAACTTTTTTCATATTCTTAGTTTTAGGATAATTAATATATCATTGTTTTATAAGTACTTAATCGTAAACTTACACTTTCTATATTCTACTAAAAGCAGAGAATTAAAGATACAAGCTATACTATTTAATCATATTTACCGACTGCAAATGTAAAACAAAACTAACCCAATAGCAAAAAAATATAATCCTTATCAGCAAGAAATAGCGCAATAAGTTAATTCTATATGAAGTAGCTCAATATCCCAATAATAAAATAATAGTAAACTATTCCATCATTATGGCCTAAAAAATATAGCTAAATCCACCAAGAATATTAAAGCGATAACTAGGATAGTTATACCAACGATAATATCGTGAGGAAGAAATATTATTGAAGTTAATAAAAACACCCATTTTTTTACGATAGCGGTACTCAACTCCAAAGTTTATATCAACCCAAGCTTTAAGCGTTTGGGCTTTCAACAATCCATTTTCCCAAACCGGAACATGGGATGAACCATAGGTAATAAAGGCAGCCTTAAGAAGAATCTTATCCTGTATATTATAATTAGCGGTCAAACTAACATCATAAGCCGGTTTATGCCAAGGAAATAATTCATTGGTCATATTGTACACATAATAATTTCCTCGCAAAAGAAGTTGAACCTTTTGATGTAAGCGGTAGGTCATACCCATCTGCAATTTAAGTCTGTCATAGTCATCATAAACCACTGTAAACTTATTATCATACAATGAATTAGTATCAGTAACAAAAAGAGGTGCATGTTCAAATTTATCGTAATACAACTGGATATCGAAATTAACAGCTTTACTAATGGAGCTTCCCAATCCAAAATTAGTTTGAAATTTACGGTTGGTAAATCCAACGGGAATATGACTTCTTATAAAAGGGTTCTCTTCGCTAAAACTTTTTAATGAATTGCGATAATATCCACCGGTAAGATTAAAATTAAAATATAGCACATCGGGAATTGCTGCCAGATTCATACTTATATTGGGGAAAAAATAAGCATTGCTCATTGAATCGGTAACAACCTGCATATCAATTCCGGCCTTCACTGACAATGGTCCAAAATTAAATTTATAGTAAGGCATAAGATCAATAATATTGCTAATCTGACCATTTAAGGTATCCCATATATCATCATAAAAATGATTTTTTAATTCAAAGCCAATACGTTCATTTTTAAATTTCTTTACAAAATGGCTATTCCAATCATAAAAAGAATTCAGCATTACGCCATGTTCTTTATTCCTATAAAAATCGTTGGTAAAATAGTATTTCAACTTCATGTCATAGTTCATTTCACTTCTGCGTAAGCGATATCTATACCAATGGAAATCAGCTTGCGCCAAATTATAACGTTGAGCAATATCTACATCTTTAGGGAGAAGCGAATCCGGATAATTATGCGGTTTAAACCCATAGAAATGGCTCACCTTCCGTTGGTAACTTATATTCATATCGAATACTGACTTCCTCCAAAATTTACTTCCATAAAACTCAACAAGATTGTGGCTCCAGGCAGGGAAGGCATAATCTTTAATTGAACCAGCAGAGGACATATGTTTAATATGTACACCATATTTAGTTGAGCGAGAACGCAATTTACTGTGATAAAACTCAAAAAAAGGCGTCAAATAGTTTCCCATACCCAAAGCAACATAATTGGCATATAATTTATTTAGCGGTTCACCCAGCAGGCGAGCGGGTCTAATTGGGGCAACTCTAAAAGGAGTCTCCAACTTACGTTCTTCAATTTTGTATGTAAACTTAGGCGTTTTATATACTGTATCACGCAATGAAGGCGTGGTATTTATTTTAGTAGCATCATTAATTGAAGGGGTAAATTTACCTTGAATTATCACCTTATTATTTCCAGGTTGTGCCATTATTCCTCTTATCGACAGACTTAAGGCCAGCACTAATATTAATTTGTATAGTGTCATATTACGCATAATTATCAACATTTTATAGGCTATCATTATCTTCTTCAAAATCTTCTTCAAATTGAAGATCTTTTTCTCCATTAGTATCGATAAACAAACCATTATCGTTTCCAAGATCAATAATCATCTCATCATCTTTCTTCGTTTCCTTTTTTTGATTAAGCATGGCATTTACCTCTTTTAACTTATCTTTAGCTTCCTGCAGCAATTTATCATCACCGCTATAGTTCTCTACGATACTGGTAAGAGTAGCTTTGGCCTGATTTAGATTTTTTGTTTTAATAAATATATCGGCCGAAAGAACGAAAGCTTTCACCACCCAATATTCATAGGAAGGCTCTTGCTGAATTACATGATAAGCTAATGCCTCAGCTGAATCATACTCTTGTTTTTGATAAGCGATATAAGCTAAATCATATTGAGCCTCAGCCGATTCCTGAGACGAAGAATATTTTTTAAGGCTCTGCAAAATTGGTATCGACTTATCCCAGTCTTTCCGTTTTATATACACCCTAGCCTCATAGGTTTTCGCCTCTTTAATAATGGACGGGTTTAAATTCTCAAGATTAAGCACCTGTTGTACAGAAACAAGCACACTATCATAATTTTCAGTAAACCAATCACAACGCATAATACCAATGGTAGCTTTACGATAATTCTCTTTAGACTCGGCATACTTACGCATATCCACAAAAACTATACGAGCTGCAGGATAATCTTTAAAAAGGTCATAATTAATATAAGCCATTTTCTTCAATGCTTTTTCCATATACAGCATTACCGAATGATCCACAATATACTGGTAATCATTTAGTGCCATTACATAATTCTTGAGTTTAAATTCACAATTAGCTTTATAGAAGTGGGCATTATTAACAAACGACCCCGTAGGAAAACGCTGAATATAATGTTCAAAAGCCTTTATTGCGGCATTACAATCATTATCCATATAGGCATTTTCGGCCACATAATAATTGGCTGAATCCTGCACGCTAATTGAGACACTAATACCTTGACTTTTTACCCAAGCAAAGAAATCATCGACATTCCCCTGCTCCAAATAGATACCCTGTAATGCTGACAAGGCTTCCTTTGATTCTCTGGAACCTTTATAATCTTTATAAACCGATTTCAATAAAGCAATGGCCTCAGGAGTTTTGTTACTATTATTGTAGAGATAACTCAAATCTAATTTAGCGCTTTTAACGAAATTAGACTTGGCAGGATATTTACTGATAATATGCTCGTAATGCATTATCGCCTTAGCATTATCGTTTAGTACCTTATAATAGGTTTGTGCCAATGCATATTCAGCATTTCCGGCATAGGTGGAATTGGGATAGCTATCCACCAATTTGGAAAAAGCGGCCACCTTTTGTTGATACTTTTTTAATGGCCCAAAAGCTTCGGCCTTTTTATAGAGTGAATAATCTACATCGCGTTTACCAATGGCTATGGCCTTATCATAATTATTTATGGCTTCAGGAAATTCACTTTGAATAAAATAACTATCACCAATACGATTATAAGCATCATCGGCAATGACTGAATTTGGCTTCTTAGTATTTAAAATAAACAATCTAAATTCCTTATTGGACTCTTTATAATTTTTAAGCTTAAAATAAGCATAACCCAAATTATAATGTGCCAAATTGTACATAGGCAGGACAAAAGAACCTTGCGAGATTAGGAATTTTTTATACGCATCAATAGAAGCCTTAAAGTTTTTTAGTTGATAATATGCTTCCGCTTTCCAATAGCGTGCCTTGGCAGTATAGTTTTGGTTCTTATTAATTTGTATTGCCCGATCAAAGAAAGCAATTGCCTTTTGATAATCACCTTCTGTATATTTCTGTACCCCAATAGAATACAATATGCGCTGATAGGCTAATTCTAACTCAGGCGATTTATCTTGTATTTTCTCAATACTCTTCAGGGCTTGTTCATAATTATTTGTGGAGAGATACATCTTGGTAAGATAAGTCATCGCTTCTTCTCGATGTTCTGAATTGGGGTATTTATTTACATAATCTCGAAACGCCTTTACTGCCTGATTATACGGATTGTAATCTAATTCATAACTAAGTTTTGCAAAATTATACAGTGCATCAGAAGTAATGGAGGGATCGTGCTTATTATCATAAGCTTGCTTAAAAGCATTCAAGGCATAACTTTTCTTTCCCATTTTAACATAACAAATAGCCAAATGATAACTGGCATATTGCCCCATCTTATTTTTTTTGTTGGCAATGGACTGAAAATAAGGAATAGCCTGCTCATACCTGCCCATTTTATAATAAGCATAAGCCATTTGATACTTATTTGTATTGCTAATTGAATTGGGCCGCGACTGATAATATCTTTCCAAATAAGGTATTGCTTCTTTGTATTTTCCGGTACGATAATAGGCTTCTCCAATAAGTCGGGCTATTTCGGGCTGACGTTTTGGAGTCGAATTCTTCAATAAGTTGGGAGCAATCTTTAACAGCTCCTTATAATTCTTTTGCATATAGTAAATATGCGTTACATAATAAGGCACGACGGCCTTAAAGGTTTCATTATTCTTTAAAGACAAAAAGCCTTTCAAAGCAGTTTCATAATTCCCTTCAGTATAAGCAATATGGGAATAATAATAAACGGCAGGAGCCTTATATTTACTTTCTTTATTGATAATCTCAAAGAAATATTTTTTTGCTAATTTAATGCTATCCCTTTTAAAATAAGCATAAGCACGTTTAAAATAATATTCGATTTGCTCTTCCTTCGTCAAATCAAAAACATCAACCTTGGCAAAAGATTTCAACGCTCTACTATAGCCTTTCTTCCTGTATTGGAATATTCCAAGTTGATAGTAGATATGCTTAATATACATACTCTCAGGGTGATCCTTAATAAATTTCAACAAGAGCAGTTCCGCATCGTCATTAAACAATTCTACTGAACACAAGGCTTTATAATATTCAGCATTAATCCGCATAATAGAGTATGGGTCTTTTATTAAATTAATGGTATTTTGAAACAATTTTTGCGAAGGACCATATTGCTGTTTATTGAATAGGGCCAATGCGCTTTGATAATAAGCATCGGGCTGACTATAAACCGCGGTTTGCTGAGCTTGACTCCTAAAGCCTACAACCAACACAAACACACTAATTACCAGTATTTTAAAATTCTTAATTCTCATATCTATATGCATTATTTTACACCTTAAAATTATAAACAAAGCCAGAATAATAATTCACAATAAAACAAACTTTTCAACACTTCCCTATTAAGAACTATTCATTACTAAAACCTTTCTATCTTACCTTTATCTAAACTATTATTTACCTCTATAATAAGTTCTTAAAATCAATAACAATTAAATTAGAATCCCATGAAAGACAATAGCACCTTAATCCCAAGATTAAGTTCCAAAAGAAATAGTATAACCAAAACATCAACGCTGTTGAACTGCTAAAAATTGTATATTTGCCACAGCAAAATAATTCAGAAACGAAGATAACAATATTTGATTTTTCCATCAAAAACTTATTCTCCAATTAGACAAAATTAACTTGACAATGAAACAAATCCTTCTAAGTATATTATTTGTTAGCCTGATAAGCCTCAACTCTTTTGCCCATTTCGTCAACCTTACTATGGCAAAAAAAGTAGCCTACAACTTTTATACACACCAATATATCACCTATAAGGGCAAGGCAGTAAAAGACTTAGAAATTAGCACTGTATTATCTGTTAAGTATCACCAACATATTGTTTATTATATCATCAATTTCAAGGACAATGGTTTTGTAGAAGTTGCAGCAGATGATGCCTCTTACCCTATTTTGGCCTATGATTATCATACTAATATTCTCAAAGAAGGAACGGCTGCCAATTACGAATCGTGGCAAGAGATGTATAAAAAGCAGCTTGAATACATTCAAATTCATCATCTTAATGCTAGTACAAAAATTTCCCTCTTGTGGAATCAACTCATTAATAATGAGTCCACAAACAAAGGAGGAAAATCGGTAGAACCTTTGCTGCTATGCAATTGGAATCAAGGGGCACCCTACAATCGGATGTGCCCCGAAGATGCTACCGGACCCGGGGGCAGAGTATATGCAGGTTGTGTTGCTGTTGCCATGGCTCAAATTATGGACTACTATCGCTATCCTAAACAAGGCAGTGGCAGCCATTCATACACACATAATGTATATGGCACATTAAGCGCTAACTTTGGTAGTACTACTTATGATTGGAATGCTATGACCAACAGCATAGGCAATGACGGGAACCATGAAATAGCCCAATTACTCTATCAATTAGGAGTATCGGTAAATATGAACTATAGCGCATCAGGATCCGGAGCATGGTCAGGCACGGCTGCATCAGCATTGGTAAACTATTTTAAATATCAAAGTTCAGTAAGTCTTCTTAACAAAGATGATTATACTTACAGCCAATGGGTAACAATGATAATCGCAAGCATTGATAGTGCTATTCCCTTATACTACCATGGTTTTGACCCAAACGGTGGACATGCTTTCAACCTTGACGGCTATCAGGGTAGCGATCACTTCCATTTCAATTGGGGCTGGGGAGGAAGTTATAATGGCTACTATTACTTAAGCGCATTAAATCCTTCCACCAATAATTTCATCAATGGACAAGGCGCCATCTTCAATATTTATCCGGCCTCCAACTATCCATACTCCTGCAGTACCGGTAACATACTAGAAACTATAAGTGGTACTCTTGCCGATGGAAGCGGCCCAAGTCTTTACGAAAATAACTTAAATTGTGATTGGAGCATTAAACCTACCGCCCATATTGACTATATAAAAATTCATTTCGATCGCTTTGATTTAATGGCAGGGGATACTCTTTATATCTATGACCGAAATGGCACACACGACTCGCTAATTGCCGGTTTAAGTGGATCTAATATTCCGGCAGATATACTATCAGACCACAAAGAACTTTATCTTCACTTCGTTAGCAACGCCACACAAAAGGGACAGGGTTTTGCTCTCTCCTACCAATCATATTTCCCCATTTACTGTAGCGGTATTAGCTATTATACTGATTCGGCCAATGTAATTAGCGATGGTTCCGACACCAATAAATATAATAATTCCACATTCTGCCGCTGGCTAATCGAACCCACCAACGGCCTACCAATTCGCTTGGTTTTTGATGCTTTTAACACTGAGCTACATCAAGATTATGTTAAAATTTACGATCCCGTACCCACACCCTCGGTATTGTTGGCAAGTTATTCGGGTAATGCTATTCCCCCATCAGTGTATTCGCCCAGCGGCCAAATGATTATTCTATTTCGAACCAATAGAAGTAATGCTTATAATGGTTGGTCGGCTCATTATTATACGGGCTCTTCGGTTGGGATGCAAGAGATAGCTAACAATCAACAAATAACCCTCTATCCTAATCCGGCAACAAAAACAGCCTATATTCAACTAGTAAATCCTTCCATTAGCATTCAGCAAATAAAATGCTTCAGCATCGAAGGTAAGAGACTCCAAAATATTAAATTCAATACTCAGTCATCGAAGGATGTTAGTATGGATATTAATCAACTTAAAGCAGGCCTTTATTTTATACAAATAATTAGCAATAAAGCCACTATTAATAAAAAACTGCTCGTTCGATAGGCTCATTATTTCTCTAAAGACGTGCTTATTATCTAATATATTCTAATTCTGAGAATATTTTTCATTTCTGTTATTTTATAATATCCTGATTATCAAACACCCTACGAAATCCAAAAAAAATACTTGAGGATTAAGCGTTGAAAAATATCAATTTATCAAATAAATACTATACTTTTGTGGCCGATTACTAATGATTGATACAGGGAACTAAGACATAAACTTTATTATAAATAATTATTTAGTTATTTTTTTAAACCAAAAACAAGCAACATAATACTTGATAGCGTAAATAGAATTATTTCTAAATATTGAAATGGGATTCCTCTGTATATCTGAGTAGTACAAGCAG
>WGCS01000273.1 GCA_015493685.1 Bacteroidales bacterium
ATAGCCAGTATATCAATGAGATACAGCATAAAATCAATAGGAGGCCAAGGGAAACACTTGATTTTGTTAACCCGAAAGAACTATTTTATAAATTTGTAAACTGAAAATTGCGTTTGCGACTTGAACCTACCAAGTATTAAAAATATAAATGTTCTAAACCAGAAAAAGTGTTAAAGTTAAATATAGCTATAGCCATTTTTTTTGTCGGTATTGAGGTGCTGCTATTTACTGTAACCTAATTACTTAATCTTTCGTAACACAGGCACTTTATTGGGTATTTTTAAGGGACACTGAAAATATCCGTGGTTAACACAATTAGTTTTGCTCATTATATTTTGAAAGCTTGCTCACTTATAAGTTTTCGATATTATTTTACAAAAATTGTAACTAACGGATATTGCAATGACAAAATCAACACTTCTCTTATTTGGTATTTTGAGTTTATTTATAAACCAACAGTTAAATGCCCAGTCGTATAATTACTCCTATACCAGTGGTAATTTAGGTACAACATATTCATGGATAGATTGTTCTCCTTCATTTGGGGGACATGAAATTAATGATAATGCCTGGCTTCAGAATAAAGGCTTGGGCGATAAAAAAGATGATGGCTACGCAAAGATAAGTTGGCCTTTTGCATTCCAGTTTTACGATTCATATTATTTTACCGGTGACGACATGTATGTTTGTACCAATGGTTTTATCCGTTTTGATGGTATTCCTGATGATGATGCCACTGATACTTATAATAATACCATTAATAACTACAGCCCAAACCTTGGTGAGATTGTTAGCCTTGCCATGGAAGATTGTGGGGTAGAAAGTGTTCATTCTCACGTTTATTATCGTACAACAGGTTCCGCTCCAAATCGTATTTTTACTGTTTCGATGGATAGTTTAGAGATACGATATAATCAGAATAAATATACCGATGTACAGGTTAGCTTTTACGAAACGAGTAATGTTGTTGTTCTTAAATTGGGGTTCTATAATATCAATGTAAGTGCATATATGGGTATTCATAGTGGAAATTCATCGTACAAAAACCAGTGGCAGAATATTAATGGGGCCACTGCATATCGTTGGAGAGCTTATGTTCCCCCTGCTAAAAGTTCACCAAGTTTTACAACAACCCAGGCAACAACAGATAATATTTATCCTTCAATAAATAATAAATTATTACGTATTCAAGTTGACGTAAATGGTGGCAGTGGCAATTTTGACTTAACAAGTCTTGATGTTACTGCTAATAATACAGCGAATAGTGATGTGGGTAATGTAAAGCTATTTCACACTTCGAGCCCTGTATTTTCAACGGCACATCAGATAGGTAATGCTGTTACAATCTCCGGAGGTAAATATAAGTTTGCTAACTTAAATTATAATATGCCCGGAGGAACGACTTATATTTGGGTTGCTTATGATATTAATAGTGGTGCTGTCAATGGGAATACAGTGGATGGCTATATTGCTGCCAATGCTATAACTATTAATGGAAATACCTATCCGGCCTCATCTCAAAATCCAAATGGAAACAGAAAAATAAGTTATTTTCAATGGGATGGTAGCTCTTCAACTAATTGGACGGTAGCTTCTAACTGGAGTAATAATTCGGTTCCCACAAGTTCTGATAATGTAATTATTCCTTCCGGTCCAACAAACCAACCTCATTTGCCTAATAACAAGAACGGTTATTGTAAAAATATTGAAATACAGTCAGGCGCAACTCTTACTGTAGAAAATTCGAATAGGAATATGCGTATTTATGGGAATATATTAAATAACGGAACCATAGATGTTACAGGCACTTACAATATACTTCTTTATGGCACTGATAATACCATCGATGGTACAGGAAACTTTAATACTTGTCGCTTTAGATTGAGAGGTAGTGGGGTTAAATATACGCTATTGCATAATCTTAATATTAAGAAATTTTCACTTGACGATAATACTACACTTAATGTAAATGATAAAAACCTGGTGTGCTCAAGTATTTTTAAGGATGTCGGCTCAAGTTCGGTGGTGAATATAACAACGGGAAGTATAGCGGCGGCAGGGACGGTTACCCTAAGTGGAACACTAAACGCAGGAACAGGTACTTTCTATTATTCGGGGGGCAATGGGCAGGCTATTATTGATAAGACTTATTATAATTTGAAAATAAGACTTTCAAGTGGTAATCGTACACTAACCAATGTGGGGTCAAACTTTCAAAATTTGGAGCTTACAAATCTTTCTACTTCTACAGGTACTGCTAAGCTAAGTGCTGCGCTTAATTTTGATGGGAACATTGATATTGGTCCATATTGCAAGCTCGATTTAAATGGTAAAGATGTAAATATTGGTAAAAACTGGTATAATAATGGTTCCGTAACATTGGGTACAAATACAATTATTTTTGATGGTATTGGATCGTCTCATATATATGGTAACACCAGCTTTTATAATTTAACCATTAATAAAAGCTACGGGGATATTTACATAGAAACCACGACACATGTTACAAATACCTTGGCATTGACAAAGGGAATAGTTTTTACCACAACGAGTTCTCCATTAATTATTGATGCCGGAAGTAATACAACAGGCGGAGGAAATGCAAGTTACGTTAATGGCCCTTTGCGTAAAGATGGCAATACAGCCTATAAATTTCATGTTGGTGCTTTTAGAAAATATGCTCCCATTGAGATGAGTGCGCCGGCAAGTAATACACAATTTACAGCTCAATATCATAATGATAAACAAAGTAACACTTCTTCCTTATTATCGCCTTTGGCCAAGGTAAGTCAAAAAGAATATTGGGACTTTAACAGGGTAGGAAGTTCTTCCTCAGTTAATTTAACATTATATTGGCTCGATGGTACTTTTAGCGGAATTCAAACTTTAGCAGATTTACGTATAGCCCATTTTAATGGCTCAGCATGGGAAAACTTAGGCAATACGGCTACTTCAGGGAATGCAAGCAGTGGTACTATTCGAGTAAATGGGGTTTCTAATTTTAGCCCTTTTACCTTTGGTACCATTGACAATACTAGCAATACACTACCCATTGAATTAAAAAGTTTTGATCTTTCAAAAGTAAGTAATGGTGTTAGATTAGATTGGATTACTGCTACGGAGAAAAATAATGACTTTTTTAGTATTGAAAGAACTCTTGATGGTGAACATGTTGAAACCATTGCTAGAGTGAAAGGGGCAGGAAATAGTAATGCTATTAGAGCGTATAGCTTTATCGATACAAATCCTCCAATAGGCATGGTGTATTATCGAATTCGTCAGACTGATTTTGATGGGAAAACAGAAGTTTTCAACTGGAAAAATATTCGTATTAATCCGGCCTATGATTTTAAGTTGTATCCTAACCCAAACAGCGAAAATATTATTCATATTAAATATGGTGATTATTCAGGTATAGCCCGGATACAAATTTATAGTATCGCTGGAAGCTTAATTAGTGACAATAGGCTTTCTTTTAGTCAGGGTAGTGGACAGTTACAACATTCATTAAAAGCCGGTTATTATCTGCTAATTGTTACTATTGATAATGTAACGTATAGCTCAAAACTAATCGTACAATAAAATTAAATTAGTATAATTTTATTGACCAAAAGTTTGAATTTATAGCTTGAATCTTCAATTCCTTTATATAACTATAACTCCATTTATGGCTTGCTGAAAGATACGGAAAATACTAATCTATAAATATTTATGCATGCATTCCACATAATAAGTACAAGGTTTTTGAGCATAATAATGTAAAATACGTGCAATTATTAAAACTTGATTAAGTAATTTTTATTACTCAGAAGCACCCCTCTTTTATAACTTCTTCATCTTGAAGTATTACTATGCATCGGTACCTCAGAAATCAAAAAACAGCTACACTTTTCCACAAGCTCAACGCATAGCTTCAGAGCTTTTCAGCAAACCCTATTTAAGACCTTATATTTTTTCTTACTTTAGCGCTTTTAATTTTTGTATTTAATGAGGAAAAAATATTTATTAGTACTATCATTTTTTATATTTACCTCGGTGGTTGTTAAGGGACAAACTAAAGTTCATAACCAGCAATTTATTGAGTTAAGGACACATCTTGGAGAGCCAATTATTTATAGTGACAGTTTGGGCAGCACACTTACAAAGAAGTTTATTGCAGCTAATATTCGTTGGGGAATTCAATCGCAGGCTACTTCAACGCAGAATATCCTCTTGTCGTATCCGGCCTATGGCATTGGCTTATACCATGTTAATCTTAGTAACCCGGACACCCTTGGTCGCCCGTGGGCTTTGTATGGATTTTATTCAGCACCGATATTCCGTTGGGGGAAATTAAGTTTGGGCTATGATTTAGCATTGGGTATTGCCTGGAATTTTTCTAAGTTTAATTTCGTTACAAATAATAAGATGGACCTTATTGGTTCTAATCTCAATGCTTATTTTAATGGTGGATTATTTTTGAAATATGAAATTAGCAATCGCCTTGATTTATCCCTTGCTGTTGATTTTACTCATTTCTCAAATGGAGCTGTTAATATGCCCAATAAAGGAATGAATTTAAGAGGTGTTAATGGGTCGCTAAGCTATCATTTTATGACACATTCAAATCAAGCATATAAGCGAGCTGATTTTGAATCTCTTTCTATTCCTAAATTTAAAAAGTATAACGAAATAGATATTACTACTGCTTTTGGAGGTAAAGCAACAACAGCTCGTTACCAAACGGGCCCAATCTATTTAGCCTCTACCACGGAGGTGGATTTTTACCATCATTATCAATGTATTGGTAAATATGGTGCCGGTTTAGATATGTTTTATGATAATTCACTCAGCGAAAATTATTCCAGTACACTGCCTACGCCTACCAATAAGTTTATGTTTATTGGAATCCATTTGAGTCATGAACTTCGATTCTCCAAATTGGGAGTTGTAACTCAGGCGGGTACTTATTTATACCGTGGTAGTGCCGCCAAGGGTTGGTTTTTCTTCCGTTTGAGTTTGCAGTATTATTTATCTGAAAATTTATATGCTGGAGTATCCTTAAAAACAGCTAATGGTTTTAAAGCCGATTATATTACTTTGGGATTGGGATACCGCTTTGTTTTGAGAAAATAGTAGGGATAAATGTAAGCGTACGGCCATCCACATATTGTAATATTAAAAAAAGCTTCTGATTTTTGCTATCCAAACAATACAACAATAATTATGTTAGGATTAGGAACAGAGCACACGTATTATTTTTATTTATCACCTGTAGATATGCGCAAAGGCTTTAAT
>WGCS01000274.1 GCA_015493685.1 Bacteroidales bacterium
ATATTTATACTTTATATTAATTGATTTATCACAACAATTAATATTGATTATTATTTTGCAATAATACAAGATCCATAATCACCATTGCAGCCATGGCCTCAACAATAGGAACAGCTCTAGGCAGCACACAAACATCATGGCGGCCCTTTATCTCAACTTCAATAAGCTCTCCTTTATTATCTACTGTTTTTTGAACTTTAGAAATACTGGCAACCGGTTTGAAAGCCGCATTGAAATACACTTCCTCTCCATTGGATATCCCTCCTTGAATTCCACCACTATGATTAGTGGCAGTAGTAATTTTGGCGTTCTTCAAAACAAATTCATCATTATGCTCTGAACCACGCATAGCCGCTGAGGCAAAGCCGCTTCCATATTCAAATCCTTTCACCGCATTAATACTTAATATAGCATGTGCCAATAAGGCTTGCAATTTATCAAAAACAGGTTCTCCAAGGCCGGCTTTTAATCCCCTAATCGAACATTTGATAACGCCACCAAGAGTGTCGCCTTGTTTGGCTGCAACATCAATGCGTTGTAGCATTTGACGCTCTGCCATCGCATCGGGGCATCGCAATATACTATTTTCAATTTCTTTGCCATCGACCATACTTTTTTCTTCGGATTGTATGTCACCAATTTGTTGTACCCAAGCAGTAATACTTATTCCCATTTTTTCCAGATACTGCTTTGCCATGGCTCCTGCTACAACACGCGATAATGTTTCACGGGCCGAAGACCTTCCCCCACCACGATAATCACGTAAGCCAAATTTCATTTCCCAGGTATAATCAGCATGCGAGGGCCTATAGATATCTCGTATCGACTCGTAATCTTTTGGGTTGGCATTACTATTTTCAACGGCAAAAGCAATGGGTGTCCCCAAGGTTTTACCTTCAAAAATACCCGAGAGAAATTGAATATCATCAGGCTCACTGCGCTTTGAACTAAATACGCCTTGATTGGTACGGCGGCGAAGTAACTCAAACTTAATAAGACTCATATCTAATTCAAAACCAGCTGGGAAACCCTCTACGATCCCTCCTATTGCCTTCCCGTGAGATTCACCAAAACTATGTAACTGGTATAATCGGCCAAATGTATTTGCTCCCATATTATTGTCGGTTTTAAAACTTGGGACTAAAATAGAATAAAATACGCTATTATTGCCCAAAATTCGTAAGAAATAATTTTCTTATTTATAGGAGGTTTTATTCGATGTTTTCTAAAAGTACATTTGTTGATAAATTTTAATCTCGGCAAAAAGATTCCGCCACCTATTGTGGTAAATAAAGGATAAGAAAATCAATCTATATTCAAAGAATAAAAAGCTTAAATTCGTGGCTTATTAAAATTAACATACCAAACAATGAAAAAATCTATTGAATACGTGGAAGGAAATAAAGATAAATTCCTCCAAGAGCTTTTTGATCTTATAAGAATACCTTCTATCAGCTCCATTGCAGAACACAAACCTGATATGTTGCGTATGGCCGAAGCGTTAAAAACAAATTTATTGGCAGCAGGAGTTGACAAGGCAGAGGTAATGCCCTCAGAAGGAAATCCTGTTGTTTACGCTGAAAAACTTATTGACCCAACGAAGCCTACCATATTAGTATATGGGCATTATGATGTTATGCCCATTGACCCAATTGAATTATGGGAAAGTAAACCTTTTGAGCCCGAAATAAGAGATGGCAAAATTTATGCCCGTGGCGCTGACGATGACAAAGGGCAGTCGTTTATGCACATTAAGGCCTTTGAGGCCATGGTATCTACCGGTGATTTGCCTGTAAATGTGAAGTTTATGATTGAAGGTGAAGAAGAGATTGGTTCACCTAGTTTAGGGAAATGGTGTGCTGAGCATAAAGAAATGCTTAAGGCTGATACTATTTTGGTTTCTGACACGGGAATGATAGCCAGCGATATTCCTTCGATAACTACAGGCCTACGAGGATTAAGTTATGTAGAAGTTAAAGTTACCGGCCCCAACAAAGATCTTCATAGTGGTATTTTTGGTGGAGCAGTAGCCAATCCAGCCAATGAACTAGCCAAACTCATAGCATCTCTTACCGACGAGAACAATCATATAACTATCCCCGGCTTTTACGATGATGTTATTGTTGTTAGCGAAGAAGAAAGAGCAGAAATGGCCAAAGCACCTTTTGATATTGAAGAATATAAAAAAGCATTAGGCATTAAAGAAGTATATGGTGAAAAAGGATTCTCTACGAACGAACGTACAGGCATTAGACCATCATTGGATGTGAATGGAATATGGAGTGGTTATATTGGTGAAGGAGCAAAAACAGTTTTACCTTCTGTGGCTCACGCTAAAATATCAATGCGCCTAGTTCCAAATCAAGATAATGAAACAATTAGTCGCCTAATAAAAACACATCTCGAATCCATCGCTCCGGATTATATCAAAGTAGAGGTAACTCCTTTGCATGGCGGACAAGCCTATGTTTCGCCAATCACTATGCCGGCCTATAAAGCAGCGGAAAAGGCATATTCATATACCTTCAATAAAAAACCTGTTCCAACGCGCTCAGGGGGTAGCATTCCTATTGTTTCTACTTTTGAGAAAGTTCTGGGAATAAAATCTATTCTTATAGGTTTTGGTCTTGAATCAGATGCTATTCATTCTCCAAACGAAAATTATCCACTTTTTAATTTTTATAAAGGAATAGAAACTATTATCTACTTCTATAACTATTTTAACGAAGAATTAAGTAAATAAAGCAGCTTAAGTATATTAATAGTAACAAACAGTTTTAAGAAATTCCTAACTCTAAATATACCAATAAGTTATAATGATTATTATTGGAATAAGAGTTGGGAGTTTCTGCATGGTAAAAACATTAATGAAAGTACATTAC
>WGCS01000275.1 GCA_015493685.1 Bacteroidales bacterium
CCTTTTAATAAATCCAATTCTCCATTTATGGGTAAACTATCCGTCATATCAAACTCATAACGCTCACCCTTATCAATGGCATTAAGAATTATCTTATTATCATCACGTTCTACAATGGTAGCATAGGCATACATTGTGATAGTAGCATTTAATATTGCTCCTCCAAATAAATCAGAATAAGGGGCTACATCAGTGCCCCCACCTCCCAAACCCAAACGTAATGGTGCTTTACTTCTATAAATCATAAGTCAATTGTTTTATGCGCTCAAAAATAGGAAAAATCTAAGGATAAATACTAAGAATAATTTTTACCAAAGTGATAAAGTGAAGTCCCCATATAATTAGGATACTCATAAAGTATCCTAAATGATGTTTATTAGGTAAATGGTAGAATATTTTATGCTATTTTTGCCTTATTAATAATCATTCCAAATAATGATTTATCTTATTTATCACCAACAATATGAAACAAGTTAAACTACAATCAATATTAATTATAATACTATTAATCAACACAATAAGCATGCATTCACAGGACAAAAAAAGCTATAATAAATTAAGCGCTGAAGAAGAGCGCATACTAATAGATAAAGGTACAGAAGCCCCATTTTCAGGTAAATACACCAATAAAACAGATGAAGGTACCTATTTGTGTAAGCGCTGCAACGCTCCTTTATACCGATCTGCTGATAAATTTGACTCTCACTGTGGATGGCCCAGTTTTGATGATGAAATTGAAGGTGCAGTAATTAGAAAAGTCGATGCTGACGGGAGAAGAACTGAGATACTTTGTGCCAATTGTGGCGCGCATTTGGGACATGTATTTACAGGAGAGAATTACACAACAAAAAACACACGACACTGCGTAAATTCGCTAAGTTTAAATTTTCGAGCGCCACAAATACAAACAATAGCAGTGGGAACAGATACTGCCATATTTGCAGGAGGATGTTTTTGGGGAATGGAATATTATTTTGCCAAAGCGAAAGGAGTAAAAAGCACAAGCGTTGGCTATATTGGAGGACATACTTCTCATCCAACTTATGAAGAAGTATGTGCGCATCGCACAGGACATATTGAAGCCATAGAAGTGGTTTATAATACGAAAGAAACAAGCTATGAAGACTTGGCAAAACTATTTTTTGAAATTCATGATCCTGCCCAGGTAAACCGGCAAGGTCCCGATATTGGGGAACAATATAAATCGGTGATTTTTTATAGAAACGAATCTCAAAAACAAACAGCTATCACATTAATAAATACGCTGAAACATAAAGGCTATGAAGTGGCCACAGAACTTATTGAAGCTACTAAATTCTGGCCTGCAGAACGCTATCATCAAGACTATTATGAGAATAATGGTAATCGACCATATTGTCATTTTTACAAAAAGAAATTTTAAATTAATGAAATTATACGGCCACAACATAAACTTATCACTCATACTCAGTCTGTTACTCATACTTACCGCTTGTGCCAACGGACAGAATAATGCCACCAAAAGAAAAAAAACCATGCACTACACCCATACTAATGCGCTCATTAATGAATCAAGTCCCTATTTATTGCAACATGCTCATAATCCGGTTAATTGGCATCCTTGGAACAAAGCAACTTTGGCATTGGCAAAAAAGGAGAATAAACCTCTTATCGTAAGCATAGGATATTCTTCGTGCCATTGGTGTCATGTAATGGAACATCAGTCTTTTGAGAATGAAGAAGTGGCAAAATTAATGAATGATAATTTTATTTGCATCAAAGTAGATAGAGAAGAGCATCCCGATGTGGATCAGATTTATATGAATGCGGTACAACTTATCACCGGCAGAGGAGGCTGGCCATTAAATTGCTTTGCACTTCCCGATGGAAAACCTTTTTATGGAGGCACCTATTTCAATAGGGAGCAATGGATAAGTGTATTAAAACAAATTATCAATTTATATCAAAACAAGCACCTTGAAGCCCTAAAATATGCCGCCAGCATAGAGAAAGGAATTCTCGCCGGCGAACAAATTACCAAAGTACAGTCAGCAACAAATTTCAACAAAAAAGACTTAAACAAGATGCTCGACAAATGGGTTCTTCAATTCGATTATACCGAAGGCGGATCCAAAAGAGCTCCCAAATTTCCACTACCCAATAATTATCGCTTTTTGATGCGCTATGCCAGCCAAGAAAATGACAAAATTATTGATGACCAAGTAAAACTTACCCTTGACAAAATGTATCATGGAGGCATCTACGATCAATTGGGCGGAGGCTTTGCCCGATATAGCACTGACAAGATGTGGAAAGTTCCCCATTTTGAAAAAATGCTCTATGATAACGCTCAGTTAATAAGTCTGTATAGCGATGCTTATAAAAATTATGGCAATAAGGATTACAAACGAATAATTATTGAAACCATCGACTTTGTAAATCGTGAAATGACTAATGGCGACGGATTATTCTTTTCTGCTTTGGATGCAGACTCTGATGGCAAAGAAGGCAAATATTATGTATGGACCAAAGAAGAAATAGAAAAGATTCTACAACAGCAAGCCCCTCTTTTTGAAGACTTTTACGAGATGAATTCGAAAGGACATTGGGAAGAAAACAATTATATTTTACTTCGCAGCACCAATATTTCTTCCTTAGCGAGAAAGTATCATTTGAATGAAAGTGAAATAGAACAGCAAATTAATCACGACAAAGAACTCCTAATGCACCAAAGAAATCAACGGGTAAAACCGGGTCTGGACGACAAAAGTCTTATTAGCTGGAATGCAATGATGGTGTCAGCCTATTGTGACGCTTTTACCGCTTTGGGTGATACAACTTATCTTAGCAGAGCACAAAAAGCAATGGATTTTATCCTTGATAAAATGACAAAACAAGAGGGTGGTTTGTGGCATACTTACAAAAATGGCGAAGCAAAAATCAACGCTTACCTTGATGATTACGGACACACCATTGGCGCTCTAGTACGTCTTTTTGAAGTGGGCGCCGGTGATAAATACTTATACGAAGCGAATAAATTAGCCCAATACAGCATTGATAAATTTTATGATAATGCCACAGGAATGTTCTTTTATACCAGCTCCGAAGATGAAGTTTTGGTAAGTAGGAAAACAGAAATATATGATAATGTAATCCCCTCTTCCAACTCGGTAATAGCCAGGGACTTATTTAAGCTATCACATTATTTCGACAATGATAACTACTTGCATATAAGCGAACAGATGCTTAAAAATATCAAGCCACAGCTAAGTAGCAATCCTTCCAGTTTATCCAATTGGGGGTTTTTATTAATGGACTTTGTAGGACCGGTAAAAGAAGTGGTTGTTGATGGAAAAGAGGCAAAGAGAATATTACACCAAATGCAAAAAAACTACCTGCCACAAGTAATTTGGGCATCGGACAACAAGGAAAATACCAAAATAAGTTTATTGCAGAATCGCTATGTGCAGGGAAAAACGTATATCTATATCTGTATTAATAAAAGCTGTGAATTACCACTCGAAGAGGAAAGCAAAGCCCTTGAAATGATAAAACAATAAACCAGTATAAAAAGCCATACTAATGCCTACTTTATTAAGCCATATTATAGCAAAATAGTAGTCGTTAAATAAACTACCTTTGCCGCTCAAAATTAAAACATATTTATGACATTTTCTCAACTAGAAATTATAGATCCAATACTCAAAGCACTTGACGAGCAAGGATATACCAACCCAACACCCATTCAAGAACAAGCCATCCCCATACTACTGAAAGGTAGAGATTTACTCGGATGTGCTCAAACAGGCACAGGAAAAACGGCAGCTTTTGCCATTCCCATATTACAACACCTCTTCCTCAATCGGCAAAGCAAGAAAGGAAATAGAAAAATCAAAGCACTAATAGTTACCCCAACACGGGAGTTAGCTATACAGATAAACAATAGCTTTAAAGCCTATGGAAAACATACCGGTTTAAGAAGTAGCGTAGTTTTTGGAGGAGTAAAACAACACCAGCAAGTCAATGAGTTGCGACAAGGAGTGGATATATTAGTAGCCACGCCGGGAAGATTACTTGATTTAATGCAACAAGGAATTATTTCATTGGCCAACATCCAAATATCGGTACTTGATGAAGCAGATCACATGCTGGACATGGGATTTGTACATGATATAAAAAGAATAATTGCTGCACTACCCAGCCGTCGACAGTCACTATTCTTCTCAGCAACAATGCCCAACGAAATTGTTTCACTTTCAAGAAAGATATTGGGAAATCCTGAGAAAATAACCATTAACCCTGAGAAAGCAACTGCCGATCGAGTAGAACAGTCGTTGTACTATGTGATTAAAAAAGCAAAAGCCAGACTTCTTATCCATTTGCTTAATAAGGGAAATTATGAATCAGTACTTGTGTTTTCAAGGACAAAATATGGCTCCGACAAAATTGTTAAGATATTAAATAAAGCCGATTATAAAGCAGAAGCCATCCACGGCAATAAATCACAAAGTGCTCGACAACGCGCACTAAAAAACTTTAAAGAGGGCACAACCAAAGTTCTTGTGGCAACAGATATTGCAGCAAGAGGAATCGATATTTCAGAGCTATCCTTAGTGGTAAATTACGACCTTCCCAGCGTAGCAGAAACTTATGTACATAGAATAGGAAGAACGGGAAGAGCAAGTGCCAGCGGTATTGCCATCTCATTTTGCCAAGCCGATGAGCGACAATATTTAAAAGAAATTCAGAAGCTTATTGGTCAGAAAATAAAAGTCATTGCTGAGCATCCTTTTGTCGATGAGAAAGAAGAAGCTACAGAGGCACCAAGTCGACCACCCAGGCAAAACAGAAAACGCACTACAAAAAAGACAGGCTCAGGAAATAACTACCGGCAAGGAAGAAAACGATAATGACCGGAGGAAATGATATTTAGAGGGGTAAAAGATTATTAACAACACTTTTACCCCTCTATTTTGTATAAAAATAAGAACAAAAACAGAATCTGCAATAGAACTTACAAACTACCCTAGTATAGATTATTATTTTCTAAAAAACTTAAGCCTTCTTGATAACCAATATCATATAGTATTTCTGTATTCTTTTTGTTAAAAGTACGGTGAGGATTCTCAAGGATAGGATTAATTAAGAAATCACATTTTTTCATATTAGGCTTAACATTTTGCTTTATCACCATAGAGAATATCTGATTAGCAATTCGTTTGATATTATACTTTTCCGGCAATAGATAATTATTCACATGAATTCCTATCAGATTATCGTAATTTCCCACCAGAGGTTCAATGGGTAAATTATTAAATAATCCTCCATCGAGATAATGCAGTCCATTGATTAAAACCGGCTCAAAGATAATAGGTATAGAGGCCGAAGCACATACATGAGAGAACAAATCCCCCTCAGAAAAAATCTCAAAATCTCCTTTGTCGATATTACTACAACAAACAAAAAGCTTATTTTTTAAATTTTCATAGGAGTTATCTTTAATATTTACTTCCAAAAGCCGACGCAAATACTTCATTGTGGACAAGCCATCCAGATTCAGCGAAAAATGAAATGAGTTTCTAAAATTATGCTCTTTGATAATTTCTTTAATCTCCAAAGGCGCAATCCCGGCACTGTACAAAGCTCCAATGATAGCCCCGGCACTTGTACCGGCAATGGCATCAATCTTAATATTATGTTCATCAAAGGCTTGCAATACACCAATGTGTATAGCTCCTCTAATTCCTCCCCCACTTAAGGCTAATGCTATGGTCTTACGATCTTTATTCATTTAAAATAGATTTATTAATTTATATTTCAAAAATAGATAAAATACAAATGTTATAATTAACAAAATGCATAATTATTTTCATTGTAA
>WGCS01000276.1 GCA_015493685.1 Bacteroidales bacterium
AGATACAGCTTATGTGGAAGTAGCTTTAAAAAGCAGGATTGAAGAAATGGGGTTTCGCGTGAGTGCTATTTTAGCAAAACCGGAAGCGGTAGTTGAATATATGGAGAACAATACTGTAGATATTGTTTTAAGCGATATATTTAGTGGGGAAACCTATTCGGGTTTGCAATTGAGTAACGACCTGTGTGCCAACACTTCAACACCGGTAATTTTACTTAATGGCGAAGAAGGTATTGATCCTCAGGAATTGATAAAAGCTAAAGCGTATGGCTTATTGCTAAAGCCAGTGAATGATGTGGAATTGGCATTTCTTATTCGGGCGGCCACTTCAACGGTTAATTCTTCCACTGAGAATGGAAAAAAACAAGCCGCAAAATCGAAGGATTATATCTTTGTACGTGCTGATTATCGTTTGAATAAGATTAGAGTTAACGACATCTATTATCTTGAAGCAAAAAAAGATTATGTAACCATTCATACCGGCGACAATGTATATACTGTACATGCTACCATGAAGGAGATGCAGCAGATACTTCCTTCGGAGTTTTTTATCCGTACCCATCGTTCATATATCGTTAATATCGACAAAATATTCTCCATAAAATATCCCGATATTCTCATTGAGAACAAGATGAAAGTGATTCAGATAGGCGGCTTTTATCGTAAAGCAGTATTTAATAAGATAAATATTATTTAATAAACAAGCCCTTATAATTGTTTCCCTTAAGGGTTTATTCATTACTATTTTTGACTAGAATTAATCAATTGTAAAAACCATTTGTAAAATGAAAAATTTCTTAAAATACACCCTTGCCACCATTGTGGGAATTGTAATTTCATTCTTTGTAGTGCTATTGATAGCAGCCGGAATTATTGGAGGAATTTCAGCCTCCAAAGAAAAGACCATTACTGTAAAACCGAATACAGTAATCAACATTAGTTTGCCAAAGGTAGTTGAACGCCAAGCTTTAAATCCCTTTGCTGATTTTGATTTAGGCAATAAAAAGAATACTGTTGAAGGTTTAAATAGGATTCTTAAAACCATTGAAGCGGCAAAAACTGATGATAATATTAAGGGCTTATATTTAAATGCCGGTACTTTTAATTCAGGAGGATTGGCCACATTGGAATCGATACGTCAAGCATTGACAGATTTCCATTCCACAGGTAAATTCATCTATGCCTACGCTGAAATATATTCACAAAAAGCCTATTATTTATCTTCTGTGGCAGATAAAATAGTTGTCAATCCGGCAGGGTCCATCGACATCAAAGGAATGGGAGCACAGTTGCTGTTTTTTAAAAATGCTTTGGACCGATTAGGCGTGCAGGTGCAGATTATTCGTGGTCCCAACAATAAGTTTAAAAGTGCTGTAGAACCCTTTATGTATGATAAAATGAGTAAAGCGAATAGGGAACAGATGATGGTTTTTATGGGCTCAATATGGGGTAATATGGTGAATCAGATGGCTGGAGATAGAAATATATCTGTTGAAAAATTCAATGAGATTGCGGATAGTTTATGGGCCAACAATCCGGTAAAAGCCAAAGAATTACATATTGTAGATCAAATTGCTTATTACGATCAGGTGAAACAAGCTATTAAAGAAAAGTTGGAGGTAAAGAAGGATAAAGACCTTAATATGATTAGTTTGGGTGAATATGCTACAACGGTGAAAAGAAAAAATATTACCGCAAAAAACAAGATAGCCATTATTTATGCAGTAGGTGAAATTAAAAGTGGCGAAGGTAATGACAAGATTATTGGTTCAGAACGTATAGCCAAAGCGGTGGCTAAAGCGCGTAAAGACTCTTCCATAAAAGCAATAGTATTGCGAGTGAATAGTCCGGGCGGAAGTGCTTTGGCTTCTGAAGTGATATGGCGTGAGTTGGTGCTTGCTAAAAAAGTTAAACCATTGGTTGTTTCCATGGGCGATTATGCTGCTTCCGGTGGATATTTTATTTCATGTATGGCCGACAAAATTGTGGCCGAACCAAATACGCTAACGGGTTCTATTGGCGTTTTTGGAATGATACCTAATTTTAAGAAATTGATGAATGATAAATTGGGAATTACCACCGATGAAGTGGCCACCAACAGCAATACTATTATGGGAGTTTTTAACCCACTGACACCTTATCAAAGAAAATCGATTCAAAATAGTGTGGTGAGAGTATATAATGCTTTTGTTAATCACGTGGCGCAAGGGCGTAATATGACTCCTGCCGATGTGGATAAAATAGGGCAGGGAAGGGTTTGGAGCGGAAGTAATGCCGTAAAGATTGGCCTCGTTGATGAGTTGGGCGATATTAATAAAGCAATTGAAATTGCGGCTAATTTAGCTAATGTGAAAAAATATAAAATTGTGGAGCGTCCTGCCCGTATAAATCCCATTGAAGAATTTGTAAAACAATTTGGAAATAACGTTAAAATAAAGCTTATGCAGAATGAATTGGGACAAACTTATAAATACTATAACTACCTTAAAACAATGGAAAATTGTAATGGAATTCAGGCCCGTCTTCCTTTTATTATGGAAATAAATTAATGATTTTTCAGGTGTTCTGAAAATCATGATTTTTTATCCTATCTCTTTTATTCTGATGGATGGAAACATAAGTTTGTTGATAAAACTACGAAACTCAAAGGGAAATTAGCTAAGAAATAATCCCTCTTTTGGTTCTCCCTTTTCCAAAGGGAGATAGCTTTATTTCTTTAAAGTTTATAAAGGTTTCAGTTGATTGTATTTTGTAAAAATTATCAAATTTTCTACTTCTTTAAATAAAGTAAGCGTACGGTAAACTACGTATCCAGATTTAATGGCTTCCAGTTATGAGGTAATAGCTCATGAAGTTTATTGGCTTTATGTTCAGGTATTCGATTAATAACATCACAAAGCCAAGTATGAGGATTTATATTATGAG
>WGCS01000277.1 GCA_015493685.1 Bacteroidales bacterium
ATTGCTAAAGAAACTAATGCTAAAGCTGAAGCTTTAAATCAAAATCTTCAACGTTTTATTATTACTAATTACGGTGCTAGAAATATCAAATTCTTTTTGTTCAGAATTAAAATCTATTTTTCATAGCACATCAATTTAGGAATTAGCCAAACAAGGCATTAAAGAATTATTTTATAGCTCATTGGATATGTGTTTTTTTCTTACTTTTGCCGGCTAAATAAGAAATTTCAATTATAGATAAATAGGTCTGAAAATTTATTTTATAATTGATATTCCATCAGAATCTATATTATTATACAACATAATGGCAAAACAATATCGCACTTATAAGAACTTAAATCTTGCTACTCTGGGCAAAGAGGTAAAGCAACAATGGGAAACAAATTCCATTTTTGATAAATCCATAAAAAATAGAGCTGATAAATCCACTTTTGTTTTTTACGAAGGGCCTCCGTCAGCCAATGGAGTTCCTGGTATTCATCATGTTATGGCACGAACCATCAAAGATTTATTTTGTAGATTTAAAACACTGCAAGGCTACCGTGTGGAACGCAAAGCCGGATGGGATACTCATGGTTTACCCGTTGAAATTGGTGTGGAAAAAAGCTTAGGAATTACCAAGGAAGATATTGGCACAAAAATAAGCATCGAAGATTATAATAAGGCATGCCGTACTGAAGTGATGAAGTACAAAGACCTTTGGGACAATTTAACCAAAGAAATGGGCTATTGGGTAGATCTGGAAAATCCATATATCACCTTCGACAATAAGTATATCGAATCGGTTTGGTGGCTACTTAAGCAACTTTACAACAAAGATTTACTCTACAAAGGATATAGCATACAGCCCTATTCGCCTGCGGCAGGAACCGGTTTGAGCACCCACGAACTTAATCAGCCCGGATGCTATAAGGATGTAAAAGACACCACCGCCATAGGACAATTCAAATTAATCAACAATAAACAATCAGAATTTATTTTCACAGATATAGATACTGATTTATATATGATTGCGTGGACAACAACGCCTTGGACACTACCTTCCAATACTGCCTTGGCGGTAGGACCTAAAATTAAGTATGTAAAAGTAAAAACTTTTAACCCATATTCCGGCCAAAAAGTTACTCTTATTCTGGCCAAAGAACGTTTTAATGTCTATTTCCCTGAAAAGAATGCTTCTCTTAAACTTGAAGAATACAAAAAAGGGGATAAGAATATTCCATTCCAAATTTTGGGAGAATACCTTGGCAAGGAGTTAATAGATATTGAATATGAGCAACTTATACCATTTGTTAAACCAATGGGTACCGCCTTTAAAGTTATTTTAGGGGATTATGTTACCACCGAAGATGGCACAGGAATAGTTCATATCGCGCCTACTTTTGGTGCCGATGACGACCGTGTGGCTAAAATAGCCGGCATAGCACCACTTATTATGATTGACAAAGAAGGCAATCGTAAACCAATGGTTGATTTACAGGGAAGATTCTTCCGTATGGAAGATTTAGATCCTAAATTTGTCAATGAATATGTAAATATTGATCTCTATAAAGAGTACGCAAGTCGCTATGTTAAAAACGATTACGACAAAAATATCACTGAAAAAGAAGCCTCATTGGATGTGGATTTATCGGTGATGTTGAAATTGGAGAATAAGGCCTTTAAAATAGAAAAACACACACACAACTATCCGCATTGTTGGCGTACCGACAAACCAATTTTGTATTATCCACTGGATTCATGGTTTGTAAAAACAACGGCCTATAAGGAGCGGATGATAAAACTTAATAAAAGCATCAATTGGAAACCAAAATCCACCGGAGAAGGACGCTTTGGCAATTGGCTCGAAAATTTATTGGATTGGAATTTAAGTCGTTCCAGGTTCTGGGGTATTCCTTTGCCAATATGGGTTAGCGAAGACCGAAAAGAGGAAGTCTGCATTGGTTCAGCTGAAGAACTTAAAACGGCTATTGACCAATCGGTGGCTGCCGGACTGATGGAAGAAAATTCACTGGCTAATTTTGTTCCGGGAGATATGAGTAAGGAGAACTACCAAACATTTGATTTTCACAAGCCTTATGCCGACAAAATAGTGTTAGTTTCACCCACAGGAAAACCGATGTATCGCGAACCTGACCTTATTGATGTATGGTTTGATTCGGGATCCATGCCCTATGCACAGTTCCACTATCCATTTGAGAATAAAGAGCATTTTGATGAAAAATTCCCTGCTGATTTCATTGCCGAAGGAGTTGATCAAACCAGAGGCTGGTTCTTCACCTTACATGCTATTGCCACCATGGTATTTGATTCGGTAGCATATAAGAATGTAGTTTCCAATGGATTAGTACTTGATAAAAAAGGCAACAAAATGTCTAAGCGATTAGGAAATGCTGTTGACCCTTTCGAAACTCTTGACAAATTTGGCCCCGATGCCACTCGCTGGTATATGATTACCAATGCACAGCCATGGGATAATTTGAAATTTGATACTGCCGGTATAGGCGAGGTTCAACGTAAATTTTTCGGCACACTTTACAATACTTATTCTTTCTTCGCTCTTTATGCCAATATTGATGGGTTTACCTATGCTGAAGAAGACATAGAATACTCACAACGCCCTGAGATAGACCGCTGGATATTATCGGAGCTGAACACTTTGATAAATGTTGTAGAAGAGGCCTACTCCTCTTACGAGCCCACCAAAGCCGGACGTGCAATACAATATTTTGTCGATGCTCATCTAAGCAACTGGTACGTTCGTCTGTCGCGCCGTCGTTTTTGGAAAGGAGACTATACCCAAGATAAAATTTCCGCCTATCAAACATTATATCGATGCTTGATTTCCATAGCGCAAATTAGTTCCCCCATCGCTCCTTTCTTTATGGATCGTCTATATCAAGATTTGAATTCCATTAGTCACCAAAATACGGCCGAATCAATTCACTTGACAGATTGGACCAAATCCAATATTACAGAAATTGATAATGACTTGGAAGAACGAATGCAAATGGCACAAGCATTCTCATCTATGATACTAAGTCTTAGAAAGCTCAGCAAAAACAGAGTTCGTCAGCCATTACAAAAAATTATGATTCCCATTAGTGGAACTCAAATGAAGCAACAAATAGAACAAGTTAAAGAGCTTATTCTTTCAGAAGTTAATGTAAAAGAACTCGAATATATTACTGACGATTCAGAGATATTAGTTAAAAAAATCAAGCCTAATTTTAAAACTTTAGGACCAAAATATGGAAAGATGATGAAGCAAATAGCCGCTGCTATCAACACTTTCGATACTGAGAAAATCTGCGATTTAGAAAAGAATGGCAAAATAACCATTGAAATTGACAATCACCACATTGATATAAATAGTGAAGATGTAGAAATAGTTACGCAAGATATCCCCGGTTGGGCAGTGAGTAGTATTGGCAATTTAACAGTAGCATTGGACATCACAATAACCGATGAACTCCGCAAGGAAGGATTGGCAAGAGAGTTTATCAACAGGGTTCAAAATCTACGAAAAGAAAAAGGATTTGATGTTGTAGATAAGATTAATATTCAAATTTTAAACGACAAGAGTATTTATAGTACTATCAATGAAAATTTAGATTATATTTGTTCTGAAACATTAGCAGAGAATTTATATTGGTCAGACACTGAAAATCCCGACTTTGAAGAAATTGAATTAGCCAAAGATGTTAAGCTCAAGCTAATCATAAATAAAATATAGTAACATATTAATTCTAAAATAGATATATTATGGAAGAGAAAACAAGAGCAGTCCGCTATTCCGATGAAGAACTAGAAGAATTTCGTCAAATAATTCTAAAGAAATTAAAAGACGCAAAGAATGATTTGACCCTATTAATTGAAGCCTATACCAACTCCAATGAACATGGCACCAACGACACAGCGCCAAGTTTTAAAGTACTTGAAGAAGGATATATGGTTCATTCCAAAGAAGAAAATGCACAATTAGCAGCACGGCAACAAAAATTTATAAAAAGTCTTGAGAATGCATTAATTCGCATTGAAAACAAGACCTATGGCATCTGCCGTGAAACCGGAAAACTTATTTCAAAGGAACGTTTGCGCTCAGTACCTCATGCTACACTAAGTATTGAAGCCAAATTATCACAAGGGAAAAAGCGTTAATTAATTTTATAATACCATTTTGCTTTGAAAAAGCCGGTTTTTTTAGTACTGCTAATTCTATTTCTGGATCAAGCAATAAAGATATGGGTAAAGACTCATATGACATTAGGTGAATCCATTCCTGTTTTTAGTGATTGGTTTTACATTCATTTTGTAGAAAATGAAGGAATGGCTTTTGGTTGGAAGCTCTTTGGAGGAGGCAATTTTGGCAAAATATTCCTTACCGTATTTCGCTTACTTGCCGTAGGTGGAATTGCCTATTACCTCTATTATATAGTAAAACAACATAAACACAAACTTTATATTTTAAGTATCTCTTTGATATTGGCCGGCGCAATGGGAAATATTATTGACAGCCTATTTTATGGAATGATTTTCAGCGCCAGCGATTATTTTCATATTGCTCAATTTCTTCCCAAAGGAGGCGGTTATGCCCCTTTCTTACATGGCAAAGTAGTCGATATGTTCTACTTCCCTATTATCGAAGGGAATTATCCCAAATGGATTCCTTTTGTTGGTGGCGATTACTTTCAATTTTTCAGACCTGTTTTCAACCTTGCTGACGCATCTATTTCCATTGGTGTTACCATGTTAGTGCTAATGCAAAAACGTTTTTTCCAAAGTCAGGATACTCCAATTGATTCCGTGGAAAACAAATAAGCTAATTCCTTTTATTTATACCAATTTAAAGAATTTTATTTCTCCTCTCCAATTGCTCCAATTTCCACTAATACAATTGCGATAATAATGCCATCCTAAAGAAAAAAAACTGTATTTTTGGTTTCTGATAATTCTACAACACAAACCACAAATTAATTACTTATGAAAATAGTATTACTAAATCTATTTATACTCCTATTTAGTAGTCAAATAAGTATAGCACAACAAAATAAAGCACGCTCTGCAAAATATTTTGAAACTGCTTCAAATCTCTTTGACAAAGAAGACTACAAAGAGGCTATTCTATACTGTGACTCAGCCATAATCACTAATACTGATAATCTGGAGGCCTATGCTTATCGCGGTGTATGTAAATTTCAGCTTAAAAAATATGAAGAAGCCATTGCCGATTTCGACCTCGCGCTAACTTTAAATAATGGCTATGCAGAAGTGTATTACTACCGAGGATTATGTAAGAAAGAATTGGGTGCCGATAAGCAAGCCTGCGAAGATTGGTATAATGCTTATAACCTGGGTTTCAAACAAGTAATGAAGATTATTAAGCTTAATTGCAAACTAGAACCCAAGAGCATTCCGAAAAAGAAAAAATAAATGATGAGGAGCCTTAGAATGCAACGTATTTTTATTCACCATTGTCTATGACGATACTGAGGGAGAAAATTATTTGAAGCGCACCGACGAAGAACTCAGAGGCCTTTGTATAAAAGGAGATGGCAATGCTCAAAATGAGCTTTATCGCCGATATGCCCCAAAATTATGGGGTGTATGCCTAAGGTATGCTAAAAATAGAATGTCTGCTGAAGATATATTACAGGAAGGCTTTATTCGGATATTTACGTATTTGGATAAATTTGAAAACAAAGGTTCTTTTGAAGGCTGGATGAGAAGAACGATGGTTAACACGGCAATTAATTATTATAAAAAATTCTTAAGTACATCGAGGGAAGCTGAATATCATGAATATATGAGCGGCAAAACATTAGCTGCCGATGCACTTTCTTCTATGTCTCATCAAGAACTCCTAAAGCTCATTCAACAAATGCCCAACGGTTATCGTACGGTTTTTAACCTTTATATTATTGAAGGATATAGCCACAAAGATATCGCTGAAAAATTAAATATATCAGAAAATACATCAAAATCTCAATTGTCGAGAGCACGAGGCTTTCTACAAGCAAAGATTAGAAAAATATATGGTACCGAAAGATAATGAATAACAAAGAAATAGATAAAATATTAAAGCAAAAGCTAGAAGCAATTAGCGATACTCCACCGGACTATATGTGGGAGCGCATCGCCGCGGGTATTGCCCAGCCGACAACAAAGATTGCCTTCTACCAAACAAAAACTTTTAAAATAGCGTCAATAGCTGCACTGTTGCTTTTAATTAGTAGCACAGCATGGTTCTTTACAACTAAATATAACTTAAACAAGGCCTCCGAATTTAATATTAATACTCCTCTAGTAAAAACAAATACTACAAAGAATGTAAATAGGTTCAATAGTACGAATAGTAAACTCAGCAAACCCAAGAAAGAGGTTCTAACTACAAATAGACAACTTAAAGAAGAAACAGCAAGCCTTGTTGATACCTCTCCAAGCATTACAAAAAAACAAGAAGCTGGTAAAAATAAAAGTTTAAGTAAATCGAATAGCAAAACTACCTTTAAACAAAAAAAATTACACACAAATATTATAGCTTCCAATTCTAGTTCTATTGTAGCAAATTCCTCTCAATCCAGCTATAAATCAGGGAATAAAAACCCTGCTTATCACAAAACAACGAAAAACTTAAGCACAGAAGTTAGCAAAGAAAATAAAGACCTCAATACTACATCCACAGATATAGCAATAACGAAAAACACTGTCTCCGCTTCGGTCGAGTCAAAATCATCTATTATAAAACAAGGGAATGTACCAACAAAGGCTAAGGCGACAAAAAAGCTTACTATAACTGAAAATAGAAAAGCCCAAAGCAAGCAAACTATAATAACAAGCAATGCTAAGAAAAACACTATTTCTATTCCTAATAAAACAATTACTGTAAATAGTAATAACAATAAATCAAAGGAAATAGAAATGGAGAATGCTCAAGTAACTGAAAATACAAAAACCAAAGTATCCACTCCCATTACCGCAAGTACTCAAAAAACAACTGGTACTGATAAATTATCTGATAGTATTTCCAGTGAAGTTACTAGTCCAATAAATAATTCATTTTATCCTAAAAATCGTATTTTTAATCGATATGGAATAGGTGTTCATTATGGAATTGAAGCTATTAATACCGGCGACAAACGTATTTATACAAATAATATTGATCTTAGTTTCAATTATCAGAATCTAAACTTCATATTTCAAACAGGAGCAGGAATTCAATATTCCAAAGATCAACGAGATATTAATTTGGAATACATTAAAAATGAATACCTAAGCACCCAATTAAGATTTGACTCGTTAAGCTTTGTTACAGACACCACGGGAAGCGTATCTGTAGTGCCGGTAAATCCATATTACGAAGATATTTATGATTCTATTAATCATAAAATTAACACTTCTTTTTATGAACGTTACTATAGTTTACGTATTCCATTATTAGTAGGTTATGAGAAAGACTATAAAAATATAGGCCTATTTATTAAAGGAGGATTCTTCTATAATTATATTATCTATCGCCAAAAATCAAAAATTTACCAACCCGATAATTCCTCTCGCACACTACATATTCAATATAGCGGAGAGGAAAGACGAGGAAGTATAATAGAATATACTCTTGCTTTAGGGGGCGAATATAGATTTAATAAACAACTCCATTTTAGTGCTGAACTTATCAGTAAATTTTATCAGCATTCTATTTTTGATAAATCAATAATCTCGAATACAAAGCCATGGTCGATAGAGGGTCGAATAGGCTTAATCTATTTCTTAAATAATTAATCAGCTCAAATGAAAATATATCGAAATATCCTAACATTCACACTGGTCCTATTCTCTCTAGTTCTGGAAGCTCAAAGCGTTGGAATATGTGTTGCCAATTTCTCCTATCAAATTAATAAGAAAGTTTCCCCATTAACCTACCAATTCATCGATCATAGCTATAGTAGTAATCGTATTATCGAGTGGTACTGGGATTTTGGTAATGGCGAAGGTTCAAGAAAACAGAATCCTGAACATCAATATCTATCTGCCGGTAAGTATACGGTACGATTGAAGATAGTAGATGAAACAGGAAATTATAATTTTAAAACAATTAGTCTTAATGTTGAAAATAGCACAAAGCGTAATTTAAATGCCTATTTTACATATCTCAACGATACCACAGCACCAAACTATACTTATCGGTTTTACGATCATAGTATTCACACCAACGATAGCATTGTTTTGTGGGAGTGGAATTTTGGTGATAGCTCTCCCATATCTCATCTACAAAATCCCACCCACCAATATTCAAGTATTGGAACCTATTCAGTAACCTTGACCATTACAGCCAATAGTGGAGTATCATCATCCTATTCTACGAATTTAATTGTTAGCACAGGAGGCATTAATTGCGCTGCTAGTTTTACTTATAATACCGATACTATTTCAGGCATACCCTACCGTATTTTATTTCATAACAACAGCCTCAATACGGGAACAAATATAAGTTGGAAATGGTATTTTGGTGATGGAGATAGCTCATCATATCAAGATCCAAGCCATGCATTTCCCTATGCTGGTATTTATACTGTTAAGCTTATGATTAGCAGTAGCTCCTGCCAATCAGAAATTGAAATACCAATACAAGTAGGTAATCCTAAACCATATAATCTATGGGGACGAATCTATGTTGGTAATCTCACTACCGATAAATGTATTGCCTATTTATATAAGGATTTCAGAAATGGAACTATTATCCCCGTTGATACGGTTGCGCTAACCTCCATCAACGATACTTTAGGAATATACTATTTCTACCAAATACCTGAGGGAGATTATAAAGTTCAGGTTGTTATTCCTTCAAGCAGTCAATATTCAAAAAACTATGCTCCAACCTATTATAATAGTTCAGTTTTATGGATGCACTCACAAGTTATTAGTCTGTTTCAGGATATGAGTTTACAGAATATACAAATGAAAGCCCTTCAGAATCAAGTAGGCACAGATTATATCGAAGGAAAGGTAATAAACCAAGCTAACGGACAGCTCAAAAATGTACTTGTGGTATTATTTAATGACCAAGGTAACATTAGCAATTATACTTTTACTGATTCACTGGGAAAGTATCGTTTTGAACAAATACCAATAGGCCAATATTATGTTTATGGTGATTTGGCCGGTTATGCATCTTATCCTGTTATCGCCAATTTCAGTACCAATAACGATAGTCTTAGGGGCATCAACTTTTTGATAAAAGGGCGAAACTCCGTTGGTTTTATAGATCAAAACAAAAAGCATAGCAAATTAGAATTTACAGCGTACCCCAACCCTCTCAAGAACAATAGCCTAACAGTTAGCTTCGCAAATGTCAGCGCTACAACACTTAATTATAGGATTTTTAATTCATTGGGAATATTGGTACAAAAAGGGAGATTAGAGAATACTACTTCTACCACCAAAATTTCTTTTACTAATATCTCCAAAGGTATTTATTTACTTGGTATTTACGATAGTAAAGGAAATTTTATGGGACTTAAAAAGATAATTAAATACTAAAAAAGACAGTTAGTTCTATTTCTAGTCATTATTGTCCGATAAAAATAGTGATTAATTTCCTAGGCTTAGGAGGAATTAGCTAAGAAAAAATCCCTCTTTTGGTTCTCCCTTTTTTAAAGGGAGATAAATTATTCTTCAAATTCAATAAGAATATTAGTAGCGTATTTTCTTATAATTTTTAAAATCTGCTACCACAATTAGCAATCATTATCCCCCTTTTTGCTAAAAGGGGGAACCCAAAGGGGAATTAGGGACCTACATTTTGAATATCACTAATATAATTAATACGCTGTATTTCAGGTGTTTGATAAATTGAAAATTCTATTTTGTCTTTTTATTGGACAGTAATAATTTCTAGTAATAGTATCAGATAAAGAAAAGTACGTAGATTATTGATGATTAGTGAAAGAAGCGGTTATTTTATCAAACGTCAATAAAACCTATTACTCTCTCAGATTTTTTATTCCGTTGGGGAAAAGATTTTTTCTCTCCATAAAGAACAAAATACTTATAAAGAGCATGAAAATGATGGTATTGACCGAAAGCCTAATATTCACCGACTCAATTCCAAGGTTGATACTAATAAAATAGAATCCTACCGATAAGCCTAAATAGAATAATATGCGACCAATATTATAGGGAATGGGATAAAATTTTCTTCCTATGAAATAGGAAATCACCATCATACTGCCATAGCAAATAAAGGTTGCCCAGGCAGAACCGGTATAACCAATACGAGGAATCCAATAAAAATTAAGACTTAAAGTAACAAGCGCACCAAAAATAGAAATATAAGCTCCATAACGCGTTCTATTGGTCAATTTATACCAAACAGAAAGGTTATAATAAATACCCAAGAACAAATTTGCCAATAACAAAATAGGAATTACGGGAGCCCCCGAGCGGAAATTTTTACCAATAAAATGGATGATAATATCCATATAAAGCATTGTTCCCAGAAAGATAACCGTAGTAATCATAACAAAATACTTCATCATATTGGCGTACATTTCTTTTGCCTCCTTATGCTTTTCATGGGCAAAGAAAAATGGCTCAGCAGCATAACGATAAGCTTGAATAAAAATCGTCATTAGAATAGAAATCTTATAAACAGCGCCATAGATTCCCACCTGAGCCATAGCTATATTCTCAGGGAGTAAATATTTAAGCAAAACACGATCGATAACTTCATTAATGGCCCCTGCCAAACCAAAAACAAGTAATGGTAAGGCGTAAATAATCATTTTTTTCCATAGCAACTTATCAAAAACAAAATTGATTTTAATCCATTGAGGAATAAACAGGAGCGTCATTAAACCACTTGATATCACATTAGAGATAAAAATATAATCCACCTTGCTATCCATTCGATACCACGAAGACATCCACTGCATAAAAGCTGTATCACCATAATTGAGAATAAGCCAAGGGATAAGAAGGATAAAAAATAAATTTAAGCCAATATTAACAAAAATACCGGTCAACCGGATAGCAACAAAACGACTTGCTCGATTCTCTAACCTTAGATTGGCAAATGGTATTGTATTAATAGAATCAAAAAAAAGGATTAGTGCAATATAAGTAATATACTCCGGTTTTTGGGTATAGCGCAACGCATCGGCAATGGAATTGCGGAAAGCAAAAATAAAAAAAAGAAAAACGACACTACTGATTACTATAGAAATAAAACCGGTACTAAAAACCGCTTTAGGCTTCTTTGTTGATTCAGCAAAGCGAAAGAAGGCGGTTTCCATACCATAGGTTAATATGATGAGGGACAGAGCAATATACGAATATAATTCTACAACAGAGCCATAAGCTGCCTGAGCTAAAACGGTAGTATATAAGGGAACCAGCAAATAGCCCAAAATCCTTCCTAAAATACTACTTAATCCGTAAACGGCAGTCTGCCCTACTAACTTCTTTAATGGATTCAAATTATTTGTCGTTTTCTCAATAAAGAGCAAAAGTATAAAAAATTATTGTTCTAATAGTTGGGGATTGGCGTCTAAAACACTTTAATATAAGTCGCAACAACAGCTACAAATTAACCCCATTTATCGCCATCAAAAACAGTCTGTTTCCTGAGCAAATAAATCGCCTATTCAAAGCGTAAGGATTCGATGGGATCAAGTTTTGAAGCTTTAATGGCAGGAAATAGTCCCGAAATAAGGCCCACAAATAAGCTTACAGTAATAGCTACAATCATCCACAACCAAGGAATAACAAAAGGCCCTTTGGTGAAAATTGAAACCAAATTTCCTAATATTATTCCCAACAGAATACCAATAAGTCCACCTAATTCTGTAATTATCACCGACTCCACAAGAAACTGATTCCTAATAGCTTTATTGGTCGCTCCAAGCGCCTTTCTAAGTCCAATTTCTTTGGTACGTTCACTAACAGATACCAACATAATATTCATTAAACCGATGGAGGCACCTAACAAAGTAATAAATGCAATAATGCTAGCAATAATGCTTAAGAAATTTAAATTATCCAGCAATTGTTCTGCAACATTATCGCTACGCACTATGCTAAAATTACTTTCTTCTCCTACGCGCAATTTTCTAACGACTCTAAAAATACCGGTAGCTTCATCCACCGCTTGATTTAGTAATTGCTGATTTCTAGCCATAAAATTAATGGTAAAAGTCATACTAGGTCTATAGTACTTCGTTCTGAGATTACTCAAACTAACATAGGCATTACGGTCTCCACCAAAACCCATGGAGCTGCCTTTTGGCTTAAGCACTCCTATAACCTTATAACGCGCTGCACCCAAGGTCACAATTTTACCAATAGCTGAGTGCTTCTTAAAAAGAGTTTTAGCTATTTCATCCCCAATAATTATTTTATTACCACCACTGCGCATTTCCAAAGGACTGAAATTCCTCCCCTCAGCCAATTCATAACCGGAAGTAAGCAAATAGTTATCATCAATACCAAGGACAGAAATATTGGGATTAGTTTTTTGCGAGTTATATTTTAAGGTAGCAGCTCCGGTGGCATAAGCATTGAGCGAAATAATACCCGGAAATTCAAAGCGTTTTTTAAATTCCAGTGCCTGACGGTAATTGATAGGAAGATAGTTAACCCTTCGGTGCCCCTTTCTGGAAATATTCACTGATTTTACATTTCTAATACTGAAAGTATTGGAACCCATTCGCATAAAATTGGCACTGATTGAACCTTTTATCGAATCCAAAGCGGTAAGAATTCCAACCAAAGCCATAATACCAATGGCAACAATAAGCATGGTTAAAGCAGCACGTAAAACATGAGATTGAATACCCTTAAAAGCTTCTTTTATATCTTCTTGTAACAGCTTTGTTATCATTGCGATTTAATCTGTTCCTTCAAATCCAAAAGAAAACCTTTTACATTTTCAAGTTTTTTAATAATTTCAATTTGATTGACTGTATCTTCCTTATTATCTTTAAGTTTTTCTTTGGCTCCCTGCAAAGTATATCCCCTTTCTTTTACCAAATGAAAAATTATAAAAAAATTATCCAGATCGGCCTCAGTAAACATTCTATTTCCCTTGGCATTTTTCTTCGGCTTAATAATATCAAACTCTTTTTCCCAAAAACGTATCAAGGAAGTGTTAACATCAAATATATCAGCTACTTCACCTATGCTATAATACAGCTTCTTTATTTTAGGTTTTTTATAAGGCATAATAATTAATTTGCGGTAAAGATAAAAAAAATACTAAAAGCTTTGGCTAAATTCCGTTGGTTGGCCGGAGTAAAAGAAATAACTGATTCCAGCAACAACTCACTTCTCCTCATTTTAAATGGAATTGGCAATTATTATACTATTTAAGAAGTTTACAAAAGAAATATGGCTATTTCTTATTTTGATGTGCTAGCGTTATCTTTGCAAAATA
>WGCS01000278.1 GCA_015493685.1 Bacteroidales bacterium
CACTAAATATTGAGGTGAGTAGGCTGTTGATACCTGCATTTGCCCAAAGGAAAAATAGGGTATAAGAATGCATAATAAACTTATTATCAGTTTATTAATATAGTTTGTAAAATTTATGATTGTGCGTACTTGCATACCCGTTTTTGTCCATTAATAAAAAAGCAAATACTATACAATAAAATATCTTTCCCCAAAGATTTTCAATGTTACGAAATAATACTTTGAAAGTTACATTATTGTAGATATATATTAGGGAAAATTTTGGGCAAACGATATGCCTTTTATAGTAGTTTTGTGAGCGTATAATTTGTATTAATAGTTTAGAATTTTAATTATGAAAATAGCAGTACCAACTAACGACGGTGTTAACGTAGCAGAAAGAAGTGGTAGAGCCCGTAATTTTGCGGTTATAGAGGTGGATAATAACAAAATTGAATCAATAGTTTTTTTGGAAAACAATCATGAGGAAACCCATCATAGTGGAAAACATGGTTCTCAGGATGAGACAGCTCACGGACATAAGGATTTGGTGGATTTATTAAAGGGGATTGATGTAATTGCCGGTAAAAAATTTGGGCCACATTTCTCAAGAGATTTTCATCAGGCCGGCATAGATATGCGTCTTTCAGAAAATACAGTTATTGAAGAAATAGCATTGGAAATATACAATAGTTTAAAAAAATAATCTTATGGAAAATTTTAATATTTATAACCCTGTAAATTTACATTTTGGTAAAAATGTATTGAATCTTTTGCCTTCAGCTCTTAATCAGTATGGCGATAAAATAATGTTAATTTATGGGAAATCATCAATTAAAGATTCGGGATTGTATCAGAAATTGATGAATTTATTGGATGGCTTTACCGTTATTGAGTATGGAGGTATTAAATCAAATCCAACAGTAAGTGATGCCGATGCTGCCTCAAAATTAGCTAAAGAAAAAGAAGTAGATGTGATATTGGCCGTTGGTGGTGGTAGTGTTATTGATACAGGTAAGATGGTGAGTATTGGAGCACATACTGATGATAGTATTTGGAATTTTATGACGGGAGAAGTTCATCCTCAGAAATCTACTCCATTATTTGCAGTGCTTACTTTGGCTGCAACAGGAACAGAAATGAATCCTTTTGCTGTTATTCAAAATGAAGCTACCAAAAAGAAAATTGGCTATGGACATCCGTTTATTTATCCCAAAGAATCGTATTTAGATCCTCAGCTTACAACTACTGTAGATGCAGACTATACTGCTTATGGTATGGTGGATATTATAGCTCATGTATTAGAGTCTTATTTTGGAGAAGGCAATGCTCCTCTTTCCGACAAATTTGTTTATTCTATCATCGAAGAGGTAATGGAAGTGTCTTCTGAATTGCTGAATCATTTAGATAATTATGAATTGAGAGCCCGAATTATGTATGCTGCTACCATGGCCCTTAATGGAACTACTCTTCATGGAAGAATTGCCGGAGATTGGGGAGTTCATGCCATAGGTCATGAATTGTCATTCTTGTTCGATATGCCTCATGGCGCCAGCTTGTCAATAGTTTATCCTGCTTGGATGCGTTTGATGATTCCTCAGGCAGAAGATAGAATTGCTGAACTTGGTAGTGCTCTTTTTGGTGCTCAAAATGCAGAAGAAACTATTGCGGAGTTTGAGGCGTTCTTCAAAAAAGTTAATAGCCCTATTCGCTTATCTGAGGTTAATATTGGCGAAAGTGATTATGCTAAAATAGTGAAACAGTGGAATGAGAATAATGTTGATGGAATGCATTTCAAAATAGATAAGGATGATTACTCAAAGTTGCTTACATTAATGAAGTAGCCTATTTGTTTGCTATGTGGTGTTGAGATAGATACATTTTTTGCGCCTTGATTTTTCTAATTCTTTTAAGAGATCCCTCTTTTGGTTCCCCCTTTTTCAGAAAAAGAGGAATCAAAAGAGAGATTAGGTTTTAAACAAACCTTTAGTTTATACTACGAATCCAAAAGAGAATAATAAGCTGAGTTTGCAGCTTGTTCTTTCATAAACTGTTTCAAATAAAAGTAAAAATTGATATTCTAGGAATGGCATTATAAGGAATGAAGTTTGGAGCGCCGACAAAGACTTAGAAAGAGCGGGAAGTTAATCGGTGGATGCCGATTAAATCACCCGCTCGTCTTAGGCTTTGACCAGTGGAAGACTTTATTGCTTATTAAGCCTTGAACCTTTTGCCTCCTTTTTGTTTTAAGACAAAAAGGAAGAGCCCTCCCGGCTTGAGGGTAAAATAAACATAAGCCAATACTCTGAATGTCAGTCGGCAGATTAATTCCCCCTTTTTTGCCCAAAGGAGGATTAGCTAAGAAAATAATCCCTCCTTGGGTTCTCCCTTTAAAAAAAGGGAGATAGCTTTATTCTTTTAAGTTCAATAAGGATTTTAGTAGATTATGTTTTTATCGGACAGTAAATGATAAATAATTTGTCTTTTTGAAATTTTTCCTCAGAAAAAATCCTCTCATGATATATCCAAAATCCCGATAGGTACTGCTACAAATTTCCCCCTTTAGTATTGATAAAGAATAGGAGAAAGAAACAGAAATTGAGTTATCTGATCTATCCTTTTGAAAAGTTTAAGCGCGAATTGTTGTACCCTCTAGGAGTCTGGATATCGCATATTGTTATTACACTATTTTAAAGTCAGTAGCTGTAATGCTGCCGCTAAAATATGGACCTTCTGTTGATTATATGTTCCTTAATTGATTTTCCAAAGATTTAGCTTTTTAGCAATAAAAGGTTTATTTTGTTTTTGCAACCATTTGCCAAGGATATCTCTAAAACTGGTATTGGTACAGTGGATAAGTCTTTTTCTAAGTTCTTTTTTACTTAGCCCAACTCCTTTGGTAAGGTGGTTTCCTCCACCATTGGCACGATAGGAGTTCATAACTACAGTGTAAATTTTATTGGGATCGAACTTGCTTCCATCAGCCATAGAAATAATATGTACCCTATGTCCTTTTCTTCCTTTGGGGTTTATCTCATACTTAATACCGGCGCCAGAATCAAAATTATAGTAAGCATTTTTTAAGTCTATTCCCGAATAGCTACTTTTTTCCGGACTGAGTAATAAGTAGTTGCCATTGGCGTTTAGGCATGTATCAAACCATAAATTGGTAGAAAATTCAAGGTAATTCTTGATTTCGTTGCCTTTTAATGATAGGGTGCATAGGTAGTTCTCATAACGGTATAGATTGAATAAATCAGCACGAGTAAGAGGCCCTGCTTTAATGACAGCGTTGATGGAAAATGGTGCTGCAAATGAAATATCAGCCCCAGAAGTTTCCAATTGTACCTGATGAATCATATCGACAAATTTGGAAGGGCCAAAAAGTGCATTTTTTGCAATGATAGAATCACCAAGGGTAGTAATTTCTTCCTGAGTATACGTTTTAGTAGCATTAAACCAAGGCGAAAATTTCTTCATAAAAGTACTGTCGGGTCTTACGTTTCTCATGGAAACTAGTTCTCCATTGATATGTTTATCATATTTTTTTTCTGTACTATTCCATTTAACATCAATATTAGCAATAGCGATATTGCAAGCATGAGCACCTGCATTTAAAATGAGCACTGGCATTGAGTCATTGTTAAGAATACTGAAAACTTTCTTTTTATGGTCGTGGCCACAAAAAACAGCATCGAAACCCGGAACTTCTTTTGCTACCAATAAACTGGCATTCTCGTTGTATTTGGCATCGGGATCGGCTCCTTCGTAACTGGCATTTAGGCCGGAGTGAAATAAGCCGATAAGAATATCAGGATGTTCTTTTTCTTGAATTATTTTTACCCATTTACGCGCACTTACTACCATATCATCGAAATACATGCCTGACCATAATTTTTCAGGAAGCCAATTGGGAATACTTGGGGTAATTAGTCCCAGCACTGCAATCTTAACGCCTTCTTTTTTTATGATAGTATAGGGTTTGAAGTAGGGTTTATTTGTTGTTGAGTCGATGGCATTTGCAGCCATTAGTGGGAAATGAAGTCCGGAACGGTAAAGATCATAAACTTTATGCCCTGCTTCGATATCATGGTTGCCAACAGTGGCAGCACTGTAGCCCATGAAGTTCATCATTTTGCTAAGTGGGTGTTTCCCCAAAGTATCAATAAAGTTGGCGTAATATACAACAGGAGTTCCTTGTAAAATATCTCCATTATCGAGAAGTATTACTTCCGAAGTATCGGCTTTTCTTATTTGGCTAACATAGGCATATATCTGGGCTAAGCTACCTTCGGCAAATTCTTTATTTACCAAATCGTAGGGGAAGAAACTTCCGTGTACATCAGTGGTCTCGATAAAGGTAAAGCGAATTTCTTTTTTCTTTTGAGGGTTTTGGCAGGCAATCATGCTGCTGAGGATTAGAATGAATATTATATGTACTTTTTTCATAATAGAAATTATTTTAAAGTGGCAAAGGTACGAAATGAAAAATAGGAAAAACAAAAAAAGCTGCTTTGATTTATCAAAACAGCTTTTTTTTTATTATAGCCGATAGTTATTTGGCTACTTTATCGAGTTTCTTCATCACCGAGAAGATAAATCCTGCCGCTATTAAAGTAAGGACAATAAATACCAGCCATACTTTCCAGATGGCAATACGTTCGTATAAATAACTACCAACCCAAAGCATTTGATTGCCCAAGGCAGTGGCTCCCAGCCAGCCTCCTTGCATTAGGCCCTGATATTTTGGTGGCGATACTTTTGATACAAAAGAAATTCCCATGGGGCTTAAAAATAATTCGGCAACTGTAAGTGTGAAATAGGTGCCGATAAGCCAGCCTACACCCACTCGTGAAGATTCAGGAGTAAGGTCTTTAAAAGGCTCTAAACCAATTGATCCAATAAGGAGAATGGTAAAGGCTATGGCAGTTATTATCATTCCCATTCCAATTTTACGTGGTGCAGTAGGCTCTTTGCCTCTTTTGTTTAGCCAAGCAAAAATTCCCAGAATTATGGGGGTGAGAATAACAATAAATGAAGGATTGAAAGGTTGGAATAGTTCCGGCGAGAATGGGGTAGATTGTGCAAAGGTAGTGTACATATAATAGGCTGCAGTAGCACCTCCTATGGTTACTAGTCCACCGATGCTTCGGCTAAGTAAACTAGCTTCTTTCTTTATCAAGGTCAAAAAGCCAAAGAATCCGATGATAATAGCGGTTAATGACCAGACATTAAAGAATAGATTAGCATCAGGGCCAACTTGTTGTACCGTATAGTCACGGGCAAACAAACTCATGGTGAGGCCATTTTGATGGAATGCCATCCAGAAGAAAATTACCACGCCAAATACTAAAAATAAGGCAGACATTCGTTGTTTAGTTTCCGCTTTGCTCATCTCAACAACTGGAGCACCATCTTTTTCGTTGGCCTTTTTAACATCGGGGAGCATCTTCTTAAAAAATACATAGACTAAAAAGGAAACGACCATGGTCAGTCCTGCAGCTCCAAAAGCATAGTTGAAACCGGTACTATAAGCCGCCAAATAGTCATGCGAAAATTTAGCTAAATCATTAACTGCCTTGCCGGAAACGGTATCTGCAATACGTTGGAAATCTACCGCTTCTGTTGTACTTAAAATACCATCCTTGAATTTGTGAATAAGGCTGGGAAGTAGGTCGTTGCGTTGGTAACCTTGTTTACGGATAAACCAACCAATAATGCCGGAAGCTGCATGTGGCGCATAGAGAGCACCTACATTAATACCCATATAAAATACGTTGAAAGCGGAATCGCGCAAATGTGAATATTTTGGCTCGTCGTATAATTGACCTACCACCGCTTGCAAATTCCCTTTAAAAAGTCCGTTACCCAGTGCTATGACAAAGAGGGCCACAAGGGTAAATGGTAAACCAAAACCAGGTATCGACATAAGAATATAGCCTCCAAGCATGGTTGCCAATCCAATAAATATTACCTTTTTATAATTCTGTGTTTTGTCAGCAATAAGTCCTCCTACAAGGGCTAAGCCATAGATTAGAAAGTAAAATGTACTGTAAATAATGCCGGCATTTGTTCCGGAAAGCCCATATTTTGCTGTGAGATAGTAAACCAATACACCCATCATGGTGTAAAAGCCAAAACGTTCTCCCATATTGGCAAAAAATGCGACATAGAGTCCCTTCGGATGTCCTTTAAACATAGTTATAATATTGATTAATAATAAATTTTGAATTCTTGTGCAATTCTTAAAGGCTACAAATATAAAAAAAAAGAGAGGCGCTCTAAGTTTAAATTATTATGGGGTTTGTAAATCTGCGGTGATTTTTTTATCGTAATTCAAATTTGTACAATAGAATCCTGAAAATTGTTGGTTGATATAGTTGTATGTGGTGGTCAAAGACTTATTTTATAGAAGTATATTTAATACGGAACATATTGTTCTCTATCTGATATCAGTATTCTCCGATAAAAATAGAGAAATGATATTTTTGATAGTTTAATTGTAAGATAGCATTATATTCTTTCGTCGAAATTAAAATCCGGTGTATGAATTTTTCATCTAAAAAGAGTAAAAAAAACTATCTTTGTGCCAAATATAAAATAGAATTATGCAAATAAGAATAGTTAACAAATCAACTAACGAATTGCCGCACTATGCTACTAAAGCCAGTGCAGGAGTGGATTTAAGAGCCAATATTAAGACTGATATTATTATGAAACCCATGGAAAGAACTATTGTTCCTACTGGTTTATACCTGGAGATTCCTGTGGGCTATGAAGCACAAGTTAGGCCACGAAGTGGTTTGGCAATTAAAAAGGGAATAACGGTGCTTAATACTCCCGGTACTATTGATGCTGATTACAGAGGAGAGCTGATGGTAATACTAATTAACTTGTCCAACGAGACTTTTGTTGTTAAACATGGAGATCGGATAGCGCAAATGGTTATTGCTGCACATGAACAAGCTGAATGGGAGTTAGTGGAAAGCTTGTCAGATACAGAGAGAGGAAGTGGAGGCTTTGGGAGTACCGGCCTTTAATGGCTTGGCTTTAATAAGGCTGATTTAAAAAAATATATTTTAATAAAATTATAACGATGAATATTATTATCCCAATGGCAGGAATGGGGAAACGAATGAGACCCCACACTTTAACAATACCTAAACCCCTAATCCGTATTGCCGGAAAACCTATTGTTCAACGCCTTGCCGAAGATATTGTGAAAGTAGCAGCACATCAAGTTGAGGAAATTGCCTTTATCATTGGTGATTTTGGTGATGAAGTGGAAAAAGAGTTATTGGCTATTGCAGCAAATCTGGGCGCCAAAGGAAAAATATATTACCAAAGAGAAGCTCTAGGTACTGCTCATGCCATCAATTGTGCTGCCGATTCGCTTAAAGGCAATGTTATTGTCGCTTTTGCCGATACCTTATTCGATGCTGATTTTCATCTTGATATTCAGAAAGACGGTATTATATGGACTCATAAGGTGGATGATCCTTCTGCATTTGGTGTAGTAAAAAAAGATCAACAAGGTATTATTACTGATTTTGTGGAGAAACCGGCAGAATTTGTTTCTGATGAGGCTATTATTGGTATTTATTACTTCAAAGATGGAGAGAATTTGCAAAGTGAACTTCAGTATTTAATGGATAATAAAGTGATTAAAGGTGGTGAATATCAACTCACTGATGCTTTGGAAAATATGAAACATAAAGGACTTAGGTTCTATAGTGGGCAAGTAAAAGAATGGTTAGATTGTGGTAATAAGGATGCCACTGTTTATACAAATCAAAGGGTATTGGAACTCTCTAAATCGAAAGCTTTAATTGCAGCGGACCTGCAAACTCAAGGTGTTTTAATTGTTGAACCTTGTTATATTGGTAATGATGTTAAAATAGAGAATTCTATTATTGGCCCTCACGTTTCTATTGGCGATGGTACTGTGATTAAAAATTCTATTCTTCAGAATAGTATCATTCAAAATCATTGTACGCTTGAGAATGCACATATCCAAAATTCTATGTTGGGTAGCTTTGTGCAATATCAAGGAGCTCCTGAAGATTTAAGTTTAGGAGATTATTCTACTAAGAAGTAAAATGGGAGAATAATTAAGTCTTTGAAGTGATTTATTTGTATTAGTTTACTGGAGATATTTGATGTTGATAAAGTGAAAAAATAATAAATATCAAGCTTTTTTAGAATGAGTCTAAATAGTAATCGTTTTTCTGTATCTTTGTCGCTGTAAATAAATAGTAATTAGAAATCTAAAAAAATTATAACACAATGGCAAAAATTACATTAAAAGGAAACGCAATTGATACCATCGGTACCTTACCTAAAGTAGGAGATAAAGCTCCTGATTTTAAGCTTGTAGCAAATGATTTATCAGTGAAAATTTTGGCTGATTATTCAGGGAAGAAAGTTGTATTGAATATTTTCCCCAGTTTAGACACACCTACTTGTGCTGCATCAGTACGTCGTTTTAATGCTGAGGCTTCAAAACTTGATAATACCGTTGTATTATGTGTTTCAAAGGATTTGCCTTTTGCACAAGCTCGCTTTTGTGGCGCTGAGGGATTAGACAAGGTACATACTCTTTCTGATTTCCGTGATGGAAATTTTGGCAAATCATATCAGGTAGAGATCGCTAATGGTCCTTTGGCAGCACTTGAAAGTCGTGCTGTAGTTGTAGTTGACGAAAAAGGAAATGTTGTATATACACAACAAGTGCCCGAAATTGTTGACGAACCAAATTATGATGAGGTATTGAAAGCTTTATAAAATTTGAAATTTTTACGAATGCCTCTTTAGACTGCAGTCATATTTTTAATGCTGTGTTTTAGGTTGGCAAGAACAAAAAAAGAGGTTTAATTTTTATTAAACCTCTTTTTGTATTTCGTTGATAACCCTGTTATACCAAGTGTAGAATAAAATATTTCTTTTTTCCTTTTTGCACAAGAATATATTTCCCGTTAAGTAACTCAGCCTCTGAAAAATCAAAATCATCTTTTATCTTTTGCTGATTAACTGATACAGCATTGTCTTTTATCATTCTGCGGGCTTCACCTTTTGAAGCAAATATTTTGGCTTTGCCTGCCAGCAAATCCAATGGGGGCAATTTCAGATCATCACTGCTAATTTCACTTTGGGGTACACCTTCAAAAACCGAAAGAAAAGTAATTTCGTCGAGCTCCTTAAGCATCTCTGCTGTTCCTTTACCAAAGAGAATTTGCGATGCATTAATGGCCGATTGCAGAGCCTCTTCCGAGTGAACCATTTTAGTAAGATGTTCTGATAATGTCTTTTGTAATAGACGTAAGTGGGGCGCTTTTTCATGTTCTTCTATCAAAGTAGAAATCTCTTCTCTTCCCAATAGCGTAAATATTTTAATGTATTTTTTAGCGTCTTCATCGCTGGTATTAAGCCAAAACTGATAAAAGGCATAAGGAGAAGTCTTCTCCGGGTCGAGCCACACATTACCACTTTCTGTCTTGCCAAACTTGCCTCCATCGGCTTTGGTAATTAAAGGACATGTAATAGCAAAAGCTTCGCCACTTTCTTTACGACGAATAAGCTCAGTACCGGTAGTAATATTTCCCCACTGGTCGCTGCCACCCATTTGCAATTTGCAATTATGATGATTATAAAGGTATAAAAAATCATAGCCTTGTACCAATTGGTAAGAAAATTCGGTAAACGACATTCCTGATTTACTTTCTTCTCCAATACGCTTTTTTACGGACTCCTTAGCCATCATATAGTTGACAGTAAGGTGTTTGCCTACATCGCGGATAAATTCTAAGAAGGAGAATTTACTCATCCAATCGTAATTATTTACCAGTAGTGCAGCATTGTCTTCCCCACTATCAAAATCCAAAAATTTGGCCAATTGTGCTTTAAGTGCATCCTGATTATGACGTAAGGTAGGCTCGTCGAGTAAGTTACGCTCTGCTGATTTTCCCGAAGGGTCGCCAATCATTCCTGTTGCGCCTCCAATGAGTGCAATGGGTCTATGCCCTGCAAGCTGAAAATGTTTTAACATCATCACACCAACCAGATGTCCTATATGCAGTGAGTCTGCAGTGGGATCGATGCCCACATAAGCCGAGCTCATTTCTTTTTCCAATAGTTCTTCAGCCCCCGGCATAATGTCGTGGATCATGCCTCTCCATTGTAATTCTTCTACAAAATTCTTTGCCATAATATAATAATTTGTTTTTGCGTTTGCAAAGATACTCTTTTGTTAAAATAATTGATAATGTTTTTTTTATTTGAGTAGCTTGCTTTTTGGCTTTTCAGCAACGCCGAATTAAAAATTTTGCTTAAGACGAAGAAAGGCAAATTGAAATTGTTGGTCCTGTTTTATTCCCGTTAATGCATTGGGGTAATTTCCCTTAAAATACTGATAAACAAAACTAAAGGTTAAGTTATCGGAAAGTGAATAGTCAAAACTTGGATTAAGGAAAAATGCATTTACATTGGGATAATACATTATGGCAAATGTGGCGTTTAGCAATGGCGTAATTGGATAAGTTGCGCTGCCAAAAAGATTCCAGTCGGTAAAAGACAAATACTTAGCATTTAGATTTGTGGTATAAAAGGAGGTAAAATTACTAATGGGATTATCTTTGGGAATCTTAGTATATAGCACTTGAAACATAATATTTGCAGCATTGCCAAAAGTATAATCCAAAGAGAAAGTACTGCTAAAACTGGCTTCTCGTAGAGTATCTGCCGAATTGATAGGGTGGAAATATGTCGCCTCGCCACGAAAAGCCAAGTTCTTAATCGCACCGGCCCAACCAAAGCCAGCAATATAATCGTGCTGCTCCATCTCCCCTGCTATCAACTGGAAATCGTAATCCCATTTATTGATAATCCATTTCGCCGCCACCGTTCCCCGACTCGAATTATTGATAGAAGCTGCCAGTTCAATCGAAGAAGAAGCTCCCGTATAGTACTGTAATCGAAGCGCATCGCTACCGGGTTTTTCCACATAGTCGAAATCGAAATAAGAATACGTATTAAAAATATCGTTGGGATTCCATACCAAAGTACGCCCCCAATTGATACGCTGTCTTCCCAGTGTAATATCTAATTTCTTGATACTGTATTTTGCATACAGCCGGTCCATATTCATATTCAGCAAAAAGTTTTTCTCACTGATTACATTCTTATTCATGTTTAAATAAGCCGTTTCTGTTTCAATCATTTTCGCATATCCCGGAATTAAAAGCACGGAATTTCCATAGATAAACCGAGAGCGCAATTGGGCAACAAAACTAAACTTATTATTGGGAAACCATTCAAAATTCAATCGATTATGCAACTGATTGTCAATCATCCACACATTGCTAATGGAATCGAACATATTCGAATTCATATAGGAAATATAGCCTTCGAGTGACCATTTCTTTTCCTTCTTTTGTTGCGCTTGCAATGAAAAAGAAAAGAAAACTAAAATGAATAGTATAATAGATTGTTTTTTCATTGGTTGTTTATTTAATGACTGTCCAAAAGTTTTAACCTTTCAGACAGTTGAATCATTTTATTACCCTTTCATCTCCAATCACCTTTCCATCTTCCAATTTAATCAGTCGGTGGGCTTTATTTACCACCCGCTGATCGTGGGTAGAAAAAATAAAGGTAATATTTTCTTCCTTATTCAATCGTTCCATAATGGACAATAGCGTTTCTGTGGATTTTGAATCCAAATTTGCCGTAGGCTCGTCGGCCAAAATAAACTTAGGCTTCGATGCCAAAGCCCTTGCCACAGCTACTCTTTGCTGCTGTCCTCCGGATAGTTTGCCTGGCCTTACATTTGCTTTATCGTCAATCCCAACAGCCTGCAATAACTCCTCGGCTCGCTTATCGCGATCTTTTTTCGATGCTCCCTGCAAATGCATAATAAACTCCACATTTTCCTTGGCGGTAAGCACCGGTATTAGGTTATAAGCTTGAAATACAAAGCCGATATTATCCATTCTGAAATTGGTTAGTTTACTTTGACTGAGTGTATTAATATCCACGCCATCAATACTTATCATGCCACTTGTTGGGCTATCCAATCCGCCAATCAGATTTAGTAAGGTCGTTTTTCCACAGCCGGAAGGCCCAACAATAGCAGCAAATTCCCCTTTTTCAAAACTTAGGTTCACATTGTTCACTGCATGCACCGGAATATCCGTGTTTTCGTTGTAGATTTTTTCCAGATTCTTAATTTCTATTATACTCATTTTATTGTTGTTTTTTATGAGAGACGTTTCGTGAATCGTTTTTACTGTTTTATCTTTTAGAGACGATTCGTGAATCGTCTTTACTAATTTATCTCTTTCGATTGCTTGATTAGCATCAATTCAAATCATTCTTTCCTAATGGCTTCCGCTGGTTTTAACCGTATGGCGTGCAGGGCAGGATAAATTGCTGCCAGAATTCCTGTGAGGATTACCATAATTGTTATTTTAATATATGATGGTAAATCGATACTGGGATATATCAGACTGGGATAACCCAAGGCTTCCATTCCCTTGCTAAACTGACTCATATTCACCCCGGTATAGTTTAATACGCTGACGGTAATCCAAGCCAATATAATCCCAAGTATTCCCCCCGTTAGAGAAAGGAAAACGGTTTCCAGAACAATCATGGAGAAAACGCGTTTGCGATTCATGCCAATGGCGATAAGCATTCCAATTTCTCGAACACGCTCCAAAACAGCCATCAACATGGTATTGACAATACCAAAACCCAATGCAGCTAATATAATTCCCACAAAAACATAGAGCATCAAATCCAACCAGCTTGATTGCATGGCAAGTTCAGGCGAAATATGTTTCCATTGGGCCACGTCGAGTCCGGTTTCTGAAATTGCTTCCAATTGTTTTTGGTATAATTGATAGTGCTTTTTACCCAATTTCTGCATTAGCAGCGCTCCATATTTCTTATATGAATAGGTTTTATTGGATGACAAGTCCTGCAATTGCTTATAAATCGATTGTGGAATGGAATCATTGCGTGCTTTCAGTAAGGCCTTTTTATTAATTTTGAATGTGGTATATTTATTCTTTAATTGCATTGTAATCTGCTTTGTCTGCATCATCTTTTTCATCAAAATAGCTAGCTCGTGGGCCTCATCTTTCTTCATCTGAAAGATTTTCTGGGCATCGCTAAAGCGTATAAAAACATTCATCTCATCGAAGGAGGTATTCTGTGTTTTAAATATTCCTACCACGCGAAAAACCTCGCGAACGGCATTGCCATTAGCATCAACGGTATTGATTAGAATTTTACTTCTGACATGCACTTTAAGCTTCTCAGCCATCTTCTCACCAATCAAAATAGGTCGGTGTTTTATTCCTTCAAAATAATGACTGTTCGAATCAACCAGATGTTGATACAGTTGCGAAACTTTTTTCTCATTTTCAGGTACAACGCCAATCATGCTAGCCCCCGCGGCAGCGCGATTCGAATTGAGCATCACATCTGTACGAAAGCGTTTGCTTACGGCAAGCACTCCGGGATATTGAGCCACTTTATTCATTAGCTCATCCACATTGTGAATCGTATATTGAATCTCATCATTCTCCATAAAGGCGGCATTATGCAATTGCACCGAGGCGACTTCAATTTTAATGGCATCATTCAAACGGCCCAGCATTAAACCATTCATAAAAGATACGGCGGTAATGCCACCCCATAATCCGATTGCAACGGCAGAAACCACCACAAGACTTCGGACTTTGCTCCGCCAAACATTCTTCCATGCTATTGTAAGTATCATAATTGCACTATTTTAGGCTCGCAGAGCATCGATTAAATTAAATGTAAGTATTTTTACCAAAGGGTATATTACTGCAATAAGCAGCAGGATAAAGACAATTAAAAACTGATTAAGAAAAATCGAAATATCATGCGAAAAGGCTAAAATAGGTTCGATGCCGAATTGCTCATAGATATCGGCCATTTCTCCTCCGATATGAATGGGTGAATTATAGAAATAACTAACGATACCAAAGCTAACCAAGGCACCCAAAGCTACCCCTAAAAATGCCAGAAAAATAGTTTCCACAAAAACAATAAGCGATAAATACCATTTCTGCATGCCTAATGCTACCATTACGCCAAATTCTTTCCGGCGTTCGGCAGTCATCATTATGATGGTTCCCAAAATCCCGAAGAAAACCACGATATAAAGTATGCCTAACATAATCTGCCCGCTTCCATTATCGGCATCAATTTGCTGTTTCAATTCAGCATTCATTTCGGTCCAACTCAGGGCCGTAAGGTTACTGCCTTTTACTATCTTTTTTACTTGGGGCAATATTTGGTGGAGTAAGGACCGCTCTTTAATATTTACTACCATGGAAGTCAACATGCCGGTGGCCCCATAAAAATCCTGCGTTTTGGGCAAAGAGGCAATAAGCAGTATGCGGTCCAATTTAGGATTTGGGATTTTCACTATTCCACGAACAGGAAAAACATCAGCAGCTGTAACTCCATGATATCCTTGACTTAAAAGCACAATGGTATCGCCTACATTAATATTTAAATAAGCCGCAAGACCCTGCGAAACCAAAAGACCATCATCATCTTGGCTTAGGAATTTACCCTTCACTACTTTATTGGCAATTTGTGTCATCTGATTATCCAATTGCGGATTAATACCTTGCAGCATGGCGCCTTTGGTTTTATTGCCGCTGGAAATCAGCGCAAAGGACTCCAATCGGGGTAAAACATTTACCACCCCATCAATTTGGGCTATTCTTTTTCGCAAAGCCAAGGAATCCGGCATCAAATCATCGATGGTTTTTTCTTTCCAATAGGCAGTATCCTGTAGTTGAATAAAGCCCGAATATTGTCGCACGGCACTGTCTATCATCCTGTCGTAGGTACCCAACTGCACGGAGCGCATGCTTACCCCAAAAATTATCGCAAACATAATGGATGAGGCCGTTATCAAGGTTCTGCGTTTGTTGCGCCATATATTGCGCCAGGCTAGTTTAATTATTTCCATTGTGTATGTCTATTAATTCCAATCAATTCGCAGGCTTACAATAATTCATGAATTATCATTACCCAAAGTAATTGATTTAGTAACTTTTATCTTATACGTTTCATATTTTGTTGAGAGAAGAAACTCTCACTAATAGCCTCATTAAAAACTATATTTTTAAGTACTACCACTGTTTTATAACCAGGATTATCAGCCGGAATAATTTCAAATTTAGAAGGAAGTCTTTTACCTCCCATTTGCTTAATGTCCGATGATATCTCCGTTTTTACCAAATACATATCTTCATCATAAGATTCTGTTTTTAAGGTAAAGAAATCAGCTTTGCTAATCCATATCATTTTCTTTCCCCAAACCACCGCATCATCATCTTTGGGAGTGGATTCAATAACATAGCAGTCCATATTCTCAAATTTTTCACTGCGCAGGATTTTATGATTGAATTTATTTACGATACTCCCTTCATTCATCATATCATCATTGGTATAATCGCTGCCCATCCAGCCTTGACTCATGGTGGAAGGTGGCAACTTAATCATGCGCGAAATTTTGGGAATCCAATTCCACATTTCTGTTTTGCGCTTCATAAAAACCTGTCCTTTTTCCTTGGCCGGTGCGGTAATTATTACCATGGAATAATCGGTTCCTTTGGTCCACATTTTCAAACTCAATGTCCGTTTCCATGAGGGGCGAATCAAAGTCATATTCATGCTCCCACTGCTTGTTTCGCCATAGCGTAAATCATTGGCTTTTTTCACAATCTCTACCGCCGTTAATGTTGTTTTCCCTTGAAAAAAAACAGCAAATAATATTATCACTGTAAAGCTTAATACACTTAATTTTTTTAACTTTCTCATAAATCATATTTTACAACATTTCAACTATCATATCACGCACTTCATCTAATGGAAAGTGCTCTGTATCGCTTATATAATGTATCCCGACACCATCGAAAATTGCCAGGATAAAACGCGCTTTGCCATAGGGATTCTTCTCTCCTTGTTGAGTAAAATACAGCACAAACTTATTTACTAACTGCTCGAAAATGACCATAAAATCATTTCCCAGAAGGTGAAATACCTTTGGCTGAAAAATAAGGGAAAAATAAAGCCTGTAGTAGTCAGTACTCTCTTTCAAGGATTGTAAATTACCATCAATAAACTGAATCAGCTCTTCCTTCTTAATTCGACTTTCGTCTTTCACCTCTAGAAATTGCATAAAAACATCCATCCCTTCCATAATAATTCGCTGAAGAAGGGCTACTTTGGAAGGAAAATAATTATACATCAAGCCTTTGGAAATGCCTGCTGCTTTTGCAATGGTGCTAATGGAAGTACTTTCGTATCCATTTTGCGCAAAGGCTTCCAAGGCTGTATCCATAATTAATTTTATTTTCTCATTACGAATTTCTGTAAATTGTTCTTCCGTTCTTGGTGCCATTTCTGTAAATTATGTTCTATTAAAAATTTCATTCCTGCTCTTAAACCGATTTCGAAAAGAAGTTTGGTATTCTTCTTACTGAGAATGCGGTATGGCTTGTTTAATTCAAGGTCTATCAGGGGTATGTTGCGCTTTGCATTGTTCCAATTATCGCCCTTGCGTTGGTTCCCGATACAGCCTCTACTTTAATATCATTCACATCAAATACATGTAGCTTTTCCAGATGAATGACTCCCCTATTTCTGTCTCTGCTAAAGGCTAAGGTTGTGGTCTTCTTCAGATCTAATATCTTTGACTGAACGACTGGTCAAAGATAAACAATTAGTTTAAATGGCAAAAAAAAATTTATGGATTTATTTTTGATAAAGAGTTAGATTTGAAATGATAGCTAATTTACAAAAGAATCAAATCAACAACCAAGCATTCTGTAATAGATTATTCTGCGCGATAAAAAGACCTTTTCTAAAAATTGTTACTTGGATTTCCGTATTTCATCATAAATACCACAATGTACTTAGGTAAATTATATTGTAAATTGAAGCAAAGAAAAACCCGCGGCAGTATTTTAGTCATAAATGTGTAAAAAAGTAGAAAGCGATACTAAAACTCCATATCTTTGCTAGGCATAAAAACGGATCTGTGTATGAAAAAATATAAAAATACTTCACTTTATTTATTTATTTTAATTTCTATTTTACTCTCGACTTATCGTTTGTCACAGGTAAGTTCTACAGAAACATCATGGGATGTCTTGGGCTATTATTTACCCTTGCCGGCCACCTTTATTCATCACGATCCATTACTTCATGATATTTCCTGGCTTAAAGAAACCAATAAGAAAATGAATTTGGCGGGAACACTTTTTATGCTTTCCTATGACAGTAAAGGGCAAGCAATGTATTTTTTTCTTTTTGGAATGGCATTATTGTATTTGCCTTTTTTTGCTTTAGGGCATCTGTCGGCTTATATACTTGGCTTTCCTATGGATGGATTTAGTTTGCCCTATCAATATGCTTTGGTGGTGGGGGCAATACTTTATACGTTAATAGGTTTGTGGTATTTACGCAAAATATTGCGTCACTTTTTTCCAGATATAGTAGTGGCGATTATTATTTTTGTTCTGGTGGTTGCTACAAATTATATTCACCATCTGACGCTAAAGGATTTGGAAACAGTAAATAGTTTGTTTATGTTTTCTACATTAGTGATTTGGAATACCATTCGATGGCATCAGAACTATAAATTTTCTAATCTTTTACTTATAGTCTTATCCATTGGTTTTATGGGTTTTATCAAGCCCAGTGAAATTGTAATTGCATTGATACCTATTCTTTGGAATGTAGATTCTAAGGCAGCCTTATTACTAAAATGGGAACGGATTATTCAATATAAAAAACAATTTATCGTTGCTTTTGTTTTGCTATTGATACTGCTGTCGCCGCAGATGATTTATTGGACTATTAAAACAGGTTTTCCCATTTACGACAGTTATAAGAACCCCGGAATAGGTCTTGATTTATGGTCGCCTCATAGTTGGGATTCCCTTTTTAGCTATCGAAAGGGATGGCTGCTTTATACCCCTGTGATGCTATTTTTTCTATGGGGCTTTATTCCTATGTATCATCAAAACAAAAAGCTCTTCTATCCTCTCTTTATCTACTTTATTATTAGTTTTTATATTATCAGCAGTTGGTCTGAGTGGTGGTATGGCGCTGCATTTTCTAATAGGCCACTGATAACTACCTATCCTGTTTTGGCCATTGCCTTTGGCTATTTTCTTAAGTCATTATCCATTCGTAACCGGTGGGTGAAAATAAGTTTTGCCTTCGTTGTTTTTCTTTTTATAGGTCTTAATCAGTTTCAATGGTGGCAGCTAAAGAATTATATATTAGACCCTTACCGTACTACCAAAGCTTATTATTGGGCTACATTTCTTAAAACCAAGGCTACCGATGCTGATAAGAAACTTCTTCTGGTGAAACGTTCTTTTAGTGGTCAGCAGCATTTTTCCGACAGTGCAGATTATATTTCAAATAGAGTAGGAGAAAGTTTTTTTAAGGATAATGAGCAAGCTAAAACTAATTTTCTTATTCCCAAAGAGCAAGAGTTTGTTCATACCATTCAAATACCTTTTAAGAAATTATCAGATAAAGACCACCTTTGGATAATAGTAAGTTTTGATGCCAAGTTACTATCTTCATTGCCTTCACCTCCTCCTGATATGGTAATAACGATGAATCGTAGTGGGGGTGATTATGGCTATTTTGCACCTTCTATTACTTTTGATTCCACGGGAGTGTGGAAACATTTTCAGTTTGATTATATGACTCCCGAAATACGGAGTCGTAGAGATAGAGTAAAGTATTTTTTCTGGAACAGAAGTCATTCTTTAATTAAAATACGTGCTTTTAAAGTATTGTATTATCAGCATAAATAGTAAGTTAAGAATTCGTGACTTTAATTTTTTTAAGAATTCAACATTTATTTCTATAGATATTTATGATTACTTTTGAAGCCTATTGTTAAAATTTATCATTATTAAAACCCTATACTTATGAAAAAAATTATTCTCTTCCTATTGGTTTTTTATCCTGCTTTTCTTTTTGCGCAATATTATCCATTGCCTGCCAGTACTACAGCTCATTGGCGAGTAAATAAAACCTATCATCAAAAAGGGCCATGCGTAGAAGTAGAAAATATCAATTATTATTTCAAGGGAGATACATTAATCAATGCGCTACAATATAACAAGTTATATATGTTTGGTATAAACTATGAGCAGCCTCAGCCTCCTCCTAATTACTGCGATACTACTGTAAATCATTTCTCCGATATTTTTATTGGTGGTGTTAGAAACTCCAATGGTAAAGTATTTCTTTATGATCCATTGGTGGGCAGCGAAAAGCTTTTATACGATTTTTCGTTAAGTGTAGGGGATAGCTCGCAGCGAAGTTATTTTGGTATTGGTACTAATGCGAATGTCGTTGTGGCAATTGATTCGGTAAAAGTTGGTACTCGCTGGTGCAAAAGGCTGTTTATAAATGCATCGGGGAATAATCAAATCGATTCGTCGCATTTTATTACTGAGAGTGTGGGTTCCAGCATTGGTTTATTGGAGCAGGAGCATTTTGAGGCAAATTCCAGTTTGCTGTGTTATGCTGAAAATAATATACCCATATTTCCGGCAGGGTGTTCGTGTACTTTAAATGTTGGCATTGAAAAGCTGCCAAGTCGTTCACAACCAACAATTAGTCTGTTTCCCAATCCGGCAATTAATACCTTGATGGTGAGAGTAACTCGCACTGCTATTGAGTCAAAAATTAGTTTATATAATGCTCAAGGTGCCCTTGTTAAAGAAGTTTATTTGCCTGCCAACAAAACTCAAATAGTAATTCCAATTCAAAAATTGTCGAGTGGAATTTATATTCTTCAATACAGCAATGCCGGTGGTGAAAAATCGGTAATGTTTATTAAAAAGTAATTTTAGTATATTATGCTGGTATCAGCATAATAATAAGGGTTTTAATAATATGCAGCTGGTATTATAAAGCTCCTAAGTATCGTCTTTTATTGTAATCATCTACATTTATTATTCGCATCTATTCCGGCTTAACAGTGGTAGAGCGATGTCCTTTTCTTTTGAACCATCGTTTTAAGAAAAATTCTTTTTTGTGATTGTTATAGCGGTCGGCTTGTTTATAACGTTTTTTCATTGCTCGCCGTGTTTTGGGCGATTGAATGGATGCTTGTCGTTGGATAGCCTCTTCATATTTGGCTTCAGCTTCGGCATCTTTCTCTCGTTTCTTTTTGGCGATCTCACGCGCATCTCTTTTGCGCTTATGGGTGTTGCGCCATCGTTTACAACTGAAACTTGCAGGAATAGTTAAAAGGAGTATAAAGACGATGATTTTAGAACTTTTCATAGATTTAATAATTGATGTTGTTATAAACGATATTGGAAATATAAAAGTATATATTAAGACAAAAATATTTTTCGGTAATTATTTTATATAAATTATTTCCACCTCCTTATTAAACATCTTTTTAATGGATTTCTTGGTTTCTTTGTCCAACGAATTTTTTGGGAGTTCCAAATAACGTAAGTCAGTGAGGTTCTCTAAATTGCGTGGGAAATTCTCTAGGGGATTATGGGATAATACTAAAGTTTCTAAACTTTGTAAGTTGCCAAACTCATCGGGCAAATCAGTTATTTCATTGTGAGATAGATTTAATGTCTCCAGATTCTCCAGCTTGCCAAAAGAACTTGGGATAATTCTTATTTTATTATTGTCAAGAAATAAATCGTTAAGTTGCACTTGGTCTCCAATGCTTTCAGGAATGTTCTTGATATTGCAATGAGATAAATACAGACTGGAGAGCTGCTTTATATTTTTTGTTACGCTAAACACCTCGTTGAGGCTAAGTTGTTCGTTATAACTTAAATCAAGCGACTGAAGATTTTTAAATTTGCTGAGTTGTGCCGATATTTCACTTAGTTTATTATGTTGTAAAATAAGTTCTTCCAATGATTTGCTTTGAGATAAGAAATGCAAGGAAGTATCCCATTCCATGCTCGGATTGGCACTTAAGTTTAGCACAGTTAAATCGTATAAATTAGCAACTTCCCAAGGGATGGTGTCAAGGTTTAAATAGCTGAGATCGAGTTCTGCTAAACTTTCAATACCGGCTAAAGGAGTAAAGGCTTTGTCCAAATCTAAATATTTACACCCTGAAAGACTGATTAATGTAAGGTCGATATTCTTAATGTTATCCGGTATTGATTTTATGGGATTGAAGCCAATATACAAGTATTCTAAATTATTGAAGGAGCGAGGGTCTGAAGTTTCGAGGAAAAGATTTTCTATATTATTACTATCAATATATAATGTTTGTAATTTTTTTAGTCTAGCCAAAAGTGGTGGAAACTCTGTAAGTTGATTGTCGGTAAGGATGAGCGTTTGCAAATTTCTGAAACGGCTCACCGCTTTGGGTAATTTTTCAAGTCCTTTGCTCGATAGGTCTAAGATATATACCTCGCCGGATTTCTTTAGCGCTTTGTCTATATCGTGATATACTATGGCGTCTTTTAATTCTTCTTCACTTAATAATTTGGATTGGGAAAAAGCACTTTGGCTAACAAAAGCAAGAAGCAAACTAAATAATAGGTTTCTTAACATAATTCCTTGTGATTTTGTGTATGAGTATTATCTGTGGGGTAAAAATAAGTGTTTTTTCTATTCTTAATCCATTATGCTATACTTTTTTATTAAACCCTATGGTTAATAATGTTTAATTTTACTTTTTTATGGGTGTAAATCTCATGCTATAACGACAAAAAGGATTAAATTTGCAGCTTGAAATTATTTAATTTTCAAACTGAAATTTTATAAGGTATTTAGAAA
>WGCS01000279.1 GCA_015493685.1 Bacteroidales bacterium
GAGGCTAAAGCCTTGTTAAAAGAAGTAAAATTAAAAGTTCCTAAAGCCTACATCGTAAAATTTGTCGATGCAAAACGAAGTAAATAATATCAATAATAGACTATATTATATTAAAAGCCTGCTGATTAGCAGGCTTTTTTGTAACCTTTAATCATTTTTTAAGTATACATTGATGTTTTTTGTATTTTTATTTTTTTCTTAGAATTAGTATTAATACATTTGCAAATTGTTTTAACAGACAAAATTAATAGAGAAGAATTAGATTTTATTAAATAATTTAAACAGAGAGAAATGCGTAATTTTAAAACATTATTGGTGATTATGCTTGCCCTTTTCGTTGCAAGTTGCGGTAGCTTAAAGATGCCAGATCAATATCATGTTAATCCAAGCCCTTTGGTTAATAAAGGAGGAAAAGTTAGTTTTACAGTAAACGATACTATTCCGGCTAAAGGATTTCCAAAAAAAGAAATTGTTAAAGTGGAGCCCTATTTGAAATATGATGGAGGCACTTTAGCTTTAAAGCCAATGCTTTTAAAAGGTGAGAAAGCCGAAGGTGAAGGTACAGTGATTAACTTTAAAACAGGAAGTCCTATTACATATAGCGATGTTTTTGATTATAAACCAGCAATGCAAAGTTCTGAGTTATGGGTTAAAGTTACTTCTTTAAAAGGTGGTAAAAATACTCCTGTCGCTGATGTGAAGGTTGCTGATGGAATTATTATTACTTCTACTCGAGTAGGACACGGTGAAAATGTTCAACTTGCTCCGAGTATGTATGAAAAAGTTACCATAGTATCAAAAGCGGCAAAATTGTATTTCGCTTATGATAAATCAAATTTGAATCTTGGTCTTAAGCTTAATAAGGAAGCAAAGAGTGATCGCGATTCTTTGATGAAATTCATTGGTAAAAAATGGAAGATTAAAGATGTAAATATTAATGCGTGGGCTTCTCCTGAGGGTGAATTAACACTAAACCAGCAATTGTCTGACGAGCGTGGTGTTACAGCTAAGAAATTTATTGCAAAGAAAATAGCTAAGATTTTTAAATCAAAAGAAGAAGTTGATATTAATGTTGTTGCCAAAGGAGCCGATTATGATGGTTTTATGAAGGCGCTGAATGCTTCTAATATTGCTGATAAAAATAAAATTGCCAATGTTATTAAGTCGCAAGCTGATAGACTTCAAAGAGAACAGCAAATAAGAAATATGACTGTTATCTATAAAGAAGTAGAAGATATGCTTTCTGTATTACGTCGTGCCGAGATTAAAGTTAATTGTTTTGAGCCTAAACGTACCGATGAACAAATTGCTACCCTTTCTACCACTTATCCTGATTCATTAAGTAGTAAAGAATTACTTTATGCTGCTACTCTAACAGAAGATTTAAATACGCAATTAGCTATTTATAAATCTGCAATCAAGAATTTTAATGACAACTGGAGAGCTTATAATAATGCAGCTGCAGTTGATATTAAATTAGGTAATACTGAAGAAGCAGCTAAACTTCTAGAAAAAGCTAATGCCATTAAAGCAGGACAAGCCGAAGTAGAGAATAACTTGGGTGTGTTGGCCGCTTGGAACAAAGATTTTGTTGCCGCTCAAAAATATTATCAAACAGCTCAGGCTGCAGGTGTTAATGAAGCCTATAATATGGGTGTTATTAAAATGATGAATGGTGATTATCCTGCTGCTGAAAAAGCTTTCTCTTCTAAGAAATGTGATTATAACTTAGCTTTGGCTCAGTTAGAGAATGGTAAAACAGCCGATGCAACAAAAACTTTAGATTGTGCATCTAAGTCAGGTGAGGTTTACTATTTACTTGCTGTAATTGGAGCTCGTACCAATAATACTTCTATGGTTATTGATAACCTTAAGAATGCAATTAATGCTGTACCCGCTTACAAAAACGAAGCTAAGAAAGATAAGGAATTTATTAATTTCTTAAACAATAGTGATTTTAAAGATCTGCTTAAATAAACAGTATTTTTGAATGAATAAAAAAGGCAAACCATTTGGTTTGCCTTTTTTTATTCGTTCTGCTTTTTTGATATTTCTATATCTTTCCTGTTGCTAGATATGAGTATCCATATCTTTCCAATAAAATTGTATATGTTTTTTGATTTCTAAGCAACAAAAAATTACTTTATCAAGCTTTAATAATTCCGTGGATTTTATATTCCGGTAAGCGTACGGTAAACTACGTATCCAGATTTAATGGCTTCCAGTTATGAGGTAATAGCTCATGAAGTTTATTGGCTTTATGTTCAGGTATTCGATTAATAACATCACAAAGCCAAGTATGAGGATTTATATTATGAGTTCTGCATGTTGC
>WGCS01000280.1 GCA_015493685.1 Bacteroidales bacterium
AGAAAGAAGTGATTTATTTAGAGGGCGTCCCCATCTCTCCTCGTTCGCCTTACTATAAGGATATAAGAATCTTTAAGGTAAGACGCCAAACAGGGCAGATTTCAGATGAACAATGGAAAGAAAAAATAATTAATAAATATCTCCCGTTAATTAAACAAGAAAACGAGATGATGAAAGATTCTAAAGGATGGCTGCCCAAAGAGGGAACCAACTCATCTTTAGACAAAAAACCCGCAACAAACACGCAAAAGCCGCAACCAAATGACCAACCTAGAGAAAATAGCAATAGTAAGCAGAAAGCACAAAACGAGAATTCTTTAAGCAGACAAAGAATTCCAACAGAAGAACTCCCGCCTAAGAAAAAACTTATCGAGGAACTTGGATTGAACAAAAGCGGGCTAAATGATAGTTTTTATAAAGCAGTTAAGAAAATGGATTTAGCTAAAAACCTACAGGCTTTTGATACCAGATACACGAACTTATATTTAATTCTTACGAGTAAGTACTTTGAACCGTACTTAAAAGGCGATATTTTGGCGTTAGTGAGAGATGACCGCTCCGCTTACGAATTAGAATCCAAATTATATAATAACCAAATGACAACAGAGGATGCTGTCGATGAAGTCCTACAAATGTGGCACGAAGTTAAAAGAATAGCCAGCCTATACAAGCAGCACGGTGCCATTTCAGTAAAAGACGCCAAGAAACTCCCAGAACTAAAGGCTGGGATGGTGGTGTCAAGTAAAGATGTTGGTAAAACATACAGGGTAGGCAGTTGGGTAGGAAAACTTGTAGAGTTTGACAATATGTATGGCATCCAAGCAGAGTATAAATTGGAAAATGGCAAATTAGTAAAAGATGTCAGTTGGATACCCGTCTATCCTAAAAATAAAAGGAATAAGCCCGGATACATGTCGCTGGACTTAGGAAGCGATATCATAGATAGCCTTAAAGAGTTATTCCATCCAGAAAAACAGTCCGAAAAAGACCTTGCATATAATACACTTAATGCTATTAGGAAGTTAGAAATCGGCGCAAATTTAGCAAAGAGATTGGCTGTAAAAACAAGAGATTCTCTTTTAAAAAGAATAGGCAAGCCTAATAAAGTATTTTTAAAGATTGTAGATGATTGGTTAGACCAGCCCGACAAATTCCAAGAGTTATACGACACACTTCCAGAAGAGTACAAAGAACTTGGAATTTTAATTAAACAGACCTACAAAAGGCTAGGAGAATATGCAAAAGAAAATGATATTTTGGAAGAACTCCGTGATAATTACACAATGCACATCTACAAAGACAACGAAAGCATTCTTGCTAAACAACTATTCCCAAGTGGCGGCAAGCTCGGAACAAAATTCAGGTATGCAAGAGCAAGGGTTTATGCCACAAAAGAGGAGGCTGTCGCTCATGGATTACATCCAATAGATAATCCCATTTTGAAGATAGCGATTTATACACAACAATTATTTCTAACATTAAACAATAAAGAATTTATTCAACAATTGTTGCCTTCTTTAGTGGATAAAGAAACGGGACTACCGGCAGTAATGAAACGCCCAAGAAGTAGCGACAAGGAAGCGTTATCTATATATAACAATGTTTATGAAGAGTTACAGAATAGAAACCTTAGCCAATGGATGTGGTTAAAATCAGAAGACGATACAAATTTAATGGTAAAAATTCCGTTAAAGGCGCATCCTAAGGTTGCGCAAATTATTAATTCTTATACCAAGCCGCATTTACCTCCACATGGTTTTGTCAAATATTATTTGGCAATAAGAGCTCTTGTAAAAAGAAGTATATTTTTTAATCCGTTAATTCACGGAGTCAATATTGAAGGCGTTAGAACGGCTATATGGGCAGCAACAAACCCATTTATGAAGCGTCCCAAACTTAACGAACAGCAGCTTAATAGTATGGAACGCTACGCAATTAACTCGGGAATGGTTTTAGGCGGATACTCAAAGCAAATAATGTATGACTTGGTAAAAGAAATGAAGCCTGACCAAAATATAGTAACATCTTTAATATCAGATGTAATGAAAATGAATGACACTCTTTTGTGGGACATAATGGTGCCACATGCGCAACTGTCAAGCTTTTACAGGTTAACAACAATGATTAAGAAAGCTCATCCAGAATGGAGTAAAGAGAAAATAGGCAAATATGCGGCAGACGCACTCAATCCTTTTTACGGAACAATGCCTGATTCGTGGTTCCCAGAAATAGCCCGAAACCTTGGCTCGGTAGGATTCCTTGCCTTTAAGTGGACAGCCTCGAATATTGACCTTATTGTTAAAAGCCTGACATTCGGAAAACGAGGGCTGGGAACGGGAACAATGGATAACGATGAGAAACGATTTATAGGAAAATTAAACATCGCATATTTCTTTGCCTCTTTGTTTATGCTACTTATTGCTGTCAATGTTTCTCAATTAGGACTTGAGGCAGCAAGAAACAAACTTATAGACTTAGGCGTAATAAAGGGAGATAAAGTAAAACTGCATACGACATTTCAGAATGAAATAGAGAGAAATGTTTTAAATATTTTTAGTGTTGATAGCGGAACAAAAAACCCCAAAGGGCAAGAGCAGTATTACTCATTTCCTCTATTTAGGTGGATTCGAGATGTTTTTGCATGGGCAACTTCACCAAGACAGACAGTAGTAAATAAGGCTGAGCCGCTACTGAAAACTACATTAGAGTTTCTTTTTAATTATTCTACTTGGCAACATAAGCCCATTGTACCAGAGGGGTATAGCACAATTGAGGGACTAAAAAAGTATGTAGCCTATGGACTTGAGGCGTTAACGCCATCACAATATTTTATGCCCAAAAATAACGCAATGGAAACAATCTTGCCTTTCTTTGGAGCATGGGTTTCAAGTGGAGCAAAAGGTGGGAAATATACAACACTTTATTACAAATACCTAAACGAAAAAGAAGCAAAGAACGACACTATTGACCAACAAATAGACAAACTTTTATCGCAAAATAAAATAACAGAAGCTGAGAATCTAATGGTATCCAGCGGACGATATAGAACACGCAGAGCAATAATAGATAGAATCCTTAATTACAAGATTCCAATAAGACGGGCACTTATGGACAAAAATTATTTGCGATGGCTTTTATCGCAAGGATATACGCTTAATGAGATAAAAAAAGAATACAACAAAGAATTAAAAGAAGCAAACTTAACACCATAAAAAAGGGGGAGCTTATCGCTCCCTTTTTTGCTACCATTGGTATTTCCACTCTCGCAGGTGTGCATCACCCCGGGCTGGCTGTGGTTTTTGTAGATAGAAATCTCTGTTGAAGTAATTAATCCATTCCGTTTTCACCCTATTAACATAGCCGCCTTTGGCTATATGCAACTGAACAATCCAACCACCAATATGTGCCGCCAAATGTTTTTTCCTCATAAAAGTTGTCTGGTCTTCTGTTGTCCCTGCAAGGATATAGGGAACATTCCTAACCATCCCAGATAATTGCTTGTGATAATGCCCGATTATTAAAAAATCAGGTTTTTCTCCTCCATGCATAGACTCTATAATCTTCTGAGCCTGATAAGATGTAGCGTAAGAAGCCCCGCCTGATGGGTGCATTATTCTAATAATTGTGGGTCTTTGCCCAACTTTTACTTTTACATCAGCCTCGATGTAACCCAGATGGTGTAAATCATGCCTCCCTGCCCTTTCGGCTACATCCTCAATAACCTGTCCTACATTTATGTGCTCTCTTTGAACTATCCATCCCTCATGGTCATCGGCAGTAATAAAATGTGTAGTTATTCCCTCTCTCTGAGGATATGCAGTGACACAATAATTTATCTGGTCGTCTGTTCCTACATTAAAAACATCAAACTGATTTAATCTTGAATACCCATCAATAATGTTCCCTGCGTGTAAAACCGTGTGAATATTTTCACCCTCAAAAATATCGTAAAGAGAGTTTAAAACATCCATTCTTTCATATTTACTATTAAGATGAGTATCAGAGACGACCCCGAATTTAATCCAGCCATTATTAAATTCTCCAATATTAATTGTAGTTGGCGGAGAATAATCTATTTTCCTGTTTAAGAAAACGGTGTCCCCAATAACGCTGATAATAAGCCCATTAGTTCTCATCTGGTCTATAGCCTCTGTTACCTCAACAGCGGAAAACTTCGACAAAACATCGTTCAGCCCAGCCTGCTTGTGTTTTTTTAATTTCTTATATAAGTAGGTATATGCGCTTGAGTTCGTTTGTTGGGCTGGCTGTGTTTGTTGTTTTAGTAGCTTTGCCCTACGATAATAAACCATGCGCCATTTAATCCCCAACTTTTTGCCAACTCTTTTAGCGTCTTTTTTGTTTTTAACTGAGAGTATAAGTTTTTCTTCTTCGGTCATATTATATCCTTACCATTCTAATTTTATTTATCTCTTTTATTATTTTGTGGAGTCGTTCTCCAGCATTTCGCATCGTTAATACTAATGTTGCGAAGAGATATAAAGGATAAAACTCTCCCTCATGTAAATAGTATTTTATTCCGTTGGCATCTACAATACAAATCGCAGCATGCTCTAAGTCCCCAACGGAATAATAAATTGGGATACTTTTTGTGTATTCATAGGGTAAATCTTTCATTTTAGCAACATTTTTAATTTTAATAATTTTTACATAAGACTTGCCGTCTTTTTCAAATTGTTTGTAAAAAATCTCTGTTTGCTTCATTATACCATCTCCTTTGTTTTTATTTTTTGTATTTCTTCGTCGGATTTTCCGACAGTGTAACGCAGCTCGGCACCCTTTAATTTGTTTCCTGTGATTATAGTCCTTTGCGCTACATTCGTTTGACTTCGAGACAGTCCCGTAACTAAGAAGTTCTTAACTGCTTGTTGTTTATCCGGTGACAGTAATTGGATGTTTAGCATATCCAATGCGTCTTTAATGTGAGGGCTGACTCCATGCGTCCATTCGTAATGAGCAGAAATTAAAAAGTTCATTATTCTCTTTGCCTCATAATTTAATTCGTGCCATCCTTTGTCACCTTGTAAGTAGGCAGCGGCATCTGATAGCGATCCTCTATATTCTTCAAGATATTCAGTTATTATATCCTTCTGTGCCGCCATAAAAGCTTTATCTTCTAATAACTCATTACACTTAATAAGGGCTGAGGCTAACTCTTTTTTTGTTAGTTTCATTAAAGCAGAAATGCTCTTTTTCTCGATTACCGATTTATAGAACCTGAATGGATTTTTCATTCTCCAGCTCCTTTATTTTTTTTGTGTATTCTTCTATCATCTTTTC
>WGCS01000281.1 GCA_015493685.1 Bacteroidales bacterium
CATATTCTCTCCATATTATATTCAAGCAATAAAACAGAAATATATTTCGACTTAGAGGTTAAATTTTCCTTTTTAATTATTCCCATTTTATTTGCCTTAAAGAAAAAAGAACAGCAAGCTGACATACATATTCTGGCAAATATCTATGTCTTCATTGGTGGAATTATGAGTTTAGCCTATCTAACAAAGGGTTTATTTTTATATTCTATCCATAATATATATCCTACCTATATGATTTTCTCGGAGCCCATGCATCCTTCCTACTTATCATTATATCTGGTAACCAATATATTATTTATTCTCTATTTATTTATCAGCAACAAAGCATATACTATAATCAATTTCACTTCTTTATTTCTCTCCTTACTAGTTCTCTATTTCTCTGAGTCTAAAGCCGGTATGATTAGTTTAGTATTACTTTTAATATTCGTACTCTTTAAATTGTTTTACCATAAATCCAAAGGAATAAGTATTGGCATAATACTAATAAGTTTAATCGCATTTATTAGCATCTTTACCATAAATGAGCGTTTTAAAGCACTCTTAAATGCAGGCCTTAATTTCGAAAAAGTATTTGCCCATCCCGAGAAAGTACAAGAATCAACTGCATTACGAATGTTGGCTTGGGATGCCTCCATTAGAATAATAAAAAAGCATCCCATAATTGGTGTAGGCGGTGGAGATATCAAAGATGAGTTATCCAAAATATATAAGAAACGAGATTATAAAAAGCCGTTGGAGATGCACATGAATGCACACAATCAGTATTTAGAGACTACTGTAGGAGAAGGAGTTATTGGTTTATTATTCCTTCTGGCAATGCTTATTATACTATTCTTCAACCGAACTAACATGCTACTATCTCAGGGCTTTAGTCTCATCTTCAGCATAAATATTCTTTTCGAGTCCATGTTTAACGTACAAGCCGGTGTAGTCTTCTTTGTTATTATGTACAGCATTTTATTTACGGCACAAAATCCACAAAGCCCATCTATTTATGAAAAAACGATATGATTATATTATAGTAGGTAGTGGTTTTGGAGGTTCTGTATCGGCATTACGACTGGCAGAAAAGGGCTATTCTGTACTTATTATTGAAAAGGGAAAATGGTATACAAAAGATGACTTTGCTAAAACTAATTGGAATCTAAAACGCTGGCTATGGCTGCCTTCCTTTGGATTTTATGGAATAATGAAGATGACCTTTTACAAGCATATTGGCATATTGAGTGGAACGGGAGTCGGTGGTGGTTCGTTGGTATATGCCAATACCTTACCTAAACCAAAAAAGAGCTTCTACAATAATGGCAGTTGGGCACACCTTCTTCAATGGGAAAATGAGCTCGCTCCCTTTTATAGTGAAGCCAAGAAAATGCTTGGGGCGACAAAGAATCCACAGTTGGAAGAAGGCGATTTAATCCTTAAAAAGCTTGCCAAAGCGCGTAAACAAGAGCATTTATTTAATGCCACCGACGTATCTGTATTTTTTGGTGAAGCCGACGAAGAAGTTAGCGATCCTTTTTTCAAGGGAAAAGGCCCACGTAGGTCTGGCTGTACTTTCTGTGGAGCTTGCATGACAGGTTGCAGACATAACGCAAAAAACAGTTTAGATAAAAACTACTTATATCTGGCGCAACAACTAGGCGCTGAAATCATTGCCGAACAAGAGGTTTATTCTGTAATACCATTGGGTACCGAAGATGGAGCAAAAGGCTATAAGGTATTTAGTAAATCATCTACCAAAAAGAGAAACCATAATATGGAGTTTGAAGCAGCCCATATTATATTCTCTGCCGGAGTATTGGGCACATTAAACCTTTTACTTAAGCTTAAAGAAAGTAGCCTTCCGCGCCTAAGCAAGCAATTAGGGCACCACATTCTCACCAACAACGAAGCACTTATTTTTAGCGTAAGCAAAGATAGCACAAGAGACCTAAGCAAAGGAGTGGCCATAGGTTCAATACTTGATGTTGACGACAAGACACACCTGGAAATAGTACGTTATGGAGAGGGCTCTGGGTTCTGGCGCATTGGCATGCTCCCCAATGTAACAGGCAACAACCTACTTTTGCGAATGGGGAATATGTTTGCTAAATTATTAAAACACCCCTTAAGCTATGGAAGGCTTCTCTTTGTAAAAGATTTTGCCAAGCAATCTACCGTATTACTCTTTATGCAACAAATCGACACCACGCTACAATTTACAAAAGGGAAGCATCGGATGAAATCGAAAATTAGTAATGGACCTAAGCCCAGTGCTCAAATTCCGTTGGCTTATGAGTTAGCCGAACAATACAGCCGGCTTAACAATGCCAAACCAATGGTGCTTCTAACCGAAACTCTTTTCAATATGCCCTCAACTGCACACATATTAGGAGGAGCTGTAATGGGGTCAAATATAGAGGAAGGAGTAATTGATTCTGATAATAAAGTTTTTGCTTATAAAAATATGATGATATGTGACGGCTCTATGATATCCAGCAATCCCGGAGTAAATCCATCGCTAAGCATTACCGCCATTACCGAAAGGGCAATGTCCATAATACCGCCAAAGGATTAACGCTCTTCCTCATAAAATATTTTATAATATTTTCTGCCGTCAGTATCCACTCCTTGCTCTATAAGCTCCTTATTACCATGGATATAAATATGAAAATTCTTATCCAACTTTAGCACACTCTTAAATATCCTGCTTTGTTTTTTTACTGCTTGAGGTGAAATCTCAAAACTCGAATCTACTTCAATTTTATTCTCTTGACTATAACTTTCATCAAAGTTCCTAAAAGATTCTATAACTGTATCTTCTTGAAATACTTCTTTCTCAAACTCTTCTTTCTCAAAAGTATCATGCGATTTAAAATAATCTACCGAACGATTTAAGAAATCTATTTGATCAGCTTTATTGACCTCATATTCGGTAGGAATCTGCTCCGTAATAAATGATTTGGTGAGACTCATAAACTGGCTTGTACTATTTACATAATCATTCCTTAGTTTAACATTCACAAACTCATTGAGCCAATAGTCAGTATCGCGGGAAGCATTGTCCACAATAAAAACAGTATAGGGTTCTTCGCTAAATAATATCAAACAAGCCTTATCAAGTTTTCTTGCCCCCACTCCTTGCTTAAAATCCATCGCTATTTGATTGTTTTCGTCAGGAGGTGAAGTTTCTATAAAGCGCTCCTTATTTTCCACCTTATAGATTCCAATGGCAGCATAATAATTATTATCAAATTTCAGATTGTCATATTTAAGAATAAACAAATCACCATCCTTAATATTAGGATGCTTGGAAACTGATTTCAGATGTTGGTGAATATCAATAGATTTGAGAAAGAAACTCTGCTCTTCTTTAATATCACGAGCCAAATTAAAAAGTGGATTAAGATTAATATCAATATCGTGCTTAAACTCATACGTTGTTACGTTTGAAGTAAACGGTTTAAGAAAAATCTTTAGCAAGGTGTCTTCTTCTTCCTCTGTTTTTATTTTATACTCACTCTTACTTAAGAATGACATATTGGATTCAATACCAATTCTATGAATAACAAGATTGGTAACTATTGCTTCATCGATTTCTACCATGGAATATATATATAAAAATAAGGATGCAAATATATTATAAAAGCAATGCCTTTGAACCAGGAAGTGATTTTGTTTTCTACTTTCCTCATCGTAAAAATGCTTAGTTTTGTATTATGAATTTCAAACTAGTTTCAGACTTCAAACCTACCGGAGATCAGCCGGAAGCAATAAAACAATTAATTGACGGCATCAATAAGGAGCAGAAAGCACAAGTACTTCTTGGGGTAACAGGATCGGGCAAAACTTTTACCGTAGCCAATGTTATTGAAGAAATCAACAGGCCAACATTAATCCTTAGTCACAACAAAACACTTGCTGCTCAATTATATGGAGAATTTAAGCAATTTTTCCCACATAATGCAGTAGAATATTTTGTTTCCTATTACGACTACTATCAGCCCGAGGCTTATATTCCGACAACAAATACGTATATAGAAAAAGACTTACAGATTAATGACGAAATTGACAAACTACGATTGAGTACAACTTCATCGCTTCTTTCGGGTCGCCGCGATGTATTGGTAGTTTCGTCTGTTTCATGCATCTATTCTTTGGGAAATCCAGACGACTTCACCAATAATGTAGTTACCTTAAAAGTAGGACAAAACATTAGCCGCGATATATTTCTACGGCAATTAGTGAATAGCCTATATTCCAGAAATGAAATTGATTTTCAGCGTGGTACTTTTAGAGTAAAAGGCGATACTGTAGATATTCATCCTGCCAATATCGACTATGCTTTCCGTATTAGTTTTTGGGGTGAAGAAGTAGAATCGCTGCATAGTATAGACCCTAAAACAGGTAAAAGTTTTGAGGAACATGACTTTATAAAAATATTCCCTGCCAACATTTTTGTTACAGACCAGTCAAAAATGAGAGAAAATATTTTTGCCATTCAGGACGATTTAGTTCTTCAGATGGAGTTTCTTAAATCCATAGGAAAACACCTGGAAGCAAAGCGCCTGGAAGACAGGGTAAACTATGATTTGGAAATGATTAAGGAACTAGGATATTGCTCCGGTATTGAAAATTACTCAAGGTATTTTGATGGGCGTAAAAAAGGAGACAGACCTTTTGTACTGCTAGACTATTTCCCCGATGATTTTCTAACCATTGTGGACGAAAGTCACGCAACACTGCCACAGGTAAGAGCCATGTATGGTGGCGACAGGTCGAGGAAACAAAATTTAGTAGAATATGGATTCCGGCTTCCATCAGCAATGGACAATAGGCCATTGGTTTTTGAGGAATTTGAGCAACTCACACACCAAACGATTTACGTATCGGCAACGCCGGCTGATTATGAACTTCAGCGCTCAGAGGGTGTTGTAGTAGAGCAAGTAATAAGGCCTACAGGGCTTTTAGATCCACTAATAGAGGTTAGACCAAGTCTAAATCAGGTTGATGACTTACTTAATGAAATTGAGAAAAGAGTAGAGCTAAAAGAGCGTATTCTGGTAACAACACTGACCAAAAGAATGGCTGAAGAGCTAAATAAATATTTGCTAAACTTAGGTATCAAAAGTCGGTTTATCCATTCAGAAGTGGACACGCTGGAACGAGTAGAAATATTAAGAGAACTCAGGCTTGGTAGTTTTGATGTACTTGTTGGAGTAAACTTACTGCGTGAAGGTCTTGACCTACCGGAAGTATCTTTAGTAGCCATTCTTGATGCCGATAAGGAAGGATTTTTACGTTCAGAGCGCGCCCTCACTCAAACTGCAGGAAGAGCTGCCCGAAATGTGAATAGCTTGGTGATAATGTATGCCGACCGCATCACCAATTCGATGGGAAGAACCATTAGCTCAACCAATAGCAAAAGAGCTAAGCAGAAAGCTTACAATGAGAAGTACGGCATCACTCCTACGCAAATTATTCGCTCTACCGATTCTATTCTTGGCCAGACGGCTGTTGCCAATGCCAAGGGCTACGAAAATAAGCCCTATGATTACAACAATAAAAGCACCATCGCTGCAGATCCTGTAGTTCGATATATGTCGGAAGATCAACTTAAAAAGACTATTGCAAAATCGAAAAAAAGTATGGCTGACGCTGTTAAGAAACTCGATTTTATTGAGGCCGCCAGATACCGCGACGAAATTAAGGAACTCACTATCTTATTGGAGAAAGCCTAAAAACAACCATAAACAAAGACAGCCATAAACGAAAAGTTTATGGCTGTCTAATTTTTTCCTTAAAAAGACTATCCTGCTTGCATATTCTCAGCACCAGGTAGCATTCCCGCTAATTTTGTTGGTTCGTGAATCAAAATTGGAATATGCTGAGGACAAATCCAATAACTGCTATTACTATAACTCAATTGTACCAATGGTACTTGACTATCGTCTCTTTTGCAAAAAATGCATTCTTTTGGGTTGTGATTTTCCATTATAAAATACTAAATTTGTTTGGTTAAATATTAAGGTACAAAAATACTAAATTTTAAATACTACCTACACATAATATTTATTTCATTTAACGGAAATAATTATCGTTATCCTATAAAAATATTTGATTTAAGCTAGAATCCCTATAATTAGGGGGCAGTAGATGTCTAAGAATTATCAACAATAC
>WGCS01000282.1 GCA_015493685.1 Bacteroidales bacterium
ATATAGTTTATATCTATATAGCATAAATAAAAAGCGCTTTGGCTATAAGGCAAAATTAAATATAGAATATGAGTTAAATAATTATTATTCAAGATTCTACATCAACTATAATTCCTTAAGAACTACCTATAACGGACATATTAAACCCACATTGAACACATCCTTTAGTATTAGCAAAAAATATTTCACCAATCATTTAGCTGTATCATTTGGCATTTATAATATTTTCAATACTATTCTGGAAGTAGGCTCTTATTCCGATTTGTTTAATGTAAAATCAGATAAAGTTATAACCGGAACATATTATTATCGAACAATATATCTTTCATTGCAATATACATTTAATAAAGGCGATAGGGGTACTAAAAAGTATAGAATTGGTAACTAGATAATCTAGGTTTTTAGAATAATGTAAAGAAAGAATTATTTCTTCGGTCCGGCATTCATCTTTTGATATTTACCGGCATTGGCAGGATCAAGTTCAGTAAGAATATTTTTTGCCTGTATCCGCTCATTGGGCTGAGCACCAGTAAATAGCCCAATAAACTCATCCCTTTTGGCATCCATTAGTCTATTTGTAATCACCAAGTTGGGACGAATACGATGAAGCTTCTGAAGCATTTTTAATGAGTTTAGCGCAACCACTCTCCCTTTACTAAGATTGTCGTACATTATATCCAAGCCTTTACGATGGTATTGATACATAAAAGACCTGAAATCCACATAACGCGAATTAAGAATATTCTCCACATACCAATATCTATTTTTTTCATTACCCGATGACTTCCATCCTAAAAATTGAGTGTTCTGCGCATTATTAACAATGGTTTGCGCATTGGTAAAAAATTCGCTCCCTCCATTGGCAGAATAGCTATCGAAATCGGTACCAATAATAATATAAGCATAATACGCTAGTACAGAGGTGAGATTATTGGTAAAAGTATTTAAATCGAAATTTAGCGGATCATGTTCTACCCACTTGAAAGATAAATTGTTATCTTTAATATTTAGTACCGGTGATTTATAAGCGCTATTAAAAACAGGGCGCAAAGATTGAATTTGAATATTTCCTTGGTAATTATCGCCCGTGGTACTTTTGTTAAAAGTAATAAAGATAGAACATTCAATTTTTTCTTCGGGCTTGAAAATCCTATTGGTCCACTTTCTATCATTCATAAACTCATTAATAGCAGTTTGCAAGGTCTGAAAACGAGTTTTGTCCCCGGTAATTTGTTGAGAATTTATTGCCACCTGACACTTCAGCTCTTGCGCCATTGAGAGTGTGCCGATAAAAGCAAAAATAAGGATAAGGAATAAATTTCTCATTAAAGTAAGGATTCAATTTTATCAATAATATCAACGGCAACCTCTTTCTTTGTTTTTAGCTCAAAAGATTGTGCATTTTCGTATTTATCAATAATGGTTATCTTATTAGTAGGAACACCAAAACCGGCCCCTTTATCATTCATAGAATTAAGAACGATAAAATCAAGGTTTTTATTATCTAGCTTTTTAATTGCATTGGCTATTTCCTGGTCTGTTTCCAGGGCAAAACCCACCAACAATTGATTTTCAGTCTTCTGTTTTCCCAATGAAAGCAGCACATCTTTGGTGGGCTCCAGTTCTATATTGGCAAGACCCTGCCCTTTCTTTATCTTTTTATCAGCAATTTGCTTTGGGGTAAAATCAGCAATTGCCGCCGACATAATGGTCACATCCATCTGCGAAAAATACTGATTACAAAGCTGATACATTTCATTTGCCGATACCACATCGATTCTTTTCTTAATACCAATGGGAGTTTGCAAACTCACCGGACCGGAGATTAAATAAACCTCTGCTCCCCTACCGGCCATCTCTTCTGCCAACGCAAAACCCATCTTCCCCGAGGAATGATTTCCAATAAATCGCACCGGATCGATAGCTTCATAGGTCGGCCCGGCAGAGATAAGGACTTTCTTCCCTTTGAGAAGACTTTTTTTGTCAAAATAGCTCTCAATAACTTTAAAGATATTTTCCGGCTCTTCCATTCTACCTTCACCACACAAACCACTAGCCAACTCACCGGAGGTGGGTTCAATAATATGATGTCCTCTTTGAACTAAAATTTTAATATTGTCGTTGGTGGAAGGGTGGCGATACATATCCAAATCCATAGCCGGAGCAAACATCACCTTGCTACGTGCGCTCAAATAGGTTGTCAACAGTAAATTATCGGCAATACCGCTTACCATTTTCCCCATCGAATTAGCCGACAAAGGTGCTATAACAAATAAGTCTGCCCATTCTGCCAACTCAATATGGCTATTCCAGCTTCCGGTATCTGCACTAAAAAAATCGCTGTAAACAGGTCGATTTGAGACCGTACTTAAACTAAGATTAGTAACAAAGTTCTTGGCTGCATCAGTCATAATCACCTGCACATTGGCACCTGCTTTTTTCAATAGGCGTACCAAAATAGGAATCTTATAAGCCGCTATGCTTCCCGTTACTCCAATTAATATATTCTTAGCCCTAAGCATCTAGAAGTTGTCTTTACTTTCTTCTTTTAGTGGGTTTCTGTGGTAAATTTCATCATGCAAAAACTCATGAATTGCCAATAAACTCGGTTTAGGCAAACGCTCATAATAACGGGCAACTTCTATCTGCTCTCTATTTTCAAAGATTTCTTCCAGCGTATCATTGTTAATTTGAAACTCCGACACTTTCTCGTTAAGTTCTTCCTTCAACTCAAGGCCAATTTGATTAGCGCGTTTAGCTAATACAGCTATTGATTCATAAATATTATTGGTTCCTTCCTCCAAATCTACAACATCCAATGTCTCTGCAGTAGTGTTCGTCTTAATCTTCTTGTAATCCATATTATTATAATTTAATTTTGTTTCTATCTGATAATTGTTTTCTCTTCGCTAATATCCTATCTATATGACGAATACGTGCTTGAGCAGCCTTCATATACTTAATTGCCTGCTTCTTGTAGTTACCATCAGGGTACTCTGCAATATAATTATTATAAGCTGCAACGGCCGCAGTATAACGCTCTTTTTGTTTTCTAAAAATACTCTTTTCTGCATATTCAAAATTAGCTTCTTCTATCAAAAATAGGGCTTCTTCCTTGTAGGGGCTGGCAGGATAATCTTTTATATGTAATTTAAGCGCATAAATAGCAGCTCTAAAATATTCAGTTTTAAGATATTGACGCGCATTTTCAAAATCCTTTTTTACTAATTTAGCTCGCAATTCATCCATCACCTTATTTGCTTCCTTTACCTTCGGACTATCAGGATACATATTGATAAACATCTGCATATCCTTAATAGCCTGTTTGGTACTCGTTTGGTCAAGATTATCAGGAGGCGAATCTAAATATTTGCAATAGGCACTTAAAAATAAACTTTCTTCCGCATATTTACTTTTGGGAAAGGTTTTGGCAAAATATTTAAAATGGTAACTTGCCACAATATATTCGCCTTGTTTATAATAAGTTTGGGCATACATATAATAAATTTTCTCTAATTTATTAGTCCCACGATATAGTACAATAAGCTCATCTAAAAGTTGTTGAGCATGATAGTAATCATCCTTGGCATAATATTTCAATGCAGCTTTATACTTTTGTTCAGGTGTTCCTTTTTTTATCAATGTTTGATATTTGCTACAACTCCCTAAGGCTATAACCATAAAGGCTAAAATTATAAATTGGCGTGTTTTTAACATGGCTGCAAAAGTAGTTAAATGTTTGATATATACATCTTATAATTATCGTAAAAAAATGTATTTTATTGTAATGCCCTAAAATTAATGAATTTGAGATAGCAACCATTACTTATAATTTGATATTCAATATATTAACTAATTACTATTCGATAAAATGACTTGTCTGAGCATTCCTATTGCCCTCTTCAGCAAATTTATTATCAGTTAAAAAACAGAAAAAGTAGGCTTAAAATCATTATTGTCCAATAAAAATACTGATTAATTCTAGTTTAATTGTTTTGCTAAAGATCAAAAATGCCCCCCATCAACCGGTATTATAGGGGATGAAGTTTGGAGCGAAGCTAAAGTCCTAGAAAGAGCGGGAAGTTAATCGGTGGATACCGATTAAATCACCCGCTCG
>WGCS01000283.1 GCA_015493685.1 Bacteroidales bacterium
GTTAAAGGGAACAGCCTACTTATAATAAAGATTACATCAGTTTATTCTTTTGATAAATAAGGCTATATTTTAAGTAAATATCCTAACTTCTTTGTGCCTTTAATAAAATACTTACGCTTTCCATCTGGCCTCCCAGAGGAGGATTCATTTTTCTAAATTTAATTTCTGCCGATTCTATTGATGGAAAACTATCCATAATAGTATTGAGAATTCTGCGGGCAACATGCTCAATTAAATAACTTGGCTTTTCCATTTGTTTTTTAACAAGCAGATAAACGGCCAAATAATTTACTGTATCTTTCAAATTATCGGATACTTCTGCCTTTTGAGTATCCGTATTCAAGTATAAATCCAATTTAAACTTGGTCCCTATAACGGATTCTTCCTCAAAATGTCCATGGTAAGAGTAAAACTCCATACCTTCAATTGCTATTGTTGACATAAATGCTTCTTGATTTATTATCGATTTTATACTTTGCTTTAACAGTCTGCCTTCGACAAAGACTTCTAATGGTATTATACTTTTATTACCTCACTACTTTACCTCACTACCGTTTTTCACCTGAACTGAAGGCTCCACAAATACAAGTTTACCACTTATATCTTCTGCCATAAGTATCATGCCTTGGCTTTCAATTCCCCGAAGTGTTTTGGGAGCTAAATTCACTAATATATTAACCTGCTTACCAATAATATCTTCAGGTTTATAGTACTCAGCTATTCCGGAAACCACAATGCGCCTGTCAATTCCTGTATCTACCATCAGTTTAAGTAACTTTTTAGTTTTAGCTACTTTCTCCGCCTCTATTATTGTACCCACACGAATATCGAGCTTGGTAAAATCATCAAATTGAATATTCTCTTTGGCCTCTTTTGTAGGATGCGCTTCTAATTCATTCTTAATTTTGGTTTCCATTAGTTTACTCACCTGATAATCAACCTCTTTATCTTCAATTTGCTGAAACAATAAACTAGGTTTATTCAATTGCTTTCCTACTATAAGTATATCAATATCACCTGCCTTATCCCAACTATATTTCTCTTGATTAATCATAAGGCGCAATTTTTCCATACTAAAAGGGAGAAATACATCCCCTAATACAGCAATATTTCCAACAATTTGCAAGGCAATATTCATTATTGTCATTACCCTTTGCTCATCAGTCTTCACCACTTTCCAAGGTTCGGTATCCGCCAAATATTTATTCCCCAAACGAGCAAGGTTCATCAACTCACGCAAAGCCTCTCTAAAGTGATAGGTTTCAAGTGCTTTACTTATACGCTGAGGAAAACTCTTAATCTCTTCCAATACCGTCTTATCAAAATTGGTGAGTTCGTTTCTTTGGGGAACAATGCCATGATAATATTTCTGAGTGAGGACCAACGCCCTATTAACAAAGTTACCAAGAATTCCTACTAATTCACTATTATTTCTTGTTTGGAAATCTTTCCATGTAAAATCATTATCTTTGGTTTCAGGTGCGTTTGCAGTAAGCACATAACGCAATACATCTTGTTTTTCAGGAAAATCGTTTAAATATTCGTGCAACCATACAGCCCAATTACGAGAAGTGGATATTTTATCTCCCTCCAAATTTAGAAACTCATTGGCAGGAACATTATCAGGAAGGATATAACTGCCTTCCGCTTTAAGCATAGCAGGGAAAATAATACAATGAAAAACAATATTGTCTTTGCCAATAAAATGTACAAGTTTGCTTCCTTTATCTTTCCAATATTTTTCCCAATCGGGAGTTAATTCTTTGGTTGCCGAAATATATCCTATTGGCGCATCGAACCAAACATATAGCACTTTTCCTTCAGCGCCTTCCACCGGTACTTTTACCCCCCAATCCAAGTCACGAGTTACTGCTCTTGGGTGCAGTCCGCTATCGATCCATGATTTGCATTGACCATAAACATTAGGTCTCCAATCGTTTTTATGGCCTTCAATTATCCATTTCTTAAGCCATGGTTCATATTGGTCCAATGGCAGATACCAATGTTTAGTTTCTTTCATCACAGGAATATTACCACTAACAGCAGATTTAGGATTTATCAAATCGGTGGCGTTTAAAGAAGTCCCACAGCTCTCACATTGGTCGCCATAGGCTTTTTCGTAGCCACAGTGGGGGCAAGTACCTATAATATAACGGTCGGCCAAGAACATCTTATTCTCAGCATCATAATATTGTTCATTTGTTTTAACAATAAACTTATCGTCATCATATAATTTCTTAAAAAACGCAGAAGCTGTTTGATGGTGCACGGGGCTGGAAGTACGAGAATAAATATCGAAACTTATTCCAAATTCTTCAAAAGATTTCTTAATTATCCCATGATATTTATCCACAATATCCTGAGGACTTACACCTTCTTTTCGTGCTTTAATGGTAATAGGAACGCCATGTTCGTCGCTGCCACCAATAAAAACCACATCGCGCAAATTGGCACGTAAATAACGTACATAAATATCAGCAGGAACGTAAACACCTGCAAGGTGTCCAATATGAACTGGCCCATTGGCATAAGGTAAAGCCGTTGTTACGGTATATCTTTTAATATCTTTATTCTCCATAAAAATTATAGCTTACTAATTTAGGCCGCAAATTTACGAAAAGCAATGGCTAATTGGAAAAATAGTTTTATCCCGGAAGAGCAATCTTATTTTTAGTTCTATTTAGGCTATAAAAAAAGGAGAGCCTTCTAGCGGACTTGAACCGCTGACCTGCTCATTACGAGTGAGCTGCTCTACCAACTGAGCTAAGAAGGCTAATAATGGAGGGGCAAAAGTAAAGAAAAAAGCTTATTTGAAAGGTGTATGATTCAATTATTCAACAATAAATTTACGAATACTCTTTAAGGTTTCATTTACTGCTCTTTGTAAATCATCATTCACTATTATTTGGTCGAACTTAGGAGCGAAAGTGAGTTCATGCTCCACCTTATTCAATCTTTTTTGTAATGACTCACTATCCTCAGTGCCTCTATTTTTAAGCCTTTTTGTCAATTCCTGTATCGAAGGAGCCATAATAAATAGTGCCAGTGCTTCTTTCCCATATTGGTATTTAATATTTAATCCGCCTTCTACATCCACATCAAATAAAACATTCCGACCCATGGCCCTTATTCTATCTACCTCCGACCGCAAAGTACCGTAATATTGATTGGGATAAACCTCTTCCCACTCCAAAAAATTTCCTTCTTCAATATTTTTTTTAAACTCATCAACACTAAGAAAATAGTAATCTTTAGCATGCTTCTCGCCTTTTCGTGGTGGACGACTGGTGGCAGAAATAGAGAAACCAAAGGGGATATCTGACTTGAGAATTTCTCTAACGATACTCGTTTTTCCGGAGCCCGATGGGGCGGAAAATATAATTAGTTTTGCTTGCATTAATAGGCTAATATTCAATGATTAATAAAAATTATATGATTCAATTAAATCGATCCTCAAAGTAATATTATTCGTTTTTACATTTGAGCTTAAATTCGATTTATCATAATTTTAAGCATTTGTTTTATCAAACGCCAACTCCATGCTCCTATATACTTTCTAAGCAAAAAAACTACTTACAATATATTGAGCATTTGCTCCTTAATTTTCTCCAGTTCATCTTTCATTTGAACAACAATACGTTGCATATCTGAATCGTTGGATTTACTTCCAAGGGTATTAACCTCTCTACCAATCTCTTGCAATACAAAGCCTAATTTCTTCCCTTTGGAATTAGTATTATCATCAAGCGTTTCGATAAAATACTGGCAATGTTTATTTAAGCGGATTTTTTCTTCTGTAACATCAAGTTTCTCAATATAAAAAATCAGTTCTTGCTCCAGTCTGTTTTTATCAATCTTACTCTCATCAATATGATCACTTAGGGCCTGAGCTATACGCTCCTTTATCTTCTCAACTCTAACATTCTCAAACTGATCAAGTTGCTGCAGCAACTCCATAATATTAGCTATTCTAAATCTAAAATCTTTCTCCAATACAGCCCCTTCATGCATCCTAAAGGCATCAATTTTTTTTATGGCTTCCATGGCCATGTCCAAAAATTTCTGCATATCTTCTTTATCCATTTCTTCCACACTACCTTTAATCACATCAGGGATATTAAGTACTGCGGGCAGAATTTCTTGCGTATGTTCATTTCCCAATTCCCTCGCCAATCCCTTTATTTGATGATAATAATGCTTCGCCAATTCGGTATTAACAATTTGCTTAGAAGCGACACCAAGATTCTCCATATTAATAAATACAGAGATCTTTCCTCGTCCCAATCGCTTTGATATCAACGACCTAAGTTCCAATTCTTTTTCGTTAAAAGCATAGGGAATGCGCGCATTTAAATCCAGTTGCTTACTATTAAGAGACTTTATCTCCATTGTCAATTTAGAATGCTGCAATTCTACCTCAGCCTTTCCATAACCAGTCATTGATCGTACCATAGAAAAATAGATAATTAATTATAAAACTAAGCGCAAAGATAAGATAAAGCTTTTGAAATAATTAAGGAATACAAATTTAAAATACGCTCCCGAAAATAACAAAAAATTAATTGAATAGAACAAGGATTGAACAAGGCAATTATTTACCTCGGCCGGTCATAACAATAATAATGGTATAGAGCAATATTTTAAAATCCACTGCGATACTCATATTCTCAATATACAAAACATCGTATTTTAATCGCTCAATCATTTCATCCACATTCTCTGCGTAGCCATATTTAACTTGTCCCCAGGAAGTAATACCTGGTTTTATTTTCAGCAGTAATTTATAATGGGGTGCTTTCTCCACAATTTTATCTATAAAATACTGTCTCTCGGGGCGGTAGCCTACTATACTCATATCGCCTTTGATAACAGTAAAAAACTGGGGAATTTCATCGAGGCGAACTTTACGCATAAAGCGGCCAAAGGGGGTAATTCGTGGATCATTTTCGGAACTAAGCTGAGGGCCTTCTTTTTCTGCATTCTGATACATCGTCCTAAACTTAAGCATCTTAAATGGCTTACCATCGATACCAATGCGCTCTTGAGAATAAAATATAGGTCCCTTGGAAGTAAAATAAACTCCCAAAGCAGTAAATAAATATACCGGAGAAAGAATAATAATAGCCAACAAGGAAAAAACAATATCAAAAATTCGCTTGAGCACCACTTGCCAATAGGGCATAATATCGGGGTAAATTTGAATTAATGGCGCTTGAAATATAGCTGTCATTTTTACCGATCCCAGCATAATGTCATGCATATCAGGGATTACCTTAATGATAACTTTAGTATTTTGCAAGTGAGTAATTATACTCTTTATCTTTCCGTGTTCACTAGGATCGATGGCAATAATTACCTCCTCAATATCTTTGTCTTCAATAATAGTATTAATATTAGAATAGTGCCCCAGATGAGGAAGATATTTCAAAAGTTTATAATTATCCGCCTTGTTGACATTTACAAATCCAATAAATTTGTTTCCTGAAGAAAGATATTCATTGGAGATATCTAAAAAAATTGAGGTAGCCTTACCATTACCACCAACGATAATAGTCCGAAAACCAATGGCTCCCGAATGAATCTTCCTGACGGTAATACTCGTTAAAATAAGTCGAAAAAGAACAGTAATAAAAAACTGCAGACAAAACAACACCAATGCATATACATACAGCTGCATATAAGAATGGACGTAATCGTCAAGGATAATAACAAAGAAAATAAGAGCCACTCCTATCAAACTACTTACAAAGGTAAGTCCTAGCTCTCTAATTCTTGATTTTCTGTAAACGGATTTGTAATTCCCCAGAAAAAAATAAAACAATATCCAAAAGAGCGGGATAATTATTAACCCATAATAAAATTTATTGTCAGTGAGAATAACATCCTTGATATTGATACCATCAGGGCTATAACTATACTTTCGATAGACAAAAAACAAAGCCCAAGCAATGGAAGCCGATAAATAATCTGCCAGAATATACTTTATGGTTTGTAGTTTCCTATTCATTAAAAATGCATTATTTTAATATCATCCAAATACACATTTGCACTATCGTTATTCCCTAAATCAGCTTTAAAAGTTACTTTATACGATTCTGCTTTGGGATAATAACTTACCAGTTCTGTAAAATTAACGTACAGCATTTTCCATTGGGCGGAAGGTTTCACGCCAAGGTGAGATATATCCATTACCGTTCCTCCCGGAAGATTAACATACATTCCAATATACAACGGTATTTTTGTGTTTTTTACATGAATTTCCATTACTACTGCGGCCTTATTCTTAGGTAAGACAAAGGATCTGGAGCTTTGGCCTATATAATTTTTATGACCTTTATCCAGATGTATTATCCCTGAATACCTGCCCTCATAAACTACCTTATCTGTTTTTCGGATTATACATGAAGAAGAAGACACCGAATCAATGGTTATTCCAGCCTCTTCAAAATCCTCTTCCCCCCGTGAGTTCCATGGAAATTTAACCCCATCAACATAGGTAAAATGAGGTTCCGTCGTAATCGACTGCCCGGCCACCAAATCCACATCAGAAGTAACACTGGTATAAAATGGATTGACGGAACGCGTTGCAGAAATACCATTTAAAATAACCCCCGGGCGTAATGTCATTGAATGTTTTCCTGATTTTAATATGGGTGCTTTTAATGGTAGCTGATAGCTCCCAACCAAATCATTATCCATATAAATCCAAATATCCTTTATTTGCACCGAATCGCTACCCTGCATTGCTTTAGCCTTGAAGCTAACTTTCGAAATAGTAATATGTGCGGGTATATCCTCATCAGGATTGATAAGTTTACATGAGCTTAAAAATAAAATACTTAAAAATAATAAAGAGTATATCTGCTTCATAAATTAACTTTGATTACTAGTATAGGAACGTCCGAATATGGATATTATTATTTCAAATGTTTATAATTATTGGGATTTTTTCTAGGAATAAATAGCTACTGAACAAGCACAATAAGTTTCCTTCTTTTTCTAAAACTATAAATAAATTATTGGGTTAAACTTTGGAATATATGTTCCAGACTAATTTCTGCCGATTGCAGTCCTATCAATGTTAAATTATTGTTTTTAGCAAAATCGTAAATCATAGGGCGAATATCATTTTGGCTATCAACAGTAATTTTAAGTTTACCATCATCTGTCGTTTCAATATTATGGATGCCTGATAATAATGCCAGTGAATCGGTGTCAATAGTTTCTTTAAATTCTACTATAATAATTTCTTTATCTTTCCAAAGTTGTTGAATTTCGTTTTTAGGACTATCGGCAATCAATTTGCCTTCTTTAATAATTAATATTCGATCACAAATAGCCTCTACCTCTTGCATTATATGGGAAGAAAAAAGTACCGTTTTACTTTTACCAATTTCTTTAATAAGGCTTCTTATTTCAACTAATTGATTGGGGTCTAAGCCGCTTGTTGGCTCATCCAATATCAGTACATCAGGATTATGAATAAAAGTTTGAGCAAGACCAACACGTTGTTTATATCCCTTGGAAAGTGCGGCAATTTTTTTATGCTTTTCCTTTTGCAAACCTGTGAGTTCTATCATTTCGTTGATGCGAGCTTTCTTATCTTTAATACGATAAATGCCAGCCACAAAATTAAGGTATTCCATAACATACATTTCATTGTACAACGGATTACTTTCAGGCAGATAACCTATTCTTCGTTTCACTTCCAAATCATCTTCCAACACATTAAAGCCCATTAATTTCGCTTGTCCTGAAGTGGGGGGAATATAACCGCTAAGAATTTTCATCAAAGTAGATTTCCCTGCGCCATTGGGGCCTAATAGACCTACAATTTCACCTTGATTAATTTCAACACTTAAGTTGTCAAGGGCTTTTTGTTTTCCATAAAGCTTTGTAATATTTGAAATTGAAATTGACATACTCCTCGTTTTATTTACGTTTTGCCCATGAGTCTTTTAAGGATACTGTTCTGTTGAAAACAAGTTTTTCCTTCGAACTATCCTTATCAACACAAAAATAGCCTAAGCGCTGAAATTGAAATTTATCTTCCGCTTTAGCCTCGGCCAAACTTGGTTCTAATTTACAATTCGACAATATTTTTAAGGAATCAGGATTAATAAATTCCTTAAAATCAATTTCTTTATGCCCGGCAGGGTCTTCATCGGTAAACAATCTATCGTAAAGACGTACCTCAGCATCAATACATTTTTCTGCGTTTACCCAATGTAGCGTAGCTTTCACCCTTCTGCTTATTCCGCTGCCACTTTTAGTTTCAGGATCGTAAGTACAGAGTAACTCGGTGATTTCTCCATTTTCATCAGCCACATAATCATTACATTTAATAATATACGCGCCCTTGAGACGAACCTCTCTGCCCACACTTAGTCGGTAATATTTTCGACTTGCATTGAGCATAAAATCGGCTTGCTCAATATAAATATTACGGCCAAAAGGCAATTTACGGCTGGCACTATTTTCATCCTCAGGATTATTTACCAATTCAACCTCTTCAAATTCTCCTTCCGGATAATTAGTAATGGTAAGTTTCAAAGGATTTAGCACCGCCATTACGCGTTTGGTGATTTTATTTAGATGCTCCCTCAACAGAAACTCCAACAAGCTATACTCTATAACATTATCTCTTTTAGCAATCCCAATTCTATCGGTAAAATTACGGATAGACTCAGGAGTATATCCTCTACGCCGCAGGCCGGAGATGGTAGGCATACGCGGATCATCCCATCCACTAACATAATTCCCCTCCACAAGTTCCAGCAACTTCCGCTTACTCATCACCGTATAATTGATATTAAGGCGAGCAAATTCAATCTGTTGCGGCCTGTCTCCGGTGGCAATTTGGTCAAGAAACCAGTCATAAAGAGGGCGATGATTCTCAAATTCCAAGGTACAAATTGAATGCGTAATCTGCTCAATATAATCACTTTGCCCATGCGCATAATCATACATTGGATAGATACACCATTTATCCCCGGTACGATGATGACTGGCATGTAATATCCTGTACATCACCGGATCACGCATTTGCATATTTGGTGATGCCATATCCACTTTAGCTCGCAATACTTTTTCTCCATTGGCAAATTCACCCCGGCGCATTCTCTCAAATAAATCAAGATTTTCTTCTAGCGGACGATTACGAAAAGGGCTCTCCACACCGGGCTTTTGAGGAGTACCACGCTGGGCACTTATTTCCTCAGCACTTTGATCGTCAACATAGGCCTTTCCTTCCTTAATAAGTTGCACTGCCCAGTCATAAAGCTGCTGAAAATAGTTAGAGGTATAACAGATATCGCCATCCCACTGAAATCCCAACCACTTAACATCTTCAATAATGCTGTTCACATATTCATCTTCCTCTTTGGTAGGATTGGTATCATCAAAACGTAAGTTCGTTTTACCACCGTATTTAATCCCTAATCCAAAGTTTAAGCATATACTCTTAGCATGACCAATATGTAGGTATCCATTGGGCTCCGGTGGAAAACGAGTATGTACTCTCGAACCATTTTTACCTTCTAAAAGGTCTTTATCTATAATTTGCTCAATAAAGTTGAGCGACTTTTCATTATTATCTGCTTCCATAGGGCAATTTACTATCTGAATTTAAGGCGCAAAAGTAAGGAAATTTATGTGTTATTCGGGCTTTGATTTTAAACCAGCTCCATTTGAAATGATGTTTCTGTACTATTACCACCTCTTCATATACAAAAGAGGCTACCCAAAGGAAGGCAGCCTCTTGAGTTTTGTATGCTACTGTGATTATTCTGCCTTCTGCACAATTTCAACAGTTCTATCATCATTTAAAAATTCTTTGGCAGCTTTCTGTACTTTCTTAGCCGTAAGTTTCTTCCAGAAGCCAATATAGTCGAAGTCCAAAAGATCTTCTTTATTAAAATCATCACTTTTAAGTGTTGACAACCACCAGTTATTTTCGTTAAGGTGCTCATTATACTCCTTGATTTTATTCTCAGCAATATTCTTAATTACTTTTGAATCAGGACCATTGGCAACCAATTTATCGGCTTCATCATACACTATAGCCAACATGGTATCCAATTTGGCGGGGTTGGCATCAAAATATACACCCAGCTGATATTCAGGAACAGGATAATGAGATATTCTCGACCATAAGCCGGCACCATAAGTCCCTCCCTGATCTTCACGCAAAGTCTCCAAATAACGGTTGTTTAAATATTCTTTTACCGCTTCGAGCAATAGTGCATTTTTAATACTATATTTCTTTAATACTCCCGTATAACCAACAAATACAGTGGCTTTGTTAGTCTCCATCTTTCTTTTAAAATGTTTCTCCACTCTTTTCTCCGGCATTCTAATTCCAAGGTCGTTCCACGTCTCTTGGCGATGCACTGTGGGCAAACCTCCCAGATATTTAAGAATAGTATCTTTCTCCAGCTGAGGATTTATATTACCAACAAAATAATAGGTAAAACCTGAGGGATCTCCAAAACGCTCTGAAAATATATATTTAATACGATTTAATTTGGCCTCATCCAATAATTTAACAGTCATATTACGTCTTCGGGGACTGTTTTGGGACAATACATTTCTAATGGTATCGACGAAAGCTGACTGTGGATCGAGGCTTTTGTTTACCAAGATGCCGGCAGTACGCTGTTTGTAACTGGCAAAAGCATCTTTATCGAATCGCGGATGGGTAAAATATAGGTAGTTTAGTTTTAATAAGGTGTTGAAATCAGCTACACTTGAATGGCCGGTAAAGCCTTCTGATAGCTCATGGATATAAGGAGAAATGCTTACTACTTTCCCTGCCAACTTCTTCTGTAAATCGACATTACTGAAGCTTCCTATTCCACTCAGCTTGGCAACATCAGCAGCTACTTTAGCCGAAATATCATCCTTCTGTCCCACTTGACTCCAGCCACCATCACTTATGGCACTCATAAGTATCTCATCGTCTTTAAATTTGGTGGGTTTCATTACCACCTTCACTCCATTACTGAGTGTCCAGCGGGTAACATTATGTTTTTTATCATACTCCTGCTTTACAATAGTACCAGGAACAGGAACTTTCGCCAATAGCGGCTTATTGCCGGCGGCATCAACATAAGGAGCTATCTTTTTACTATGAATACCTTCGGCAATGGATAATACCTCTGCTTTGGTAGGCATATCTACACCCTCCTTCTTTGGTGCCATTACTGTAATCACCAAGTTTTTATCGGTAATCCATTTTTTACCCAAGGCATTTACTTCTGCCAAAGTAGCTCCATTGATTACTTTCTTGGCAAAATCATAATCCCACTTATCACCGGGGATGGGTTCATTATCTAAAAAGTTAGCCTTAATACTATTGGCTATAGCGGCACTCTTCTTCTTGTTTCTTTCCATATATGCCTTCTTATTCTGTGCCAGCAGTTCTTTCTTTGCTCTGGCAAGTTCCGAAGATAAGAAACCTTGATTTTTTACTCTTTCATTTTCAGCAAGAATGGCCTCCAAGGCCTTTTTTATTTTTGTATTTGAAGCTACGGCAAAAGTCATATAAGCATCTTTGGTACGTACTAAATTGCCATAATATGAAAATGCCTGCATAAAGGGAGGATCTACTTTCTGTGCCTCTTCGCTAAAACGAGCATTTATCATGCTAGCATACAAGTCGGCCAAATATTGTTCCCTATAATAAGCTTGGTCTTTTCTTTTGGGAACAGATTTCTTATATACAGCCTGCACAATACTGTAAGGCGATTCCACATCCTGAGCCAGGGCAACTTTTATGCTATCATGATCTGGAATTTGATAATATTTTCGCTCTCTTTCGTTTTTCTTAATGGGTAATTTGGAAAAGATAGTCTTTATCTTTTTTACCATCATATCAGGATTAAAATCACCAACCACAATAATAGCTTGTAAATCAGGACGATACCAATCATTATAAAAAGCGCGCAAAGTATCGCAAGGGGCATTATCAATAATATTAACTTCCCCTATAATATTGTGAACAGCATATTTGGAACCTTCAAAAAGAACTTTGTTCGTTTTGTCGCGCATACGTGACATAGCACTTCTTCGTGTTCTCAATTCTTCACGGACTACGCCTCTCTCAGCATTAATTTCATCAGTTTCCATACTCACATTGGTAGCCCAATCATAAAGAATCAACAAAGCGGTATCAATATTTTCAGGAGTTTCCAAAGGAACTTTATCCAAGGTATATACCGTTTGATCATAAACGGTATAGGCATTAATCTCAGGTCCAAATTTCATACCTATGGATTCTAAATAATGAATGATATCCTTTTTATGAAAGTTTTTAGTGCCATTAAAACACATATGTTCAGTGAGGTGTGCCAATCCATTCTGGCTGGCATTCTCCTGCATTGCCCCTACATTATTAACCAAATAAAATTCGGCTCTGTTTTTTGGAGTCTTATTGGCAAGGACATAATAAGTCAATCCATTGGCTAATTTTCCATATCGAATATTACTATCCATAGGGACTTTAGCATCGGGTGTGTACTTAATCTGATGCTGAGCCATTAGAGAATAGCTGAAAATCAGAAATAACGAAATACTAAGAAAATTTTTAATCATTGGAGTAAATTAGGGTTTATACAACTTTTGTTTTTAATTTGGTGGCAAATATATAAATTCTCACTCAGCTGTATTAATTTTTTAACTAAATTTATATGCCAATTCATTATTAACCGATAAAAATAGTAATTAATTATAGTTCCTTTTTTTTACTAAAGATTAAAAATGATATAAAAACTCCCACTGCCTCAAATGCTGCCCTGGCCCTAAAGGGAGGCATTAGAGGAATTTGTTTTTAGGAGAACCGACTTATTTACCTTATAAGCTGCCGTGCAAAACTTAAGGATAAACTCCGGCACTAGCTCTGGCTGATGGCAACAATCAGCCCGCCTCAGGCGGGCTGATGAACGACCGCATTGGAAAGAATTGCGTTAAGAAAATT
>WGCS01000284.1 GCA_015493685.1 Bacteroidales bacterium
GTTTATAATTCTATTTTTTATAATGATGAACCTATAGAGTTTTATATGGGAACTTTTTACAATGAAGGATATGTAAGATTAGATATATTTCACTCCCTTGTTGACGGAGGAGAAGCTGGTATAGATATTATTAACAATAATTGTTTGCTTAACTACGACACCACCAACCTCGACACCGACCCACTGTTTTACGGCGGAGCCGAGTTCCCCTACAACCTGTCGGACGAGTCACCCTGCATTGATGCCGGTACGCTGGATTTGCCGCAGTTTATCCTTGACCACATGCCCGACACCGACCTTGCCGGCAACTCCCGCATCTTCAACGGCAAGATAGACATGGGTGCCTACGAATGGAATCCTACTGTTTCCACTAAAGAAATTCCAAATGCCAAACAACAAATTCCAAGGCTTACGGCAGCGCCCAATCCTTTTACCACTCAAACCGTTATTTCTGCCCGGTGGGACAACCCTGCCCGCATCAATATTGAAATATACAACAACGCCGGCCTGCTAATAAAAACCCTGCAAAGCGGCTCACAACCTGCCGGCAGTTGCCAAATTATTTGGAACGGAACAGACAACAGCGGCCACTACCTGCCTTCAGGGATTTATGTTGTAGTGCTAAGAGTTGAAGGAAAAGAGGTTGCGAGTGTAAAGGTGGTGAAGAAGTAAAACCTTTTCGGTCGAAGTAAGCCTTGCGCGGCAGCGACCGGAAAGGTTGTGGTGGGCATGCAAAACCTTTTCGTTCAAAAAGGGTACATGCATTAGCGACCGTAAAGGTTGAAGGAAGAATAAAAGCAATAAAAGAATAAAAATGTTTTACATTTGAATTTGATTAACGTTACTGAAAACGAAAGTACTGTCGTAAAAAAATAATCTAACATCTGCAATAATGAAAAACAAGCCGAGCCAATTAAAATACATGCTGCTTTTACTATCCGTTTTGCTTTCTTACGCAGCTTTTCCTCAAACCATCACCGTAAAACAAGACGGCACCGGCGACTTTACCACTATACAGGCAGCGGTTGATAGTGCCCAAAACGGAGATACGGTATTGGTATGGCCGGGAGTTTATTATGAAAATATTGAAATTAACTATAAAAACATAGTACTTGGTAGCTTGACATTAACAACAGGAAACACATCTTATACAAATCAAACTATAATTAATGGAAATAAAATTGGAAGGTGTATTAAAATAGGGTCATTTACTGATTCCATTACCATTAACGGTTTTACAATTATTAATGGGAAAGAAGATAATGATCAGGGAGGAGGCATCTTAATTGAAGGTACTTATGCAAACATCATCAATTGTTTAATAAAACATAATAAAACTTCTTATGCTGGAGGAGGTATTTGCTTCCTTCGCTCTGATGGCTTTCTCTCTAATGTGACAATTGCTCACAATCAATCTTATGACGAAGCAGGAGGGATATATATAGCCATTGGCAATCTAGTATTCGACTCTGTTAATCGCTGTAGTATTTATGAAAACTATGCTGCTGTAGGAAGTGATATTTACACTGTTTTTACTGATACTCTCCATATTTATGTAGATACATTTACGGTACAAAATCCAGATTACTATTATGTTTTTTCAAAGGATACTGCACAATCACCTCAAAATAAAGTTTATATGCATATTTTACATCATTCAATAGAGCAAACCAATGATGATTTATTTGTTTCTTCAACCGGTGACAATAATAATGACGGACATACATTTAATACACCCTTAAAAACTATTAGTTATGCACTTTTAAAAGCAGCTTCTGATTCTGTAACTCCTGACACTATTCATATAGCAAATGGTATTTATTCCGATTCGTTAACCGGGGAACATTTTCCGTTAAGCATCAAAAGAGATATTAATATAATTGGTAATAATAAGGATTCGGTAATACTTGATGCTGAAAATAAAATTTATTTATTGAGAGGAGTATATGGTGCTGACAACTATTTATTAAAGAATATGACATTGAAAAATGGTAATGGTGAAATAAACAGCCCGTTTCACAAAGGAGGTTCTATGTTTTTTTATAATCGCCAATCAATAATAGAAAATTTAAAGATTACAAACTGCATTGGAGATGTTACAAACGTTGAAATAAAAAACTCCAATGGTTTTGTATGTAAGAATGTATTATTTGAAGATAATATAGGTGGAAAGTCTTTACGTATTGTGCACAGTGACAAGGATATATATTTTGACACAACCTTTATAGACAATTGCAAATTTGAATACAACGAACCCAATTACATTATTGGCGGAGGCTTTGGAGGAGGAAGTGATGTTATTCAGGGAGATTATACCTTTCCGGGTTTAATTACAGCAGTATATAACAACTGCATTTTCGATAATAATCATTCTAAAAGCGAACCATCGACAGCTTATTATGGTTCAACAGCATTAGGTGTAGCACAAGGTAGCTTTTGTTTTTTAATTAATTGCACTTTTACTGATAATACCAGTACTAATCCTCATGGAGGTAATATAGGAGTAACCAGTAATGGTCAAACGTATGTTTATAATTCTATTTTTTATAATGATGAACCTATAGAGTTTTATATGGGAACTTTTTACAATGAAGGATATGTAAGATTAGATATATTTCACTCCCTTGTTGACGGAGGAGAAGCTGGTATAGATATTATTAACAATAATTGTTTGCTTA
>WGCS01000285.1 GCA_015493685.1 Bacteroidales bacterium
GCCCACCTCACTCTCTTGTGTGCCATAGTATCCCGAAGGGGGTTTTTTCGTTCTGCTCAATCATAATAATATCATACATTTTAGCAATAGAGAGGTGTCCGAGTGGTTTAAGGAGCACGCCTGGAACGCGTGTGTAGCACAAGCTACCGTGGGTTCGAATCCCATCCTCTCTGCCACTTTTACTAAATCTATATATTCTATATTCTTCTTTCAATTTATTTTATATCTACTAAAAGCTTGACTTAATTCATTTTATTTATTATAATTATTAAAAGGAGGAGATAGATATGAAGATAATTAAGCTCTTTTTCATCATAATGCTAACTTTAATGTTTTTTGCTTGTGACTCAAAAAATAGTATACCATACATAGATTCTAACATAACAACTTATCATAAAGTTTCTTCGCCAATTGAGGCTTCAGCTTTTTTATCAAGGGCAACATTTGGCGCAAATGAAGAAGAGATAAAACATCTACTAGACTTAGGTGACTATGATAAATGGTTTAATGAGCAATTTAATGCTCCAATATCTTATCATATGGATTGGGCACATAGTCATGCAAAAGGGGTGAATGGTATTCCTGACCTTAAAAATAATAAGGAAGATTGGAAAAGATATAGCGATGCACTAGGATATTTGCAACGTGATGCTTGGTGGGATATTGCAGTTAATGGCAAAGATCAACTTAGACAGAGAGTAGCATTTGCCCTGAGCGAAATTCTTGTGATATCTAGAAATGGACCTCTTCAAAACTTTCCAGATGCAAGAATGTCTTATTATGATATATTAGTCAAAGACGCATTTGGGAATTTTGAAAAGCTTCTTCAGGATGTAACATATCATCCAGCTATGGGGAGATATTTAAGCTATCTTGGTAATGCAAAAGCAAACCCAGACTTAAAGTCGCATCCAGATGAAAACTATGCAAGAGAGGTAATGCAACTATTTACAATTGGTCTATATAAATTAAACACTAATGGAACAAAAAAGAAAAAAAATGGTAAAGCAATTACTACTTATACACAAAACGATATTCGCCAAATGGCAAAAGTATTTACAGGTTTAAGTGATGATAATGGCGATTTTAATGCAGAAGCTTACTTTAACAACTTTCACGCAAGAACAGCGCCTATGGTAGCATTTGAAGATATGCATGACGCTTCACAAAAAAATATACTACATGGGCGCAAAGTAATTCCTAGCAATGGGGATACCAAAACAGATATTAATGCTGCATTACATATACTTTTTATGCATCCTAATATTGCTCCATTTATATCCAGACAACTAATACAAAGATTAGTAACAAGCAATCCTTCTCCTGCCTATATAGAAAGAGTAGCAAAGGTTTTTATAAACAATGGTAAAGGAGTTAGAGGAGACCTTAAAGCTATAATTAAAGCTATTCTTTTAGATAAAGAAGCTCTTTTTAGCAAACACAACCCTAAAACATTTGGCAAATTCAGAGAACCTCTTATGTATGTTTCCCATCTCTTCAGAGCATTCCATGCCAAAAATGGAGAGCATATTCTTAAGCAAGAGGATACAGAATTATATAAATATAACTCATTTAACTTTAATGGTACAGGCATGATGAAACAAGAAGGACCACTAGAGGTATTAACTGTATTTAACTATTTTACACCAGACGATGCACCTTCAGCTTTAAAAAAATATGGATTAACTGCACCTGAATTAGAAGTATATGGTAAACAAGGTATAGACGATGTATTAATGGGTCTAATTACCAAAAATGAATTTATCTATAAACTTTTCAACATAACAGCAGAATTAGAGCTTCATAAAGAGAAAGAACTTATACATGCTAAGAAATATGATGAATTACTTGATAGGTTAGATTTACTATTAACTGCTGGAAACCTTAGCAAAAATACCAGAAAAGCTATTAAAGAATATATGCAAAAGCACTCTACTCTTGATGATGATACGCTAGCACGCTATACAATAGGTCTAGTAATAACATCTCCTGATTATGCCCTACAGAGATAAGGAGAAAATAATGAAAAAACAAAATAACAGAAGAGAATTTCTTAAACATACACTTTCTAGTGCAGTAAGCCTCTCGCCATTAATGGCACTGCTTGGTTCTCTAGATAAACTAGAGGCATCTAATATTAGCGGTGACTATAAAGCAATTGTATGTATTCTATTAGAAGGAGGAGCAGATTCATTTAATATGATAGCACCTATTCAAAATGATGCATACGAAAAATATAAAGAGGTACGAAAAAATATAGCGTTAAAACAAGATAGTCTATTAAAAATAACTAATGAGTATGGTTTTAGAGACAATATGCTTGCTATGCAAAATTTATTCAAAAGAAATAAACTAGCTGTAGTAGCAAATGTGGGTACACTAATTGAGCCAATAACCCCAAAAGAGGTTTTAAATAACTCTAAACCTGTTCCTTTTGAACTTTTTGCGCACAATACGCAACGTAATCAATGGTTTATGGCTGACTCAACAGGAAATAGTAAAAGCGGTTGGGCGGGGCGCGCAATAGACTATTTTTATACTCAAGGAGAAAAAGCCTCAACATATGGAAATATTAATGTATCTGATGTTAATACTATTATGTTTTACGGAGGAAGAAAAGAGGCTATTCATTTTAATGAGGCTAATATTTCATCAGATACGATGAAAAACTATGGTTTTGGACCAGAATCTGGAGGAAGTGATTTAGGAGAAGTTTACCAATCTATCTATGAATCAAAAAAAGATAGTAAACATAAAATGATGGCAGAATTTGCCAAAAAAAGAGTTGCTGAATTAAACCTCCCTTATGAATTAGAAGGATTATTTGATAATGTAAAAGATTTTAATGGTTTCGATACTGGTGTTCATGAAGTTGGTAAACCATTGGGTATGCAGCTAGAGTTGGTAGCCCAAATTCTATCTGTCAAAGATAATTTTCCTGATAATCCAAAACGACAAATATTTTTTGTTAATCATCACGGCTGGGATACTCACGATAGCGACAATGAACATCAAGTTGAATATTTAAGTAAATCTTTGGGAGCATTTCAAAATGCCTTAGAAGAGCTTGGAATAGAGAATAATGTAACCACTTTTACAATTTCAGATTTTGGGCGCTCTTTAAGTCCAAATTCAGCTGGTACCGACCACGGATGGGGTTCTCATGCTTTTGTAATGGGTGGTGCCGTTATGGGAGGTAAAATTTATGGTACTATGCCCAAAATAGAAATTGACTCTCCTGATGCTTGGTACGATAGATTAGTACCTACAATATCTGTAGAGAGCTATCTTGCAACTTTAATGAAATGGTTTGGAGCTAGTAGTGAAGATTTAAATAATATTTTTCCAAATCTAAAAAACTTTCCAATAAAAGATGTAGGCTATATGGGATAAAGAATATCTCGTATAGCCTTAGGGTAAATGTGACAAATATAATAATATTTGATTGAATTTAATACTCTTTACTTTAACTAAATCCCACATAACATTATCTAAGCCATCATAACATTTAGTATCGTTACTATTTTATACACATTTCAAAACAAAAATTATATTTGTAAATTTAAAGAATCGGTAAGAGCACCTCTAAAAATTTTAGCAATTTTAGCTACAATCTAACTATGAAAAAAATATTACTTATTATAGCAACAACATTATCAATCTTCGCACAGCCACATATTAAGGTTTATAATGCATACTCAAATGCTGGAGAAACTTACATAAATGGTAGGTTAATAGAA
>WGCS01000286.1 GCA_015493685.1 Bacteroidales bacterium
ACTCAAAATATTTATCTATTTTTGCTTTTATATTAATAATAATCAGAAAATTATATCTATGATTAAAAAGGCACTTCTTTTACTAATACTATTATCATTCTCATATAATTTATTCTCACAGAAACAAGACATTTCTCCTGTTGGTATAAAAAATGATAAAGTTGCATCAATAATTGAGAAAGTATTTAAATACTTTCCGCTACCATTTGCAGGCTACTCTACAGAAACAAGTACTGTATTTGGAATTACAAAATATAATGGATTTAAAATAAAAAGCCATAAGCTTGCTGACTCACTTATTCAACCATCGAGTGTTCTTTTGTATGGTTATTACACATTGAATAATCAGTATAAAATATATACTAATATTGACTTAATGCATGGCGCTAATAAATTTAATTCTAAATTTGAATTCTTGCTTTTAGACTATCCTTCGTTATACTTTGGCATTGGAAACAACACCAAAGAGGACAATAAAGTTCTTATTGATTTTAAGAATATAATGCTGTCTCCAAGTTTTGATTATAATTTTTATGAACAAATGTATATTGGAGCAAAATATACTTTCAATAATTTTATTGATGTAAAACCTATAGAAATTGATACCTTAATACGAGATAAAAACATTACTGATAACGAAGGTGTACAATCCGCTATTGGCATAAGATTTATTAGAGAAAATAGAGACAATAGAATAAGAGCAAGGGCGGGTTCGTATGTGTCTATATCGTTTGATGCATATACTCATCTTTTAGGCAGCGCTCATGATTATACTTCTTTTGTAATGGATTTAAGAAAATACTATACTCCCGACCCTAGAATAACTATTGCCGGTCAATTTTATACTGAAATAAAATCAGGAGATGTACCAATACAATCAATGGCTGTTTTAGGAGGTACTGAACGTATGCGAGGAATTTATGAGAATAGATATAGAGATAAAACAGTAAGCATGGCTCAATTAGAGTTAAGATTTCCTATTTTCTGGATAATTGGAGGAACCACTTTTGCAGACTTAGGGCAAGTTGCTCCTTCTTATGGAGATTTTACAGCTGATGGTTTTAAGTATGGTTATGGCGCTGGATTAAGACTACTTATCGACAAAGAAACCAGTTCAGTACTTAGGTTCGATTTAAGTTTTAGAGAAGATGGGCACTCAATATTTATTGGCTTTAACGAAGCTTTCTAAAATAACAGATGATATCATTAATTAACTCCGAGATTATAAGAGGTACATCCAGAAACAAGCATTCAGATAGGTATATATCAGATAGATATATATATAAAGTTTAAGACAAAGAATCATCAGACAAGCAGCCCATTTAGTTCTTTTGCTAAGTGTGCAATCAGGTGTAAATAGGTACTTTCTGCAATTTAAAAGATTACAAATGCGCCATCTGTTTTGCCTCTATCTATAATATTAATCATGGCAAACTGCACTAAATCACGAAACATATTTTCACTACCTTTGTTCCCAGATTTTCTTATAAAACTATAAAGTTACATTATATAATGAAGGACCAAAACAAGGAACTTATTTGCTTATTCAAAATCGATGAAGTTTTGGGTAACTATGAAAAAAGCATTGACGATTCTTTACAAAATTTAGTCGAGATGATGCCCAATGCGTGGCGTTATCCTGAGTCATGCGAAGTGGCTATTGAATGGAATGATAAGGTTTTCAAGACTCCCAAATTTAAAAATTCTGTATTGAAAATGCAATCAGATATCATTCTTGAGTCACAAGTTGAAGGTAAAATTACAGTGGTTTACACAAAAAAATTAAGAGAAGAGAAAGGTGTTTTTTTAAGTAGCGAACATCAGCTACTCAAATCCATTACCAATAAGGTGAATGCTTATTTGATGTATCATCGGCTTCAAAAAACCATTGCTGAACTACAAGCCAAGACTAATTCTGAAACAAAAATCGACAAAACAGAAAAAGAGGTTATTAAATGGCTTAAAGAACAAGACCTCAAAGAAGAAGAGATAAAACAGCTCTTGCGAGTAAAAATAGACTTTAAAAAAGGAGAAACTATCTTTAAACAGGGTGCGATAGCCTCATACATAATTTTATTAAGCAGTGGCCTATCAAAAAACTATGTGGAAGGAAATTTTGATAAAGGATTCAACTTTAAGATTATTAAACCACTTTCGTTCATTGGTTTGTCCTCAGTTTACGGTAAAAGTAACTATGCATTCTCAGGTAGTGCTCTTACAAAATGTGGAGCCTATCTTATCGACATTCAAACTTTTAGAAGTATTATTAACAGAAATAGAGCTTTTACTAACCGTATTCTCAACTGGTATTGCAATACCACCCAAAGTCACCTTAGCCGTATGTCGTCCATCGCCAATAAACAAGCTTTAGGACGTTTAGCCGAAACGCTTATTTATTTATCCGACGATATATTTAATGGCAAAATCGTTACCACCAATGTATCGCGCAAAGATATTGCCGAATTAGCCGCCATGAGCACAGAAAGTGCTGTTCGCTTTCTTTCGGATTTAAAAAAGGATAAAATTATCGAAATCTCTTCCAATGCAATTGATATTAAAAACAGGGATGTTCTCCGTATCATCAGCAATAATTAAGACTCTTTCATGGCCACATTTTTATTTAATGATATTATCTTCGGTCCGGTAAAATCGCGCCGCTTAGGTGTTAGTTTAGGAGTAAATCTATTACCCGAAGACTATAAATACTGTACATACAATTGCCTCTATTGCGAATGCGGATGGACTCTGGATTCCAAAACAAAGGTAAAACTTCATACCAGTAAAGATATTCAGCAAGCACTGGAGCAGCAGTTAATACAGATGAAAGCTAAGGGCAAAGCTCCTGATAATATTACCTTTGCTGGTAATGGAGAGCCTACCTTACATCCCGATTTCGCCTCTATTATTGATGATACTATTGCTCTACGAAATCACTATTTTCCTAAAGCGCTAATTTCAGTATTAAGTAATGCAACGCAAATACATAAACCTAAAATTATAGCCGCATTAAACAAGGTAGATCAGAATATTCTCAAATTAGATTCTGCCATTGATGATACTTATTCGCTTATCAATCAGCCAAAGACAAGCATGACCGTATCTACTCTGGTACAGCGATTGAAAGTTTTTAAGGATAATTTATCCATACAAACACTTTTTATTAGAGGAAACTACCAAGGAAAACATTTTGACAATACCACAGAAGAAGAAGTTAGTAAATGGCTGAACCTTATCAAAGAGATAAATCCAAAAAACGTAATGATTTACCCCATTGCACGAGATACTCCCCTCGCTGATTTGGAAAAAATAGAAAGTTCTACACTACAAGCTATTGGCAAAAGAGTGAAAGATGCCGGCATTAAAGTTTATATTTACGATTAATTATGATAGCTGACCTATCCAATAATCGCGAAGCCTTGAAGCAATTACTTCAAATGAAAATGCCCTATGGGAAATATAAAAACAGATTTCTAATTGATATTCCGGAACATTATCTGGTATGGTATCATCAAAAGGGTTTTCCCAAAGGCAAATTAGGCGAGCAACTGCAACTAATGTATGAAATTAAACTCAATGGACTTGAAGGAATGCTTAAAGAGTTGAAAAGAATGCTATAGTAGTTTAGCGGTTTTTTATTCTGTTTTTTTTATAAACTATTATTTCTGTCATCCAAAACAACTAATAATAGCTATTGAGTGTCTAAAGTAAAATCATCTATTAATTGATATTTAAAAATTCTTATTTAAAAAAAATTATGCGTTATCCTGTTCTTAATTTGTTTCTTTTATTACTTATTCCCACAATCAATATTGCCCAACAAAGGTTCGACTTTGGCTATGAAAGAATAAATAGTATTACCGTAAAAGACAGCACCGGCCACAACCTAACTATGCCATGGGCAGGAGGGCTCAATGCTCCTCATTTTGAAAAAATGGACTTAAATCTTGATGGAATAATGGATTTAATCACTTTTGACACCCACGGAAATAGATTAATGACCTATATCAATACAGGAATAAAAGATTCGAGCAGCTATACTTATGCTCCTGAATATGAAAATGCTATTCCCAAATGCATTAGCTGGCTTCAAACATACGATTATAATCATGATGGGAAGATGGATATTTTCACCTATATACCGGGAGGCATTCGAGTATTTAAAAATACTTCTACCGCCAGTAAACTCCACTTTACCCAAGTTACCTATATGCTAAACTATATGGCTTCATCAGGGTTTCCAATTAACATCTATGTTTCATCTGTTGACTTTCCTGCTTTCGTTGATGTGGACCTCGATGGCGATATGGATATTCTCACTTTCCATGTATTGGGCGCCTATGTAGTCTGGTACAGAAACTATTCCATGGAGCGATATGGCATTCCTGATAGTCTCGATTTTAAAATCTACGATAAATGCTGGGGTAAATTTGCCGAGGGTGAAAATAATAATGCTGTATTTCTAAATCAAACGTGCAATTACAAAAGTGATGTTACCGCACCTAAATCAGACGCTAAACATACCGGTTCTACCTTACTCTCTTTGGATTTAAACGGAGATAGCCTGATGGATTTAATTCTTGGTGATGTAGATTATTTTACTATCAATGGATTGATAAATGGAGGAACACGCGATTCTGCCCATATTGTCTCCCAAGACACCTCATTCCCCGATGTTTACCCTGTTGACATTGTAACATTTCCATCAATAAATTACCTTGATTTAAACAACGATAGTATTGATGATCTGTTGGTTGCCCCCTTCGATCCCTCCTACTATAAAGTAAACTCTTTGAATGGAGTGTGGCTTTATAAAAATAATGGAGCCAATAATTATCCCAACTTTCATCTGAGTAAAAAAGGCTTTTTTCAAGATCGTATGATTGACGTGGGTGATGGTGCTCTTCCCACCATTGTTGATGTTGATGGCGATGGGCTAAAGGACATTGTCATAGGAAATTACGGCAATGTAGATTCTACACACATGGATTCTATATGGTATATTCTCGAAATCTTTAAAGTATCTAAACTATGCTACTACAAAAATATTGGCACTTCCACTGCTCCGGCCTTTCAATATGAAGATGGCAATTGGCTGAATCTTAGAAGGCTGAAAAAGAAAAGTCTGAAAACAACCTTTGGCGATTTAGATGGCGATGGTGATGAAGACCTTTTGATTGGCAGTGATGATGGTCAACTTATTTACAAGGAAAATATAGCAGGTCCAAACCATCGCATGAGCTTTGGCCCCAACCAATTTTATTATCAAAATATTGATGTAGGAGATTATTCGAGCCCTCAGTTAATTGACATTGATGGTGACTCGCTTTTAGATTTGGTCATCGGAAATAAATTGGGACTTCTTAGTTATTACAAAAACACAGGAACCCGAACCAATGCACAATTTACTCTGATAACTGACACCATGGGAGGGATTAAAACCTCCAGCTATTACTACTATTACAATGGATATTCAGTACCTTGTTTTTACTATAATGCTCAAGACTCATTGGAAGCTTTAGTAGGGTCAGCCTCCGGTTATACTTTTTATTATAAAGATATAAGAAGAAATATTCATGGTAATTTTGGCGTTGACTCAAACCTACTCTACGTAGATATTATTGACACACTATATTCTATTGTCAATTTTACCAATGAAGGAAACATCCTAGAAACCGTTAAAACAGGACTACGATCAGCACCGGCAATTTATGATTTTAATAATGATGGCTATAAGGATATTTTAATGGGAACTTTTACCGGTGGGATAAATTATTATCAAGGAATAGAGGCACCATTTGTTGGAATACAGAAATCTTCTCAAAAACAAAATATCGATATTGCCTTATATCCAAACCCTGCCAACAATTATATTAATATTGAGATTAGAAACACAGAAAAACCATCACAGACAAGAGTTATCGTTTATGATTTGTCAGGAAGAATTGTTCTTAACAAAACTTATACTACTAGCTTGAATACAAGAATAGCTATCACCAATTTTGTAAAAGGAATCTACATTGTAAAGGTCGATATTATTAATAATAAGAAAGAACACAGTTTTAAGGCCTTCAAACTTATTAAACTATAAGCTTGAGAATGGAAGACTTTAGCATCAAATCTAAAAAAGGTTCAAGATAAATTAATATCCTGAACCTTTTTTTATTGCAACAAAATAATATTCAGTATATTAAGTATGCATACCTCCACATACGCTAATAACTTGCCCTGTTACATAAGAAGACAAATCAGAAGCTAAGAAGAGACAAACATTGGCTACATCTTGGGCTTGACCTTCGCGACGCAATGGAATTGTTTTCACCCAACCTTCACGAACCTCTTTGGGCAGTTTATCAGTCATTGCCGTAGCAATAAAGCCGGGCGCTACTGCATTAACCCGAATACTTCTTGAGCCAAGCTCTTGTGCTATTGATTTAGAAAAACCTATTAAACCTGCTTTGGAGGCAGAATAATTTGACTGACCGGCATTACCTTCAATTCCAACTACAGAACTCATATTAACAATTGAACCCGAACGTTGTTTCAGCATCACACGCTGAACTGCTTTTGTCATATTAAAAACAGATTTAAGATTTACCGTAATTACAGCATCCCAGTCAGCCTCTGTCATTCGCATAAGTAAATTATCACGAGTTATTCCGGCGTTATTTACTAACACATCTATCCGTCCAAAATCTTTCATAACCTCAGCGATAAGCTTATCAGCCTCTTCAAATTTGGCTGCATTGGAAGCATAAGCCTTAGCCTCAACGCCCATAGCTTTCATCTCTTTCACATTGGCTTCTGTGGTTTCATCTACTGCCAAATCGGTGAAAGCTACATTGGCTCCTTCTCTTGCAAAAGTCATGGCTATTGACTTCCCTATTCCTCTTGCAGCCCCTGTTATCAAAGCTGTTTTTCCATCTAATAATCCCATAATAATTATCTTAAGTTTGTGTTTAATATATATAATCTCAAATAATAAAATGCAAAGATAACAAAATACAATAAAGACAAAAAATTAGGTCTTATCCTAATTATATATTGAGCATAAAACCTCCGTTAAAAACAATATGCATATAAATAGGGTCTGCTTAAAATAGTATCTTTGTAGTCTTATCAGCATTCAGATAGTATGAATAACAGCATTAGTAAAAATAAAATATTATTAGTTTTAAAATAAAACCATGAAAGTTTTAAACGTAGATAACATACGAAAAGGAGATCAATATACTATTGAGCACGAACCAATTAGCTCTATTAACCTAATGGAACGTGCGGCTATAAATTGCGTTCAATGGATTTGTAACAATTACGCAAATAATACAACAGTAAATATATTTTCAGGCATTGGCAATAACGGAGGCGATGGGTTGGCGATTGCCCGTTTATTAAACCAAAAGAATTACAATGTTCAAGTATATATTATTGAATATTCAAAGAAATACTCATCCGATTTCAAGCAAAACTTGCAACGGCTAAAAAAGACAGCAGTTCCTATTCAGATACTGGATAAAGAAGATTATTCTTTTAACATTCTGCCAAACAGTCTGGCTATTGATGCTATTTTCGGTTCAGGACTCAGCCGCCCTATAAGTGGTTTTGCAGCAAAAATAATTAATACGCTCAATGAGTCTATGGCAGAAATTATAAGTATTGATATTGCCAGTGGATTATTTGCCGACAAACTAAGCCTTGAAAAATCACCCTCAATAGTTAAATGTAAGCATACTTTAAGTTTAGCTTTTCCTAAACTCGCTTTTTTCTTAGCGGAGAACGAAGCCTACGTTGGCCAATGGCACTCCATAGAAATAGGTATCGACCACGGTTATATTCAATCTGTTGAAGCCACTGCCTACTACCTCGAAGAAGGAGACCTAAAATTGCTTCTTAAAAGCCGCAGCAAATTCTCACACAAGGGAAATTATGGTCATGGTCTATTGGTAGCAGGAAGTTATGGGAAAATGGGAGCTGCCATTCTTTCAGCCAAAGCAGCACTCCGTTCAGGCCTTGGCCTACTCACCACACATATCCCCTCCTCCGCAGTAAGTATTCTTCAAACGGCAGTGCCTGAATCCATGTTAAGTATTGATACAAATGCAGAATATCTTTCAGAGATAAAAGACAGCTCTCTTTATAACGCCATTGGTATCGGACCTGGATTGGGTACAACCAAAAGTACACAGCTTGCATTTAAGTTGCTGATACAGAACACTAAAAATCCAATGGTTATCGATGCTGATGCTATCAATATTTTATCAGAAAACAAAACATGGTTAGCCTTCCTCCCCAAAGGAAGCATCCTTACTCCTCATCCCAAGGAATTTGAACGCTTAGCAGGAAAAAGCGACAATAGTTTAGACCGCATTGAAAAACAGCAGAATATAAGTGTTAAATATGGCGTATATATCGTTTTAAAAGGAGCCAATACCACAATTAGTACTCCCGATGGAAAACTATATATTAATTCTACCGGCAATCCCGGAATGGCTACTGCAGGAAGTGGCGATAGCTTAACAGGAATACTATTAGCCCTATTGGCCCAATCTTACGGACCGGAATCAGTTTGTATTTTAGGCGTATTTATTCATGGCCTTGCCGGTGATATTGCTGCACTTAAAAAAGGATTTGAAGCTTTAATAGCTAGCGATATTATTGATAATTTACCTAACGCTTTCATAAAAATTAGTAGCCGCTAAAAGTTGTATATACGAATAATTTTTCTATCTTTACGATTCAATTTATAACAATACGCACTATTATCACACACAATACTTATCGTATAATCAGATGGAAAAATATTTTGACAAGTTTAGAAAAAACATCATTGGATATAAGCAAACTTTTAGCAGCCCTTATGGCATTCAACGAATTATTTATGCCGATTGGATTGCCAGCGGAAGGTTATATCAAGCGGTAGAAGACAAAATAAGCAAAACTTTTGGCCCTTATGTTGCCAATACTCATACCGAGACCAGTGAAACAGGAACCGTTATGACTAGAGCTTATCACCATTCGAAAAAGATTATCAGGACTCATGTCAATGCCAACAGTGAAGACGTTGTAATTACCACCGGCTTTGGAATGACAGGAGCCATTAATAAGTTCCAGCGCATATTAGGTTTAAAATCTTGCGACACTATTGAAAACAGTAAATGTGTTCATCACGAAAAAGAACGACCTCTAGTATTTATCACGCACATGGAACATCATAGCAATCAAACTTCGTGGTATGAGACTAATGCTGAGGTGATAATTATCCCTTCTGATAAGCAAGGACTTATTGACTTAGGAAAACTGGACAAAATAGTAGGCAGCTATGCAAAAAGAAAAAGGAAAATAGGAAGTTTTACTGCCTGTAGCAATGTAACCGGCATTAGAACGCCTTATCATAAAATGGCAGAAATAATGCATAAGCACGGAGGCCTATGCTTCATTGATTTTGCCGCCTCAGCTCCCTATGTTGATATTGATATGCATCCTCAAAATAAGGAACAAGCACTTGATGCCATAATATTTTCACCACATAAATTTCTTGGGGGCCCCGGTTCATCGGGTGTTCTTATTTTCAACAAAGACCTCTATCACCTTTCCTCCCCTGATCAACCCGGAGGAGGAACAGTAGATTGGACTAATGCTTGGGGCGAATATAAATACTGCGATAATATTGAATCGCGTGAAGACGGCGGAACTCCCGGTTTCTTGCAGGCAATACGAACCGCTTTAGCCCTAGAGCTAAAAGAACAAATGGGGACAAAAAACATCCAAGAAAGAGAACACGAGCTTATTGAACTCGCCTTCAGAGAAATGAATAAAGTTAAAGGCATGCATATTCTTGCCAATCATATTAAAGACCGTCTTGGTGCCATCTCTTTTTATATCGATGATATCCATTACAACCTTATTGTAAAATTATTGAACGATCGCTTTGGTGTTCAGGTTCGTGGAGGTTGCGCCTGTGCCGGCACTTATGGACATCTGTTACTTGGCATTACATTGGAAGAATCGCATCGTATTACTGACAAAATCAACCAGGGTGACTTAAGTGAAAAACCAGGCTGGGTGCGTTTATCCATTCATCCAACAATGACAAATCAAGAGCTTCTTCACATTTGTAATTCACTGATAGAGATACAGAAACATCATAAAGAATGGATTAAGGATTATATTTATGATAAATCAAACAATGAGTTTACCCATAAAAATTTCCTCACTAAAGAGCGCTACGAAATCGCCGAATGGTTTGATCTTAATTAGTCGTTCTCAAGTTTAAAATATATTGGTGGCAAACAAAAACACATCTAACTACCTGGCTTACGTACTTATAGTAATTGCCATGTTGTTTTGGGGAATGTCCTATATCTGGATTAAGATAGCCTATGAATTCCTAGGTCCTTTAAGTACGGTTTTTCTACGATTATTCTTTTCTCTACTATTAATTCTGATAATTGCCTTAATTTTTGGCATACGTATTTTACCTCACAAAGAAGACATACCCGCTTTTATGCTGTTAGCTTTTTTTGAGCCTTTTGCCTATTTCATGGGTGAAAGCCTTGGATTACAGCGAGTAACAAGTAGCGTAGCAAGTATAATGATAGGGACAATACCTTTGTTTATTCCCCTATTTGCCTTCCTTATTCTGAAGGATAAAATTACCCGAAATAATATCATTGGCCTGCTTATTAGTTTTATTGGCCTGCTAGTACTTATTCTAAAAAAAGACCTGAGTTTTCAGGCTTCTCCATCCGGAATTCTATTAATGCTAGTAGCCGTATTTGCCGGTGCGTTATATACCATCCAACTAAAGAAATTATCTACGAAATATAAAGTGGGAACAATAATTATTAATATGCAAATTTTTGGTTTAATCTATTTTGCGCCATTTTTTCTGTATTACGAATGGAATGACTTTATTCATACAGAAATAACTATGGAACTGATAGCAGCAATTGCTCAGTTGGTAGTTTTTGCCTCTCTGGGAGCACTCTATTTCTTTATTTATTCTGTAGATAAAATTGGAGTTACCCGCACAAGTTTATTTACCAATTTAATTCCTGTTGTTACTGTTGTTGCTGCATGGATAACACTTCCCAATGAAGAAGTTAATCTGAAATTACTTATTGGCATTGTCATTATCCTGTCCGGAGTATATATTGGCAACTACACCAAAAAAAAGAAAATTTAGCAATTTTTAGAAGACTTTTTTGACATAAACATCATAAAACAAAGTAGCCTTAGGTGGAATTTTTTTATCATCACCCAACAGTCCATACGCCAAATAAGAAGGAATTACAACTTTAGCATGGTCACCTACCCTCATCAACTTAATAGCTTCAAAAAGACCCGTAGGTTCATCGGAGTGATCTACTTCAAAAGTTTTATCACCCAAATTTTTACTGCTATAAATAATATTTCCACGAATTAAACTAAGCTCATATTCAATGGTAACTCTAGCTCCAGAATAAGCTTGTTTCCCCTGACCTTTCTTATAAATCAAATAACGCATCCCTGATTTTGTCCTTTTAAAATTCCAATGTCTTCGATCCAGATAATCATCAATTTGCCTATCCTCAACACCAATATATTTTTTGTTAATCTTTGCCAATGTAGCTTCCACCTTCTTTTTATCAATGGGTCTCCTTTTCACCTTTGGCTTCTGATTGCACGAAACCAACAGTACGAATAGCAATGCAACTACACTAGCAACTACCGTTTTATTTATTGGCATTCTATATTTAATTTATAAATTAACTGTTCTAATTTCTCTATTGTTTTTTCCAAACTTAAATGGGATTTTCCTCCTGCAGCATTATGGTGTCCTCCGCCCTGAAAGAACTTACGGGCAAAATCATTGACTGAAAAATCACCCTTTGAACGAAAAGAGATTTTTATCTTATCCCCTTTTTCTGTAAGCAAAGCAGCAAAACAAACTCCTCTAATTGATAAAGCATAATTCACCATGCCCTCAGTAAGGCCTTCACGATCGCCATAACGATATATTTCCTCCGAACTCAAGGAGATATATGCTGCGTGATGCTCCGGAAAGACTTTAAGTTTCTCACTCAAACTATATCCCAAAGCCCTTAGGCGATCCACCGAATTATTATTATAGATTAAATCATGTGTTCGTTTTACATCCACGCCATAACGTATAAGAGCTGCTGCTGTTTCAAAAGTCTCGGGTTGATTACAACTATAGGCAAAGGAACCCGTATCGGTCATTAAGCCCACAAATATATGGGTTGCAATGGTTTGATTGATATATTGCTTTAAGGAAGAAGCTCGAAATATATCAAAAAGCAATTCACTGGTAGAAGACATATTCGGAAAGCTAAACATCAAATCAAAATAATCCTTATCGGGAAATAAATGATGATCTATCAATACTTTCTTAGCCTGAGCTTCCAGTAATGCTTTTTCAAGATTAGCAGTACGATGAGGGGCATTAAAATCCATGGCAAAAAGTAAATCTGCCTCTGCAATTAATTTATTAACTTTCTTTCCAGCTTCATCATGGATAACAATATTCTCTTGGCCCGGCATCCATTGCATAAAATCAGGAATAGAATTAGGACCAACAACGCTTACGTTTTTATCCATTTGCAGCAATACATTCTGTAGTGCCAAGGCAGAACCTACTGTATCAGCATCGGGATTAGCGTGGTTAACCAATACTATATTTGTTGCTTGAGCAATAATGTGTTCCAGTTGGGATATATCTTCTTGTGTAAATATCATATAATAAAATTTGACTGCAAAGATATGGATTTGTTTTTGGCAATAAAGAAGTTTTTTCTATGATATTTCTTCCTTTTCATACGTTAATATCAATCTAAAAGATAGTATTCAGACCATACTTTCTATCTAGGTTCATAATTAGTATTCATTTAGTTAAGGCCGTTTTATTAAATACGATTACACCTTTATCTTAACAAAAAAAAGACAATACTAAATGTTACAGAGAATAATTAAATTAGTATAAAAGCTAAAGGAGGATAAGAACTGATAATTGTGGTGGCAGATTTTTTGTACCACATTTTCTTTTCGCATTTTCTGTTCCCCGCCCTAAAGGGTGGAAAATGCGGAAAGAAAAAATTCCCTTGTAAGCTAAATGTATCTGTTCTCCTAAAATCAAATTCCTCCAATGCCCTCCCTTTAGGGTTGGGGTAGCATTTGAGGAATTTGTTTTGTCCTTTGGCAAACTTTTTTCTCTTGTGTACAAAACATTTTACATGACCTCATTTCTTTTAATCCAAGCTTTTGGCAATATTGGAGATTTGATAAATTATGAAGAATATAATCTACTAAATCACCCCAAATAAGCATAATTATCATTTCAAGGCACAAAAAAAGCCGTTTACTTTCGTAACGGCTTTTTATGTGATCCCTCCGAGGCTCGAACTCGGGACCCTCTGCTTAAAAGGCAGATGCTCTACCAACTGAGCTAAGAGATCATTTACTTGTTTCAAACAAGGCTGCAAAGATAAAGGCTTTTTTCTATTCCGCAAGTAAAAAATAAAAAAAAATAAATTATTTTACTATTGACTGATTATCAGTAATTAAATACATTATTATGTGCAAAAAAGTATTCTTATTTTTGGCTAAACTATTTGATTATGTCTATTTTTTGATTTAAAAATATCCATAACTTTGCCAACCTTACATTTTATTCAACTTTATGACACTAGAACAACAAGAATCGAAGCATAATTTTAAAGCATTTATTTGGCACGCTACCTTTCTTGCTCTTGCTGGCAATTTTATGGATGTGGATACAGTAATACCTGCTATGCTGGTTAAAGTTGGCGGAAATTCCATTCAAATGGGTATTCTTACAACCATTATGATTGGTGGCGCAAGCTTTATGCAACTTTTTTTCTCAGGTATATTATCCAACAAAGCCTATAAAAAAAAATTCTTACTGGGCGCTATCAATTCAAGAGTACTTACCTTACTTGGTCTTTCTGCATTATTTATGTATGCCAATAGTATATCGAAAACATTGGTGCTGATAAGTATTTTCGTTTTAATTACCATCTTTTCTTTTAGTGGTAGTTTTGCCAACGTTTCTTATATCGATATACTAGGAAAAACAATCTCCAGCAAAAAAAGAAAACATTTTTTTAGCCTTAAACAACTTATATCAAGTGTAGGACTTCTAAGCTCAGCATTTATGGCTAGTTATGTATTAAAAAAATATTCTTTTCCCACAAACTATTCTCACACTTACTTCTTTGCAGCAATTTTATTACTTGTCGCCTCATTGGGATTTTACTTCCTTAGTGAAAAGACTCCTTCAACAAAAAAGAAAACCAGTCTTAAAGCCTTTTTCAAGCAAATGCCCAAGGAAATAAAATCGAACAGCAACTTAAAAGCCTATCTATTTATCATTAATTTTCTTGGTGTTGGCGTCAGCCTCTTACCCTTTGTTGTATTATTGGCCAAGCAAAATCAAGGACTTAGCTTTAGCCACATTGGCACCTTTATTATTTATAGAACTGTCGGAATGCTATTGGGAAGTTTAAGTCTTTTCTTTTTAGCCAAAAGATTTAGGTATAAAAATGTACTCCTTATTAATGTCTTTCTTGGCGCAAGCATTCCTATTATCGCTTTACTTATTCAGCATAACAGCGCCCTATTTCCAAGTATCTTCCTTCTTGCAGGCATATTTGTATCCACTTTTAAAATATCGATGAATGGTATGCTTATAGAAATATCAACAACTGAAAACAGAACTTTATATGCCGGAATGTCGGGAGCAGGAAATATCCTAACAAGCCTCTTTCCTTTAGTAGCTGGTATATTAATTCAATTCTGGGGTTTCAATCTGGTATTTATACTCATTAGTGTTTCAATGCTTTTAAGCTTCTTTGCTGTTCGTAAACTTCAATGTTAATTTTCACATTATTCATCAAGAAGAGTAGAAATACGCGCAATGGAAAACTATAGCCGGAAAACAAACTTGTCATGCGCCTTTCATTTCAAAATTTTGCGCCTTTCAATTTCATTGCATAGTCATAAGCAAGAAAAGAAAACTAAATAAAAGCAGAACAAAAGACAAATAACTTATACATTATTTGATGGCTAAATTGAGATAAAAAGCTATTTACCGTTTATATCACACATACAGCAAATACCCTATTTTGGGAATACAACTATTCTTAATAGTTAATGACTTTACCAACGATGATGTCTAAATCGTTTTCTGCCATACCTACGGCGCATTTTTTTAGCTCTTTTATAAGCCTTCGTTTTCATCACAACATGATTCTTTTTATTGTAAGCCCTAATGGAAGGATCAGGGGATTTACCGTTATAACGAGGATTGCGTTGCGTATGCCAATGTGCCGGCAGCGTAAAATCATAACTTAAGCCAAGACTAATTAAACCAAGACTCTCAAAAGTGGTTCCTTCCACCGGATAAGCATCCAACTTACTAGTATGCACAAAATGCCTTGTAAATTCAACAAAAACGTTGGCAGATTTAGTAAACTTATACTTAACTCCAAGCCCGGCAGGAATGACAACTTCTGTCATACGTTGTGGCCCACGACCAGGCTTAACAATACGATATCCTGTACTGCCAATAACATCTCCCGTTTTCATATTATAAGCCAAAGCCCTTGTTTCGCTATAGCCTATTCCTACAAAAGTATAAACATCCCACAAACGATGCCTGTCATGTCCAAGAAATAGGTTAGTCAAATCAACATAAGCTGCCAAAGAATATTCATATACATCACCGGTAAAATATTTTTTCACTGATTCTTTGGTGCTTTTCATCGAAGAGTACATCAAGATGCCTCTTACACCAAAAACATTAGTAAACATCTTATCAACATAAATTCCCACCCCCATTCTCCTATCCTGATAAAAATATTTACTAAAGGGCGTATTATTCATAAAGCTATTGGTATTATCCGACAAATCACCATGAAAATTGGAAGAGCCCACATAAGCACTAACATTCCAAGCTTCATCAAAACCGTAAACAGTTTGCGCCCTGAGATTAATAGAATAGACACCTAAAAATATTAAAATACTGATTATTATTGTTTTACTACGCATGTTCTTTATTAATATCCATTGATAATTGAGCATAAATATTCCGAGACAAAAATACAAAAAATACCATATCCCTAAATCGAATAAATAATATAACTAATAATAGAGCAATAGGTTACAATAAAATACACATTTTTTTAAGCACCTAAAAATTAACAACTTAGCTGTTATTTAAGAAAATTTAAATTATTTATGTAAATCATATTTGAAATTAGTATAAATTTGCAATCGTTACAAATCTGAAAACAGAATGTTATTAAAGATAGAAAATGTAGGGCAATACTTAAGGGACGCGGGCATAAAGCCAAGCATTCAACGACTAAAAATTTTTGAAATTTTAGCCAAAAGTTACGAGCATCCTACAGTGGAGAATATCTATACACAATTATCACCCGAAATTCCCACACTATCAAAAACGACGGTTTATAATACACTCAAGCTATTTCAAAAACACGGCTTAGTAATGGTAATAAACATCGAAGATAATGAAACGCGCTATGACGCTGACACTAGCTTTCATGGTCATTTTAAATGTAATGTATGTGGGAAAGTATCTGACTTTAACATCCCCAATACCCAACCACTGATTGAGTCGTTGAAAGGAAGCCTCATTACTGAATCTCATTACTACTTAAAAGGAATATGTGCAGAATGCAGATTACGAACAGACAATTAATTAGAATATAAACAAGTAAAATTTAATTTCAAGATGGAAAATTTAATTGGAAAAAAAGCCCCAAAATTTAGTACTAATGCCGTTATCAATGGTGGAGAAATCACCGAAGGATTCTCTTTAGAGCAATACCTAGGCAAAAAACATGTAATCTTTTTCTTTTACCCATTGGACTTCACTTTTGTATGCCCAACAGAGATTTTAGCTTTTCAAGAGAAGATGGAAGAGTTTGAAAAAAGAAATGTAGCCGTAGTAGGCTGTTCAATCGACTCAGAGTTTTCACATTGGGCATGGTTAAACACCGAATTAAAAGATGGTGGGATTAAAGGAGTAAAATTTCCTTTAGTTGCTGATTTAAGCAAAACTATTGCAGAGAACTATGGAGTACTAGCCGGAGAATACGATTATGATGAAGAAGGAAATTCCACTTTCAAAGGAGTGCCTGTAGCCTATAGAGGATTATTTTTGATAGACAAAGAGGGCATTGTACGCCACACAGTAATCAATGATTTGCCTTTAGGCCGTAGCATTGACGAAGCTATCAGAATGGTTGACGCCCTTCAATTCTTCGAAGAACATGGAGAAGTTTGTCCTGCCAACTGGAAACCCGGAGAAGAAGCTATGGTAGCATCACACAAAGGTGTAGCAGACTATTTAGCTAAAAAAGCTTAAAAACAAAAAAGTTTAGTAAAAGAAGACTATCTTTGACTCTTCTTTTACTAAACTAATTAATTGTATTAATAACCCTTCAAATAATTACATTATGAAAATAAATAAATATCAAGACATTTCGGAGATCGAAAGAGAATCAAAAAAAGATTACATCGACCGTCACTCAGCATTTGTTTTATGTGATTCAAAAGCCACTGTTGGTGAGAAATTTAAAGTAAGAGTACGTGTTGGAGACCAATATAAACATCCCGATGATTTTGACCACTATATTCAGTGGATCCAGCTATGGGATGGCGAACGTTTCTTAGCAGAAACCCATTTCACTGCAGGCGCTATGGGTAATGAGCCTACCAATGTGGAAGTCGATTTCTATATTATTCCCAAGAAAAAACTTAAGCTTACAGCTAATGCCTATTGCACAAAGCATGGTTTATGGCAAAGCGAAGAAGTAATTGTTGAAGTTGGATAATCCTCTTTTAACAAGAAATAATTTTTCTGAAAGTCTCTCTTTAAACAATTTAAGGAGAGGCTTTTTTATTTTATCTATTTCCCATAACAGAAATATGTTTAAGAAACGTTAAAAACAAACTTGATTCCCAATAAGCATATCAAAGGAGAAGTAAAAAGAGGAAAAAATAAATTATCTTTGCAAAGAACTAGAACTAAACGTGAAAACAAGTATGTATGATTTAAGTCAAATTGACAATCTCAATTTATATAAATTTTTAGAGAATGCGGCCCACGATTTCCCTAATAATCCGGCGCTATGTTTTGTTGGAGAAGAATATATATTATATAAAGAATTCAACGAAAAAGTTATAAGACTAGCTTATCATCTAAGCATACATGGGGTAAGCAAAGGAACAAAAGTTGCCATCTGGAGCGAAAATAGTCCCAACTGGCTCATCTCCTATTTTGCCATTGTAAGCATAGGAGCAATTGCAGTACCCATATTACCCGATTTCTCAGCCAAAGAAGTAGAAAACATATTGCAACATTCTGAGGCAGAAGTACTTTTTATCTCATCCTCATTATACCGCAAGCTCTATATCGAAGGCGCTATAATTGGCAAAACAATCATTCTCCTCAAAGATTTCACCATGCATATTCATCAGCATGGAGAAACCAAAAAAGAAAGCAACTTTAAGAGTTTTTGTTTGGAACATTCAGAAGCCATCAAGCAATTTGTCCTCCCCAATATAAAACCCGAAGACATCGCCTCTATTATATATACCAGTGGGACAACGGGAACATCAAAAGGAGTAGTTCTAACGCACAAAAATCTAGTCTCCAATGCAATACAAGGTTATGACACCTATGCCATTACCGAGAAAGATAGATTCTTGTCCATTCTCCCCATGTCACACACATTGGAATTTACCTTGGGGAATATATTCCCTGTAACTCATGCTGCCTCAATACACTATATAAAAAAGCCTCCAACAGCAGCGGTATTAATGCCGGCATTGAAAAAAGTAAAGCCAACAATAATGCTCACTGTTCCATTAATAATGGAAAAGATTTACAAATCGAAAGTACGCCCTGAGCTTACCAATTCTCCCATAAAGAAATTTCTTTACAGCCTATCACCGATACGCCGTTTCTTCCATCGTATAGCAGGAAAACGTTTAATGGCTACTTTTGGTGGAGAATTGAAATTTTTTGGTATAGGAGGAGCAAAACTTGACCATGATGTTGAACAATTTTTATACGAGGCCAAATTTCCTTATGCCATAGGCTATGGACTTACAGAGACCTCACCTCTTTTGGCTGGCACCACACCCGGAAAATGCAAAATAGGATCCACAGGGCCTGCTGTAATAGGAGTTACTCTTAAGCTTATTAATATAGACCCCAAGACAGGCGAAGGAGAGATTATCGCTTATGGCCCCAATATCATGAAAGGCTATTATAAAGCTGATGAATTAAACGAACAAGTATTTACCGAAGACGGAGGTTTCAAAACCGGTGATACAGGTATTTTTGACAAAGAAAATTACCTATTCATAAAAGGCCGTATAAAAAATATGATACTAGGCCCAAGTGGCGAGAATATATTTCCAGAAGAGATTGAGGCAGCCATTAATAAGAGTGAATGGGTTTTGGAATCATTAGTCTATGAGCTAAAAGGAAAAATTGTTGCCCGTGTGGAACTCAATTACGACGAAATAAATAAAAGCTTTAAAAACCTCAAGGATAAGGCCAACGAAGCAGAAAAAGAAGCTGGTAAAATCCTTACTAACATAAGAAAGAATGTCAACGATGAAGTTAATAAGTTCTCCCGTTTAAGTAATATTTTTGAGCAAAAGGAACCATTTATCAAAACGCCTACAAAAAAAATAAAACGCTTCTTGTATCAAGATAAAGAACCCCATGAGAACCCTGAGGTAAAAAAAGAAAAAGAGGATTAAATCTTTGTTTTAACCTATCTTTTTACAAGAAAATTCAATACTACAAAAACCATGAATAGCCATCTACAGTATCAGATTGCCCTTACCCTTTTGCCCGACATAGGAGCTATTACGGCAAAAAAATTAGTAGCCTATTGTGGTGGTGTTGAAGCTATATTTAAGGAATCGAGCAGAAGTTTGCGAAAGATACCTGGTATTAGTAATCGAGTTATTAATTCGATAAAGAACCATCAGGAAATGAAATTAGCAGAGCGAGAAGTGGAATTTATCATAAAAAACAACATACAAGCTATTTTCTTTCTTGAGGATAATTATCCAAATCGGCTAAAACACTGCGCTGACAGTCCACTGCTACTTTATTTTAAAGGCAATGTAAATTTCAATGCACAGCAAGTATTATCAGTTGTAGGCACACGACAAGCCAGCGAATATGGTCTTGAAATATGCGAAAATATATTAAGTGAATTTAGCGGCAGCGATACTCTTATTGTAAGTGGACTAGCTTATGGCATTGACACCTGCAGTCATCGCGCGGCATTAAAATATCATCTACCAACAGTGGGAGTATTGGGACATGGACTGGATAGAATTTACCCACAACAAAATAAAAAATACGCAGATCAAATGCAGGAAAACGGAGGAATACTCACTGAGTTCCGCCAAGGAACTATTCCCGACAGAGTTAACTTCCCCCAACGCAACAGGATAGTTGCCGGCATGGCTGATGCCACTTTGGTCGTTGAATCCAAAAAAAGAGGCGGCTCATTAATAACAGCTCATTTAGCCTTTGATTATAATAGAGACGTATTGGCAATTCCGGGGCGACCGGCTGATATAAATTCCATTGGCTGCAACTACCTTATCCAAAAAAATATTGCACAACTTATTAATTCTGCCGATGACATCAAAAAACTTTTGAATTGGGAAAAAGAAACTGTTATTGGCACTACCCAAAAACAATTATTTGTAGATCTAAATGATAATGAGCGTATTATATTAGACAATATGGAAATAAATAAAAATAACGCCATCGATACTATCAGTATTGAAAGCGGACTTAGCATGTCTAAAACGGCAGCTATTTTACTCTCTCTAGAATTTAAAGGCCTCGTAAAAACACTACCCGGAAAACAATACAAACTTATTTAACAAATCGCTAAAATCACAGGTTGAAAGAAAACAGTTTTATAGTAGTTTTGCACAAATATGAAGAAACTTGATTGGTATATTATTAGGAAATTTTTAGGAACATTTTTCTTCACAATAGGATTAATTATTCTAATCGTAATTGTTTTCGATATTTCTGAAAAAATTGATGATTTTATTAATAATCATGCCCCTTTACATGAAATTATTTTTTCCTATTACCTTACTTTCATTCCCTTTTTCACTAATATGTTTAGCCCGCTAATTACCTTTATAGCGGTAGTATTCTTCACCTCAAAAATTGCCTATAATACTGAAATTGTGGCTATACTCAGCAGTGGCATTAGTTTTCACCGGCTACTACGCCCCTACATGATATCGGCAACATTTATTGGTATATTATCCTTCTATTTGGCAAATTTCCTTATACCTCAAACCAATGTAATCAAAAACAGATTTGAGGATAAATATATTTTTCAAACACATTATAACACCAAACGCAATATTCATATCCAAAATAAACCCGGCGAACTTCTTTATGTAGAACGATTTGACAATCAAGCAATGAGAGGCTATGACTTTTCCTGGGAGAAATTTAATGGAGAAACACTTAAATTTAAATTAAACTCCAGGTATGTAATTTACGACACCCTCGCCCACAATTGGAAAATTATTAATTATACCATTCGAAGATTTGACCATGGGAAACAAGATTTTAAACATGGAGATACCCTCATTGAGCATTTTAATGTTATCCCCAGTGATTATTCCGACCAGCTTGTCAATATGGATGTTATGAATTATTTCCAGTTGGATAAATTTATCACAAAAGAACGAATCAAAGGCTCTGAAAATATTAAATTTTATTTAGTAGAGAAATACCGCAGAATAGCTTTCCCTTTTGCCACCCTTATACTTACTCTTATAGGCGCCTCCCTATCAAGTCAGAAAATACGTGGCGGCATGGGACTTCATTTAGCCTTTGGCATTGTACTTAGCTTTACTTATATTATTTTTATGCAAATATCGACCGTCTTTGCCACTTACGGTACCCTGTCCCCTTTCGTGGCGGTGTGGATTCCAAATATCATCTTCTCAATAATCGCTTTATATCTTTTAAAGAGAGCTCCCAAATAACACCAATTAAGCTATTGAAAACAAACTACTTATACAAGAATAATTTTACTTACTTAAACGTGTTATTGGTATAAAACATTGTAAAAAACAGCAAACTAGATACGCCATTTGAAAAGTATAATACAATGAAACAATTTGCCCTATCTTCATAATTACCTCTATTCACTTTTAATAAAAAATAGGACCGGTACATACAAAAATTTACTATCTTTGAGTTATTAATCTAACATTAGATATACTGTTGGTATTCAGTATTTTAGCACTAGAATAAGATAGTATTAACTATAAATATATAAAGCTATGAAGAAAAAAATAGGATTGTTTTTTTGGCCCAAAGGGGGCAATGTAGAAAAAGCCGCCAATAAAATCAAGCAATATTTCAACGAAGACGAAATTGACCTTATTGATTTAAGTGTGACCCAGCCCAAGCATTTGTTTTACTACGAAAATTTAATATTGGGAAGTTCTACTGTTGGAGCCGAACATTGGGAAGATGTTACTGAAGATAATAAGTGGTATCAATTATTTCATCAAATGGATATTGATAATGTAGACTTTTTTGGAAAAAAAGTAGCCTTATTTGGTTTGGGTGACCAGATTAATTATCCTCATAACTTTGTGGATGGAATGGAAAGAGTATATTCTAACATTAAAAATCACAACATAAGCTTAGTAGGCGAATGGGCGAACGAAGGCTACGATTTTTCCGATTCTCTTGCCCTACATAATGGACAATTTAGAGGCTTGGCTTTGGACCTCGACAATGATGATGACGATATTACAAACAAAAGAATCGAAAAATGGGTTAAGCTTTTAAAAGCAACATTTTAGCACCCAATACTTCAATTTAATTTTAAAGGAGATTTACAAGAATAATATTTTGCAAATCTCCTTTCTATTTGACCATAATAGTTAAATAATATTAGTGAACAGTCGCATAATCAGGATTATAATTCCAACAATAATCAATTGATTCTCTTTCCTAAACCAACTTACGAAACTCATTATCCGCAATTATCCTTCTTTAAAATAAAGAAATAAGCTAAAAATAGGCAATTTTAACAAAAGCACTGAAAAACAATCGACCATAAGACCTATAAAAACCGTACTTTTGCAGCCAAATTGGACAATAATAACAGTATGAGAAATATATTAGCAATAGTAGGACGACCCAATGTGGGCAAATCCACTTTATTCAACCGTTTAGTTGAAAGTCGGCAAGCCATTGTAGAAGAGAGCAGCGGGGTAACACGCGATCGCCACTACGGCACATCAATATGGAACGGAAAAGAATTCTCCGTAATTGACACAGGAGGCTATGTGAAAGGCTCCGATGATATTTTTGAAGGAGAAATACGAAAGCAAGTAAACTTAGCCATTGATGAGGCCGACAGCATCCTCTTTTTGGTTGATGTAAGTGCTGGCATTCATCCTCTTGACGAAGAAGTTGCCGATTTATTACGACGCCAGAAAAAACCTGTTTATCTTGTAGTAAACAAAGTTGACAATACAAAAAGAAGTTTTGAGACCAGTGAATTTTACGCATTGGGGCTAGGTGAGCTCTTTGAGGTTTCTTCCATCAATGGTAGTGGCACAGGCGATTTGCTAGATGCTGTTGTCGCAAACTTCGACACCGAATTTGAAAGTATCTATCCTGAAGGAATAGCAAAACTAGCCGTTGTAGGTCGCCCCAATGTGGGCAAATCATCTTTAATTAATGCCCTTATGGGTGAGGAAAGAAATATTGTAACCGATATTGCCGGCACCACACGCGACTCTTTATATACGCGATACAACAGTTTCGGCTTTGACTTCCTATTGGTTGATACAGCGGGGATACGTAAAAAAGCGAAAGTAAAAGAGAATGTTGAATTCTATTCTACCATGCGTTCCATAAGAGCCATTGAAAATGCCGATGTAATATTGCTAATGATTGATGCCCAGAATGGCTTTGAGAGTCAAGATATGTCGATATTTCAAATAGCTCAACGAAACCACAAGGGAATAGTTATCGTAGTCAACAAGTGGGACACCATAGAAAAAGACACCCACTCCACCAAACAATTCAAAGAAGCCATTTATGATAAAATAGCTCCTTTTACCGATGTGCCAATTTTATTTACTTCTGTGGTAAATAAGCAACGACTATTGCGCGCCTTAGATTTGGCAAAAGACGTTTATGAACGCAGAAGCACACGAATAACTACTTCTAAGCTTAATACTATTATGCAAGAAGAGATTGAGAATTACCCACCACCGGCTGTAAAAGGAAAATATATAAAGATAAAATACATTACCCAATTGCCACTGGCCTATCCGGCATTTGTATTTTTCTGCAATCTACCACAGTATATCCGACCGCCTTATAAGCGATTTATTGAAAATAAGATGCGTAAACATTTTAACTTTACAGGAATACCCATAGAGCTATATTTTAGAGGAAAATAATGGGCGTACGAGTTGACAAATGGCTATGGTCGGTACGAATTTTCAAAAGTCGTTCGCTGGCTACTGAAGCTTGTAAAAGTTCCAAGGTAAGTATTGGAGGAAAGGCCGTAAAACCTTCTCGCGAGATTAATATTGGCGAGTGCATTGATGTCAGAAAAGAAGCCATACACCTTCATCTCAAGGTATTGCAACTTAGCGAAAAACGCATGGGAGCAGCCTTGGTAAAAGATTTTATGCTCGACCAAACGCCCCAGGAAGAATATGACAAATTAAGAACAGTAAAAAGCCGAAACTATGAATATAGAGAACACGGTTTAGGTCGCCCAACAAAAAAAGACCGAAGAAATTTAACTCATTTTAAAGACTATTTATAAGTAAAAACCCATCATGAAAACAACAGTAAGTACCCTATTAATTGCATTACTGACAATTAGTTATAGTTTTAGTTATGCTCAAAAAAATCAATGTAAAAAAAGTTTTTTAGTAGTTCAATACAATGTTGAGAATCTTTTTGACACCATTCATAACCCCGGCAAACGCGATAGTGAGTTTCTCCCCATCGGAAGAAAAGAGTGGAATTCAAAGCGCTACTGGGACAAAGAAAATAAGATAGCAACCGTATTACAGCAAATAAATCCAAAACATTTTCCTGACTTAATATCGTTGGTAGAGATTGAAGACCAACGTGTCCTTGACGATTTAATTTCTCGTCCTGAATTACAGAAAGCCCATTACAAGATAGTCCACAGAGAAAGTCCTGATATGCGTGGAATTGATTGTGCTCTACTCTACAATCCAAAGACTTTTAAGCTTATTAGCAAAAACTTTTATAAGGTAAGCATGAAAAGCAATCCCAATTTCAAAACCAGAGAGATACTTTATGCAAAAGGACTTAGCGCAGCAGGAGACACATTAAATGTTTTTGTTAATCACTGGCCTTCGCGAAGAGGTGGAATGGAAAAATCGGAACCTAAACGAAATTTAGCCGCCTCAGTATTGCGCCAGGCCGTAGATTCTTTATTCAAAGTAAATCCCAAAGCAAAAATAATTATTCTTGGTGATTTTAACGACGAAACCAATAACCATAGCATAGAAAAAACACTTGCTGCCACAGCAGATATTCACCGAGCCACCCCTTTTCTGTATAATATGGCCAGCATTGAAGACCAACAAGGACTTGGCTCCTATCACTATTGGAAAACCAATGAATGGAATATGATTGATCAAATGATTATTTCCAATGCCTTATTAAATGCTACAAGCGGTTTAGAAACTAAAGACAATCAAATTAATATATTTAGACCAGATTGGATATTACACACTGATAAAGACGGCACCAAAGTACCTGCAAGAACTTATGGACGCACCTATTATGGTGGTTATAGCGACCACTTGCCTATCTATCAGTACTTCTACTACCACTGTCGATAATACAAGTGTTGGTATAAGAATTCCATTTCTGTTCTAGTATTTTTTCTTTATTATAGAATTTCTTATTTATTTTAAATTGCTTTTTAGCAATTTAAAATAAATAAGAAATAAACTATTGATAACAACATTATTAAATCAGCAATAGTGGCTATAGCCAAGTGCTGAAAAACGAAAATATTGAACAGATGAAATACTTTTACCTTCTTTTACTGCTAAGTATTAGCAGTAGCCTGTGGGCACAAAAAGACAAATCTACCTTTAAAAAACTTGACAGAAGTTTAAAACTTATTGAGACTCAGTATGTGGATACAATTGATGCTGCTGCCATCACTACGGCAGCTGTAAAAGCCATGATAAAACAATTAGATCCCCATTCAAAATACCTGAGCAGATCATCATTACAAAAGAGTAATGAGATGATTAACAGTAGTTTTGCCGGTATAGGTATTCGTTTTCAAATTCTTAATGATACGCTAATAATACTAAATACCGTAAAAGAGGGACCCTGTGACAAAGCCGGCCTCCAAGCCGGAGATAAGTTAATTACAATTAATGGAGAATCCGTTGTCGGCAAGGCCATCAGCAACCAATTTTTTTCTAAAAGATTAAGGGGAAAAACAGGTAGTCCGGTAAAGCTAACAATTATGCGGCATAGTGATCACAGCATCCACTCTTATACTATCAAACGAGGGCAGATACCCATCAACACAATAGTTAGCAACTACCTAATCAATAGGAATACTGCTTATATCAAAATCAGCAGTTTTAGCCGAAGTACTAATTTGGAGTTTCAAATTGCAGCAATGCAGTTGCAAATGTCAGGAATAAAAAATATCATTATCGATTTGCGAGGGAATCCCGGTGGGCTAATGATTTCCTCAATCCGGCTTGCCGATTCATTTCTTGATGATGGTAAACTTATTGTCTTTACCCAAGGAGCACACTCACAACGAACGGAATATAAGGCAACAGCAGGAGGACAAATGGACAAGGCACGTTTGATAATTCTCATTGATGAAAATTCGGCCTCGGCATCAGAGATTTTTGCCGGTGCAATGCAAGATTGGGATCGTGGATTAGTTGTTGGACGCCGCTCTTTTGGCAAGGGCTTGGTAGGGCGAAACTACCGTCTCCCCGATGGATCAGCCATACGACTAACTACAGGACATTATTATACCCCATCAGGAAGATGCATTCAAAAATCTTATTCCAAAGGAGCTCAACTTTACAATCAAGACTTGGCATTACGTTTTAAACACGGAGAGCTTTATACTGCTGATAGCATCCACTTCCCCGATTCCATGAAATATTATACGCACGACAAAAGGCTCGTTTATGGAGGTGGAGGAATTATGCCCGACATATTTATCCCTCTAGATACCAGCTACCAGTCTCCTTATCTCAATAAATTAAGCCGCTATGGCGTTATCAACTATTTTACAGGATTATATTTCGACGAACATTTGGAATACCTTAAGAAACAATATCCTAATTATTCCTCTTTCAGAAACCATTTTCATCCAAATGAAGAAAACCTCAAAGCCATTGAAGATTTAGCATTAGTAAAATACAAAATTAAACCCAATGGCAAGTATATCAATAAATCGAAATTATATATTCTCAATAATTTTAAAGCATTATTGGCTAGAGACCTATATAGTAACGGGACTTATTATGAGCAGAGTAATAATCAGGATAGAATGGTACAAACAGCCGGCAAATTATTTAAAACAAATAAGGTTTTTAAAGCCCATGGCATTCACAATTAATGGTATTGCTTAGCCCTAAAAAAAAAGCCATGAATTACTCCATGGCTTTTTTATTTTCATTTCGAATATTAATTCTATTTCCCTAAATCAGGATATCATTAATCTACGACAGGGCGCATATAATAAAATGGCCAATCAATAGCTTGATTTCTTGTGGAAACATCTTTCCATTTGGGATGACCTGTTTTTTGAAAACCTTTCAAACCTTTTTCTGTATCTTTTAACAGTTGATTTAATTTACGCTGAGTATCTTTACTCATGTCCTTAATATTTACCGCAACAATAGTAGGAACAGCAAAAGTCTTAACGGTAGTAGTTTGCCATGGATAAGTTCCTTTTCTAATTTTCTTTGAAGTATAAATATCACTTAACGCCTTGGATTTAATATTTACTAACTGTATCGGAGCATCTTTTCCCAGAGCGACTAGAGAAGCTACCGGCACACCACCAACATAAAAATAGGCATCAATATCACCTTTAAGCAATGCCTTATAAGCATCATTTGAATTCATTACCACATCAATCCAGGCAGTTTGAGTTCTTTGCTTAATGGTTTGAGCAGTAACAAAAGTACCTTGTTCTCGAGTACCTACCGCTACTTTCTTCCCTCTTAAGTCTTTCAGATTCTCTATCCCTGAACCTTTTTTAGTGATAATCTGAATTTCTTCATCCAAAAACATAGGCAATAGTACCCGAATATTTTTTCTCAAATCAGGATTCTGTAACTCATTGGCAAGCAACACATCGTATTGTAAAAAAGTTACATAAATGTTATTATCATCATTTATAAGCCGTTTATAATTATCAACACTCCCCTGAGAAGTAAGAACATTAATCTCTTGTTTAGACGCTCCTTTAATATCATTGGCCAAAGCTTGATAAGTACCCCCCTCCAAACCACTTAGAAAGTTCAGCTGGGCATTAAGGGTATTTGCTCCCATCAAAAAAAGAGCAATAATTGCAATGAATTTAGAAAATTTTCGCATGGACATACTTTTTAACATGATTATTTATTATTGTGATTTGCTGCTATTTTAACTCTACAATATTACAAAAATATTTGTTTAGGACAAATCAAATTTTACGGTCTAATTTTCGAAAGGATTTGAATAAAATAATAAGGTCATTCCTTATTTTATAATTCTTGGCATAAACTAAATTAAGATCAACAACATCCTGATTTACACCATTATAATTCATCATATCCAAAGGATGAAGAATACTCTTTTTCATATTAGGCAACAATACACCATCCAGATTACTGTCCAAACCAACAAAAGTATAATAGCCTAACAAGACCACAAATAAGTTCTTCAGATACCGAAGTGGATATTTAAACAAAAAGAAATGCAGTGGAAATAGTAAAATAAGAGTTAAGCTAATACTAAAATCAAAAAGTCGTTTATAGCGTTTATTACTCTCCTTATTAATGGCATTCATTTCGATAAAATAAATGTCGCTAGAAGTATTAATCGAATTGGAGCCAATAATAAACATTTGTTTTGGCGGAGCGATTTTAAATTCTAACGGGGTGGACTTCAGCTGGGTCATCAAATTAATAATTTCTGCAGACTGTAAACTTTTGGCACAGAATATCAACTCATTTATTTTATGAATATTCACAATCTCCGACAACTGTCTGATATTGCCTAAAATCAAATTATCTTTTACAACAGAAACCTCATCACTAATAATAATAGAGGCAGCAGAAGCGTCAATAGCTGTTTTTTTGATCAGATCAAGTACTCTTCGTGCCTCCTGCTCCTCTCCTACCACCGCAATATTTTTTGTTAGTTTATTCCCCATCTTAAGGCTTTTAAAACCCAAAGAAAAAAATAACAATCTCCACAATAACATTATCATTATCGACCATAATGAGGCAAATAAAAGTAAAGCTCGTGAAAAGCGATAGGATTCCGGCAGCAGTGCATAAATCACAAGAACCAACAGGCTCCCAACTAATTGTCCTCCTATAATTTTTAATGGTTTAATGGGCTTGTCATAGCCGCCTGAATAATAAATTACAACTTGCCAAAAAATAATAATAATGGGAATAAAAACATATAAAAACAATGCCGGATAAGAATATTGTCCTCCCAGAATATATTGACCCCAATATTTTGCTGTTAGAAATACGCCCATATATATCAGACAGAAATCAATAAATGGAACTAATAGTTTTTTAAATGTTGATGCCAGCAAAGAAATAATTGCCCTAAAAATAATTGCTGTATTTATTAGCAAGCTAAAGAGTTTTGCATTTTCGGAGGAATAGTGCTTTTTAGCAAAAATAACCATGGCATTATAAAAAACAAACACATAGTTAACGGTATTCTTCTTTGTACTTTCCCCTTTATAATGAATAATTCTTGTTTTGGGAAAATAATAATTCTTATATCCTCCTTTTAAGAGCCTATAGCTCAAATCAATATCCTCACCATACATAAAAAAATCTTCATCCAGGAGTCCGACTTTATCAAGGGCTTGCTTTCTCATAAGCATAAAAGCTCCCGACAAAACTTCCACCTGATGTATTGCATCGGCATCAAGATGTCCTTGATGATAAGAAGCAAAACGTTTACTCTGTGGGAAAAGCTTAGAGAAGCCAAACATCTTATAAAAAGCAGCTGCCGGCGTAGGCAAACCACGCTTCGATTCAGGGAGAAAACGTCCTTTTCCATCGAGCATCTTAACCCCTAAGCCACCGGCATCGGGATGCTGATCCATAAAAGCTAAAGCTTTAACGAAAGTGTCTTCTTCCACTATCGTATCGGGATTCAATAGCAATACATATTCTCCTTTAGAAACTCTAATCCCCTGATTGTTAGCCTTAGAAAAACCTCTATTGTCCTTATTGGCAATCAATATCAAGTCAGGAAACTTCTCTGACAACATCTGTAAAGAGCCATCAACAGAATTATTGTCCACAACAATAACCTCCGCCTCAATCGTTTTAATAGCTTCCATTACGCTATTAAGACACTGCTCAAGAAAATGCATTACATTATAGTTAACAATAATTATTGATAGCTTCATGAGGTTTTGTTTCTATTCTATTCGCTTGTAAATATTAGACTTAAATACTACTATTCATTCAATACTATTCCCTTTACTTATAGACAATTCGTTATTTTACAACTCCATTTATAAGGCCTCAAAGATAGGATTTTCTTTTATGCCAATGGAGGAAAGCAGAAGGAAAATTTACCTGCATCTATTCTTCGGCCTGATATAAATAATTACCAATTGGTCATTTCTAATCACTAATTATCAAGTATTCAATAAGTAAAAAGACTTGGCAAAAAAATCCATAAAAAATAGTGAAAGCAGTTAAAAAATATAGTATTTTCGCGCCTCGACACTAAATAAATTTAGTTCCTATCGGGGTGTGGCGCAGTTGGTAGCGCACTTGACTGGGGGTCAAGGGGTCGCAAGTTCAAGTCTTGTCACTCCGACAATTGAAAATGAAGCCTTTACGGATGTAATCTGTAGAGGCTTTTTGTTTATGTACAAACAACTTTATAGAAATAGGCCATAACCCCTTTTAACTGTTGTAATCCAAGAGCATATAGTACAGATAAAACTATTTTTTCATTTTAATATTACCATAAATTATGATTAGCTTTGCAAGCTAAAGCGAGTTATTATGATTCTTCTTCAAAATGCACAAATAGTTAATGAAGGAACTATATTTAAGGGCGCTGTTCTTATTGAAGGGCAACGTATCTTAAAAATCTATGATAGTACTTCTAATTTTGACCTTAATATTGACGCCCAAATTATTGATTTAAAAGGAAACTATCTCTTTCCCGGTGTCATCGACGATCAAGTACATTTTAGGGATCCAGGCCTAACATACAAAGGTGATATTCACAGCGAAAGCAAAGCAGCTGTTGCCGGAGGCACCACTTCTTATATGGATATGCCTAATAATATTCCTGCCATATTATCGCAAAAGCTACTGGAAGAAAAATACAATTATGCTGCTGATAAATCCATTGCTAACTACAGCTTCTACATGGGCACTTCAAATGACAATCTGGAAGAAGTAATCAAAACCGACCCTACAAAAGTTTGTGGCATCAAGGTATTTATGGGAAGTTCAACGGGGAATATGCTTGTTGACGACACCAAAACCTTAGAAGCCATTTTCGCTCAAGCTCCTTGTTTAGTAGCTACACACTGCGAAGATGAAACTATTATTCAAAATAATATTAAAATTTACAAGAAACGCTATGGCGAAGAAGTCCCTATCGAAAAACATGCCGAAATACGGTCCGAAGAAGCTTGCTATACCTCTTCTTCCTATGCCGTAAAATTAGCCAAGAAATACAATACCCGATTACATGTTTTACATCTCTCTACCCTTAAGGAAACCGCTTTATTCAACAATGATATTCCACTAAAAGACAAACGTATAACTGCCGAAGTATGCGTCCATCATTTAAGTTTCTGCGATGAAGACTACAAATCATACGGCACTAAAATAAAGTGGAATCCGTCAATAAAAACAAAAATAGACCAATTAGGATTACTTGATGCACTTATTGACAACCGTATCGATGTAGTGGCAACAGATCACGCACCTCATACCGAAGAGGAAAAAGACAACAGTTATTTCAAAGCCCCATCGGGAGGACCACTTGTACAACATTCTTTGGTTGCCATGCTCGAATTTTATCATCGGGGAGAGCTAAGCCTCGAACGAATTGTGGAGAAAATGTGTCATGCACCTGCCGACTGTTTTCAGCTAAAGCAAAGAGGTTATATTAGAGAGGGCTACTATGCCGATTTAGTAGTGGTAGATATTCACCAAAAATGGAAGGTCGAGAAAGACACTATCTATTATAAGGTAAAATGGTCGCCTTTTGAAGGCAAAGAATTCAAATCCAAAGTATTAAAAACCTTTGTCAACGGGAAGTTGGTATATGATGAAGGCGAATTCAATACTTCCGTAAAAGGAATGCGATTGGAGTTTGACAGAGGTTGATACTGAGAGACTGCTTTCTGTATCTATTGCTATTAATATGTCATATCCCCAAATTAAATATCTAATTTTATAATTTGATTATCAACTATTTACACAGCTATTGACACTGTAATCTCTCAACAAACTTCAGCTCTACAGCCATATCATTTGTCTTGCAAAAGAAAGAATAAAAACCCCATAATATTATCAGGCAATTGTTTGGCAGACAAACTTCCAATGCAAAAAAAACTTAAAAATTAGCAGATTTCCATACACAGCACTATTTTTAACACTATTAAGCCATTATTTTAATTAGTTTTGCGCCCTATTTATATAAACCATACTTTTATGCTTAGAAAATTATTACTACTGATTCTACTGTTTACCATTAGCAGAATCGACGCTCAAATTCCGGCCCACTACTACGACAATGCCAATGGGAAAAATGGCACCGCCTTACAATTAGCCCTACACAACATTATAAAAGGACATACTGCGGTATCGTACAGCCAAATATGGACAACCGTACAAACCACTGACAAAAGACCTGATGATGGAAAAGTATGGGATATCTATTCTGATATCCCCGGCGGCACACCACCCTACGAGTTTACATTCGTTACAAATCAATGTGGATCTTATCAACATGAGGGAGACTGTTACAATAGAGAGCACTCCTTTCCTCAAAGTTGGTTTAACAAAGCAGCTCCCATGAAAACGGATCTCTTCCATATATACCCAACTGATGGCAAAGTAAATGGTATGCGTTCAAGCCATCCTTATGGAGAAGTTAGCGCACCTACATGGACCTCAATGAACGGAAGTAAATTAGGACCTAATACCACCGCAGGCTATTCAGGAACAGCATTCGAGCCCATCGACGCCTACAAAGGTGACGTAGCTCGATCCTATTTTTATATGGCAGTACGTTATTACCTCCAAGATAATGGGTGGAAAGACAATGCCGCTGTTCACGGTTCTCAAATGAAACCATGGGAGTTGAATCTATTACACCAGTGGAGTATTCAAGACCCTGTCAGTCAAAAAGAAATTAACAGAAACAATGCTATTTATGGCATTCAGCACAATAGAAATCCTTTTATAGACCATCCGGAATGGGTAGATAGCATCTGGTTTAACACTACTTCCATAAAAAAAATGAATCGATTTTTTGTGGTAGATATTTATCCTAATCCAGCCAACAATAACGTAAACATTAAGCTTGGCAGCTTCAATACGCACACTTTTGTCATTGCCCTTTACGACCTTAGCGGCAGGAAACTACAGGAAGTACAAAGTAGCAATTTGATTTATACGCTAAACTTATCTACTATTAGCAAAGGAATATATATTATAAAGGTAAACAGCACCGATGGAAAACTCAGCAAAACCTTAAAACTAATAAAGAAATGACAAAGATAAGACTTACCAAAGAATTTGAATTTGAGATGGCTCATTCGTTACTTAACTACGATGGTTTGTGTCAACATATTCATGGTCACTCCTATAAATTGGCCGTTACAGTTATCGCTATACCCAATTGGGACAAAAACTCACCCAAGCGAGGCATGGTAATGGATTTTGGCGATTTAAAACGAATTGTAAATAAACTTATTACTAAACCGTTAGACCATGCTTTTGTAGTAAATGCAGAAAGTCCAAAAGAATGGTTTACCAGCAACAATCAACTTTTTGACAGAACTACAAAAGTAAATTATCAACCCACCTGTGAAAATATGGTAATTGATTTTGCCGAACGGATACAAGCTGCATTACCCAAAAATGTATCTCTTTTTAGTGTAAAGCTTCACGAAACGGCTACCAGCTATGCCGAGTGGTATGCTGATGATCAGAAATAAACTCTTCTACGCCTTTACAGAGAACATCTTTTTTACATAAAAGCAAATATTATTACGAGCCATATTCTTTTCTAAAAGAAATATAGTAATACCAATTTAATATCGTGAATTAGATATTAAATTGGTATTACTATTATACAAAAGTTGTATAAAAAAAAGCAAGGTTCCCTACTTCAACTCCTATATATAGAAGTTCTGCTTAATGTAAGACAAAATACACCACAATTTTGAAATATAGACTTATTTTTGTATTTTTGGGACATATCTAAATAATATGGGATAAAATGGGACATATAGAAAAATTAAAAAAATTACCACCTGAAAGAGAAAAGGTTGAAACTGTTAAAATACTTAGGCAGTTGAGTAAAGCATCTCAATCTCTTGGCGAATTAAAAGGAATAGCAAAGACAATTCCAAATCAAGCAATGTTGGTAAATGCAGTTGTTTTACAAGAAGCAAAAGATAGTTCTGAAATTGAGAATATCATTACCACACAAGATGAATTATATAAAGCACTCGCATCACAAAATAAACAACCTTCACAGGTAAAAGAAGTAATTAATTACAGAAAAGCAATCTTTACTGGATTTGAACTGATAAAACAACAAGGTTTTTTAAGAGTAAAAGACATTGAAACTATTCAAAAAACAATTATTGAAAATAATGCAGGAATAAGAGCAATGTCAGGAACAGTTTTGAAAAATGACAAAACAGGAGAAATAAGAATTTATAAGGGAACAGTAACGGTGATGTATTGAAAAAAAAAAATGAATTTATTCCCACCCAAAACAGCCATACACATCCTGCAAAACGCTAAAACCCTCGCAACTCCTTTTGCAGCAAGAGTATGACTGCCCTACTCCGAAGAAAAGATCCTTCTCCGAAGTAAACCTACGAAGGAGAAGCCCAGACAGAGAACAAAGGCTATATGTAATACGGGATGTATCCTGAATTGGAAGCGTGTTGAAAGAAAGCAAAATTATTGTAAATTTGACAATTAATTGTTTAAAAAACCCGCAATACACATAGCCCAACCGATATTTAATTTAGTCTAACTATCTTATCCTCCACTATTTATACCATTTTAACTATTATATCCACTTTATCAATGGAAAATCTTGACGGTGAGGCAACAATGGATGTTTGGGAAATACTCTAAAACCAAAGTTGAATACACCTGCCCTTGAAAAGGGTAATTGTATTTCATATTGTGCCACTCCATCTTGGAACTTACTCATTTTAAGTTCTTGCATTTCAGAAACAGCCTTAATTTGTTGATTTTCTTTATTCCCAAAAACAATTTCTACTCCAACATCAGAAGGGTCGCAATCTCCTAATCGCAACAGCACTCTAGCTGTAAACTTATCACCTAATTTCATGGGAACAGCGTTGGAATCAGGATAATCAATATGAACAACATCAAAAGAGCTCCATTTGCCAGTAAATCTTTCCTTCCAGGCGACCAAGTCTTTCATCTTGGAAAAATCTTTCTCTGCCAATTCTCTATATCGCTTTATCTGAGGTTGATAATACTTATTATTGTACTCATCAAACATCCTCTTCATGGTAAAGCGAGGTGAAATATCAGCTATATTTTTCTTAATCATAGCAATCCAATCTTCAGGAATGCCCTCACTATTTTTCCTATAAAATGTAGGGGCTATCTCCTGTTCAAAGATATTATACATCAACGAAGCATCAAGCATATCCTGCTGGCTTTGGTCATCATACATCCGTTTTTCGCTAAGCGCCCAACCGGCTCCTTCGCGATATCCTTCTGCCCACCATCCATCGAGTACACTAAAATTAAGTACTCCATTCATTACCGCTTTTTCACCACTGGTACCACTGGCTTCCAATGGACGAGTAGGATTATTAAGCCAAACATCCACACCGCTAATAAGTCGTTTTGCTAAAGAAATATCATAATTCTCCACAAAAATTATCTTTCCTACAAACTGGGGCATCTTACTAATTTGAACAATTTTTTTAATAAGATCCTGTCCTGCCTTATCTGCAGGATGCGCCTTACCGGCAAAAATAAATTGAATTGGCCTTTGAGGATTATTAACGATTTCATCAAGCCGTTCCAAATTATTGAAAAGTAAATGAGCCCGCTTATACGTTGCAAAACGACGCGCAAAACCAATAGTTAGCACATCCTCTTTAAGATTATTAAGAACATCAATCATATAACGTGGCGATTCATTACGCTCCTGCATATCTTCTTCGATACGTTGATGCAGATAATCCATCAATTTCTTACGCTGTTTGGCACGCAAATCGAAGATAAATTTATCGTCTATTTCATAAATTTTGTCCCAATTGACTTGTTTTTCCTGATTAGTAAAAAAATGTGAATCAATTTGGGTGTATAGCCTGCTCCAATCTTTAGAAGCCCAAGTAGGCAAATGCACACCATTAGTTATATAGCTTATATACAGTTCATTGGGATAATATCCAGGGAACATATCAGCAAACATCTCTTGGGTAACGCGACCATGAATCTTACTAACTCCATTCATCCCCTGCGACAAACGCGCTGCCAGTACACTCATGGAAAATTTCTCCGTATGGTCTTTAGCATTTACTCTGCCCAATGCCATAAAATCGTCCCACGAAATGTTTAGTCGCTCCGCATAATGAGGCAAATAGGCTCTCAGCAAATCTTCATCAAAGCGATCGTGACCTGCCGGAACGGGAGTATGTGTGGTAAACAACGTTGATGCACGCACCATCTCAGTAGCCTGCGCTATATCCATCTTATAATCTGAGATATATTTCCGCAGCCGCTCCACTCCTATCATGGCAGCATGGCCCTCATTACAATGGTATAATTCGGGTTCTACCTTTATGGCGTCGAGCAAACGAATCCCACCAACGCCCAGCAACAACTCTTGTAAAAAACGATTATTATGGTCTCCACCATAAAGTTGATAGGTGATTCTTCTGTCAGCAGCGGTGTTTTCATCAATATCGGCATCAAGCAAATAAAGCGCTACCCTACCAACATTTATTTTCCACACCTTTGCTCTTAACACTCGCCCCGGCAACGAAATCCCAATACTCAGCCAATTACCTGCTTTATCCCGAACAGGATTTAATGGTAAATGGGCAAATTTTTGGGGACTAAAAGTTGCTACCTGGTCTCCAAATTGAGTAATCTTCTGACGAAAATAACCATAGCGATATAACAAACCTACCGCAATCATATTTATATTATTATCACTAGCCTCTTTAATATAATCTCCTGCCAGAATTCCCAATCCGCCACTGAATATCTTAATGGAGTCGTGCAAACCAAACTCCATACTAAAGTAGGCAATAGCTTCACCAATATTATGTTCTTTCTGCGCCATATAGTTTTTAAAATCCTTATGAACCTTATTCATTCTGTCCATAAAAACAGCATTCTCTTCCAATGCTTTAATCTGATCTATATTGAGGGATTCTATCAATGAAATAGGATTGTATTCCATCTCTTTCCATAGTACAGGATTTACACTTTTGAACATGATTGCTGCTTCAAAATTCCATGTCCACCAAAGGTTGTTTGCCAATTCTGCCAATGGCTTAAGGCTAGTAGGTAAGTTGGGTTTTACCAAGGCTTTTTTCCACATAGGTGTCTGGCTTACTAGTTGGCCAAAATTCACCCCCTGCTGATGAAATAGATGCTCTTCAATGGCTAAATGCCTATTTCCAACTTTTACTTCTGCCAATCGATAAGCTTTATAATAAAATTGAATTAACTTGGGCCATAAGGTAGTCTTAGACAAGCTCTGTGCCTGCTTGCGAACTTTCCTTACGTCCTCAGCACCCAAATTAAAATAGTAGAGTATGGAATCGGTTAAACTCTCCACTACTTCCACCGTATTATCATCGGAGCGTTCAATTACCTTGGCTGCATTATTCCCTTTTGCTACTTCCTCTTCAATCCAAAGTCCAAATCCTGCGAGATTGGTTGTAATAGTAGGTATTTTAAAAGCCAGACTCTCCATAGGGGTATAGCCCCAAGGTTCGTAATATGAAGGAAATACACTCAAGTCAAAACCTATCAACAGATTATAATACGAAATATCAAAAATACCATCATCTCCGTCGAGGTAAACAGGTGTAAATACAATTTTAACACGTGATTCCGGTGAATTTGAGAATCCCAATTCACCAATACGCTGCATAATCGGGTCCCTATCAATATCGTAAAGGCGATGAGTGATAAACTTTGGATCGCCACCATATTTACCTGAGTTTAATCGGAAAAGCACATCTGCATCAGCTTCTGCATGATGGGCCGGCACAGCAATAAAGGCAACAATATCTCTTTCAGCATCCAGCTTATTACTTATCTTTTTCAAGGCGTCAAGAAATATATCAATACCCTTATTCTTAAACTCATAACGGCCACTATTAACAACAAAATAAGGATTATTTAATTGGTAGCCCAATACAGCCTCACTCACTTTCACAAGTTTCTCTTGGGATTTCTTTCTATTTTCTTTGAATTCCTGTCCCTTGGGAACAAAGCCATCATCAAAACCATTGGGAGTAACCACATCAGGAGTTTTCTTAAGCAAGGCTTCACATTCTTTGGCAGTAATATCACTAACTGTTGTAAAAACATCAGCCTGGTCTGCAGCTATACGCTCCATGGAATATTTTGCCGTAATATTGAATTGCTTGGCAATAAGATGAGGGGAATAATCATATAACTTGGAATATAATGGCATATTATTACCTGCCAATACCCGTCCCATTATTGTTGCATGAGTGGTAAATACGGTAGCAATATAGGGAGCTTTATCTTTTAAATACAATATTCCCGAGCCGGTCATCCACTCATGAAAATGAGCCACAAATGAAATATTCTCGCTATAATTAAACCGTGAAAACGATTCAATAACCTGAGCAGCAGCATAACCAAACATAGCCGGTTCAATATAGTCCCATTGGCCATTTAGAGAATCTAATTTGAATTTCTGCCACAAGTCGGTAAAAATTTCATTCTTCTTTGCAAATAAAGGAGTATAATCTACCAGAATAGTTATGGGCTTGGAATTGATATTCCACCGTCCTAATCGTATTTTCAGGCCCAAAGATTCAGCCTGATTTCTCCATTCAAAAAACAAGTCTGTATCTTCAATAAATTCTATATTTTCTTTCTCGTTGAGTATATCCGGACCAATAAAAATATGATTATCTTTATATTCCTTAGCCAATACGGCAGCTTTAGTGGCAACAACGGTATTTATACCACCTACCTTATTACACACTTCCCAACTTACCTCAAATAATGCCTTATTATTCATGCTCTTCTATTTATATTTTTGTATCATCTTAACTAAAATAACAGTCCATTTAATTTCGAGAACAATTCACTATTAAATGCAAAACTATTCCTTTTAAATCCACTAAATATCCTAATCAAGAATTATCTAATCAAAAAAAATCACTTTCTTGTTCTCTTCAAAATATCCATTATTCACTCACAATCCTTATGTTTTTAAACAATCTGGCAACGATTCCGCTAAAATAGTTGTAAAACACAAGTTATCAATATGTTAACAAGAATATAACAGAGAACTAATTCAGTTCAAAAATACTTAAATATTCAGTGTTACCGGATTATATTTTTGTTAATTATCAAAAAAAGCTAACACAAATACTCACTACCGATTTAAGCACCAAAGATTAACTTTATAACCTAACTCACCTATTTATTAGAGCTACTATAGATGAGCGCAGTCTAAAAAGGTATATTTTTGTCAAAATCAGGACGGAAGAGATTTCGAAACAGGAGTTAACTCATTGTTAATAAGGATTAAAAAAATTCCAGCAACGCAAAGTTTGACAACAAAGGCCCTTTTTAGACCAAACTCATAAATCAAAACCAAAGAGATTCAGATAGGATATATTATAATTATATCTTCACTTTCTCAAAGCCGTATTCAGCTACAGCCATTATAGAAAACGTATTCCGCCACCAAGAGAAATAGTGATAAAGTTATTTTTAATATTTACCTGTTTAATATGAAAAGAAGAACTCATATAGGTAAAAGATAATTTCACAAAAGCATTATCGGAATTATAACCTAATACTTGCTGAAACTTAAAACTTGGTGCCAATTGCACCCCGTATTTCCTATTGCTTTTTAGTTGATATGCCTGCAACTGAAATCCAATACCTACATGAGCTAAAGTGGCAATATAATAGTTACGATACACATAGGTATAAACATAACCGGGACGAATATTAAAACTATAGAACCTTCCTTTATCCAGTTGATTAACTTCAGGATAATAGGACTGCTGGCTAAAAGGAATAATACCCGAATCAGATTGTAATCCGGCATAAGTAATTCCCATTTGTAAAGCTATTCCTCCGGCGCTTCTCAATTGCTTTTCAGATTGCTGAAGAACTGCTTTTAACGATAACTTACGAGAGAAAACCATGTGAGTAAATAAACCGATATTGGTCGTCCTTAAATCAGAACGAAAGGGATATCTCTGTCTATCAGTCCAGCCCGGAATATTAAGTGCCGGGTTGGCCAAATAATAGCCCTGATTTCTTACCCAATAGAAGTCCAAACCCCAATTGAGGAAATGAGTTTGAGTATTCAAATACAAGCCATAAGAATTGGTATTCCCTTTATCATTAAGGTAAGAAGGTATACGAAATGAGAATCCCAGACGCAACCACTTATAGGCTCCCACAATAGCCATTTTCATTGGGGTATTAGGTTTATACACTATTTTATTGCCATTTCCACTTAAAGCTTCGATAGAAAGATTATTTGTTTTTAGATAAAAGGAAGGATTGATAAGAAATTTAAACGGTAAGGGCGAAATATAAATGCTATCAGGTGGATACTTCTCTTTGAACTCTCTTATTTTCTGAGCTTGTGCATAACTAAAAGCAAGCAATATAAAAACTAGCAATACTAAAAACTTCTTCATTGATTCTAGTTAAGCTGAAAAGTTTGATATCCCAATAGTTTATCCCAATTATCACCTTGATCGCGGTAATAAACAAAAACAGTATAGGTATTCTCTGTTGCACTGTGATTCCCTTCAAAAGCAGCCACATTCCCTTCTGTGGCAGTATTGGGCAAATAGATGTACTGATAATTATATACCCCTTGCTTTAACATCATTGTCTTGGTATAAGTTTGCGTTAGTTTATCATAAACCATTCGCGACCTACCATCGAATTGCCAATCAGTAAAAGCACCCATCACATATACTCCCCCATTTGCGCATACTGAATCTAATTTCAGCGAAAAATCAACAAGAGCATAGTCCGACTCCACATGCTGGCTCATCACCGGATTATCCCAATCGATAATGGCAAAATTACCATCTAAGTCATGATATCTAAGGTATGGATTATGCGCTCTACTCCTGTCTGTCAATAGATTGACATGATAAACTCCAGAATTAAAATTAATATTTCTCACCCGCGAAGAAGGAGTATTCAAACTTCGTATATCAACCATTCTAAATTCGTTACCACCATCAAAAAGAATATCATTATTCAAATTAAAATACATATATTCATTGGTCATAATCTGAGGCTGATGACGTACGATTCGATTATCTTGCCTCCCATTTTGTTGTACAACAAGAGTAAAATTCTGATATACGTTAGGCATGCTATACGACTGCAAATTTATTCTCACATACATTTCTTGCATTGTTTCGCTATACTGTGGCGCCTTGGCAATAAAATATTGTGTCACCACTCCTACTCTATTCTCTACCACATACATTCTACGGGTTATTATCGGCTGGTCGGCTTCTCCTTCATGATAAACTTCCAGTATATAATTTCCTGCTTTTGTAATAGTAATATTATCCGATGGAATTATGGTTGAATAGTGCGTATATTGTGTTGTAGTATTAAAAGAAACCGAATTGGAGTTAAAATAATCCTCAGTCATACCGTCGATATATTCCATGGGAAGTAAATCAGCCGGAGTCCAATCAGCATTGCATAAGATAAAAGTATAATAATATGTCTCGGACTGAGCCTCCATATCATCAAAGGATAAAGTAATGGTATTCTTTGAATTAAGCTCAATAATAGGAATAGTAAAGTGATCACCTGTTTTATACAGCTCTACACTTTTATAACGATTGCTATACACATAATTATCATATCTTATGTGGTTCGAATCATAATAGCTATCCTGTTGGGCCAATAGGTTTAAGGAAAATAGCAATCCAAATAGTAATGTAATAATTTTCATTGATTAAAATATTTATGCAAATATAGTTTAAAAAGATAATGTGAATTATAGTTTTGAAATTTCAACCCCTATTTTTTTAGCACTTTATTATTGAAAGTTGCTTACATTGGCCTCATAAGAAACACAAAACATGAATATTATTTTTTTAAATTATTGCGCCGGGCTTGTCAGAGACTCCTTTCTCAGTAATATAAGCCGACACTAATCGTGCCGGAGTAATATCAAAACCGTAATTTAATGCTTTGGTATTTTCAGGGGCAATACGAAAGTTCACCTCTTTTCCTTGATGCCACCCTTGCATAAAAAGCACTTCATCAGCGTTTCTTTTCTCTATCGGTATTTCCAACAAACTATTTTCGATACTACTATCATAAGTAGTTGAGGGGAAAGCTACATAAAAAGGCACTTCATTATCATTAGCGGCCAATGCTTTAAGGTAAGTACCAATTTTATTGGCCACATCGCCATTTTTACTAACTCTATCAGCTCCCACTATAACCATATCTACCTTTTGATGTTGCATTAAATGTCCACCGGCATTATCTACTATCAACGTATGAGGAATTCCTTGCTGTCCCAATTCCCAGGCGGTCAACCTTGCACCTTGATTACGTGGTCTTGTTTCATCTACATACACATGAACTTTCAGTCCACGATTAAAAGCTTCGTAAATTGGAGATAAGGCTGAGCCATAATCCACAAAAGCCAACCAGCCCGCATTACAATGAGTAAGTATATTAACAGTATCCCCATTTTTCTTTTTGGAAATTGCCTCGATAAGAGGAAAGCCATTTTCACCAATTTGCCTACAAGCATTGGCATCCTGGTCACTAATCTGCTGTGCTATATACTTTGCCTCCTCAGCTCTACTTTCCGACCCAACATTTTTTAGCCCTTTTGACATTAAATCCAATGCAGCCTGTAAATTTATTGCCGTTGGTCTGGAGCTGGCAAGATAAGCTGCCGAAGAGGTGATTTTATTCCATTGAGGCAACTGCCGCACCGACAAATACAGTCCCCATGCTGCTGCCGCCCCTATTAAACCGGCACCACGCAAATGCATCTCTTTAATGGCCACATACATCTCCTCCATCGTTGCAATAGATTCAATTTTAAATTCAAAAGGTAATAAACGCTGGTCAATAATTTTAACCATTTTATCATCCTCATCATACCAAATAGTTCTATAATGCCTCTCCCCAACTAACATAAGCCAAACTCTTTTTACTATTATTAAGTTTACATTTTAAAAATCGATATATGATTTAAGAGAACCTAATAAATCATTTTCAGATATTCAGTATCTACTCTATTTAGTTTATCTTGGATAAATTTCATTGAATAGTTCTGATATTTTTACACCCTATTTAATAGGGAGGCAAAGATATAAATACTTTATTCGCCTCTACCGCGAGAATTATTATTTTATGACAATAAAAAAGGCTCTATAAATCTATACTACTGTTTATCAAAATATTATATTCTATAATAAACTCTAATTATTAATTTATTAAACAATAAGATACGCTGTATTAAACTTATTAAATAATTGAATTACTCTAATTATACTAATAGTTGCCCATTGGTAGAAAACAAATAATTCGTTTAATTCGATGACAAAAAAAACGATGATAAGAATAGCGTTTACTGTCTTTATGAACTTTTTAAAACAAACTGCTGTAATAATTAGAACTTCGCCCAAAATAGTAAAGTTATTTCCGTATTGTTAAATATGTTAAAATTACCTATTAGCAGGTTAGCATTCCAATTAAATATCCGAAATTTGCAGCCTAAATAAATAATTCAAGGAGAAATGATAACAGCATTAAATACTTATGGCAAAAAGGAAGAAATTATAAATGTAGTAACACATGGTTTAGGTGCATTATTAAGCATTCCGGCATTGGTACTTCTCATTCTCAAAGGCATTCACATGGGCGGAGGTATTGCGCTTTTAAGTTTTCTTATTTATGGGATAAGTTTGGTAATTCTGTATTTCTCCTCCACCCTTTACCATGCCATTCAGAATCCCCGCTGGCGCAATCCATTGAATGTATGGGATCACCTATCCATCTATTTATTAATAGCAGGAACTTATACGCCTTTCGCTTTATTGGTAATTCCGGGAGTACTCGGATATACCATTTTGACCATCGTCTATCTCTTTGGCATTATTGGTATTATCATTAAAATATTCTACTTTGGCAAATATGAAATATTATCGGCAATAGCCTATGTAGTAATGGGTTGGATAGTAGTTATTGCCATTAAACAACTTTATCTCAACTTGGGATTAACCGCTACCCTTTGGCTTTTTGGAGGCGGGATAGCCTATACTATTGGGGCCGTATTATTTTTATTTGATAAAAAAATTCCATACAACCACGCCATATTTCATATTCTTGTTCTTATTGGAAGTGCGTGTCATTTTATCGCCGTATATTATTATATCCAATAAAATATCTCATTTAGTTTAAATTACTGTCCGATATAATAAAGAAGCCACCGCTGGTGCGCGAAATCGAAGATTCGATGCAGTCAATCCCTTCACGTTCCATTATCCCTCACTACCTTTCCTCCAGCTCTATGGTTTCTATATTTAGCACAAAAGATAAGATTTACAATTTAAACTGGAACTTTTTGTTATAAATTTTTCTTTCATACTTTTTCCAGCAGCTGAAAAAGTAGGCAAAAAAGCTGCCGATTTACATTCATCGTATTATCTTATATTTCTTTTTCCCTCAAGCCGGGGGGCTCTTCCTTTTTGTCTTGAAACAAAAAGGAAGCAAAAAGTTCAAGGCTTGATAAGTAATAAAGTCTTCCACTTGGCAAAGCCTAAGACGAACGGGTGATTTAATCGGTATCCA
>WGCS01000287.1 GCA_015493685.1 Bacteroidales bacterium
ATTATACCCTATTGCTTATATACATATGTAAATGTAAATAGGATAGTGCAGTTTTGATAGTATTTCTACAATTATTATCGCTAAAATCTTTTGGTTCATCTTATGGTTTTTAAATTTTTTACTTATGCTTAGAGTAGAGTATTTATCAGTAATTCAGGTGTTTCATAATTTTTTTCTTTGTACTATTAATTATTAATTTTTTTAACTAATTGATTATGAGGAATAATTACACTAAAATGCTCGTCTTGGGTTTTCTTATTATTAACTTTGCTGTGGGAGGCTTTGCACAAAATCAGTATTTTCTGGACTTTGATGGGAGTAATGATTATGTTAAGTACACTAGTGATAGTAAACTAGAAGGAATGAATGGAGCTTCTAACTATACTTTAGAAGCTTGGGTATATGTGGATGCAAACTGTGATAATTTAGCTGATATTATGATGAGAGATAATCAATTTGTTCTATATTATAGAAAATCTTCTAATAGTTTAGGCGTTGGATTGTATCATGGGAGCTGGTCATACTATCATTCTGATGATAACTCATTGCCCTCCGGAGGATGGCATCATATAGCAGTTGTAAGAAATACTGCCTTATCTCACTATCTTCAAGTTTACATTGATGGATCAGATGTTTTTTCATCAACATATAACGGCTATGCCTTAAGGTCTTCAATTTCTACCAATCTATATATCGGAAACGATGGAAGTGGTGGACATTATTTTAAAGGATACATTGATGAAGTAAGATTAAGTGCAGCTGCTACTTCTCCCAGTTCTCTACATTCAAATAAGTCTGATAACGAATATATTCCCAATGTATACACTAAAGCATTATTACATTTTAACGAAGGAACAGGAACTACCACAGCCAATGAAGCTTACAGCTCATCAAGTGTATCATTACATAGTGGTGTAACCTGGCGAGCCTGGAATTATGTATCCTCCGACCATCTTCCCTTAGCCTACGAATGGACAGGGTCTTCAAATACCGATTGGGCTAATACATCCAATTGGGCATCGGGTAGTGTACCAACAGCAACTACTGATGTTTTAATTCCTGATGCACTTAATGATCCCATTATTGGCTCTTCAACAGATGCTTTGGCAAATAACCTACTTTTGGGAAATGCTGCATCATTAACAGCAAATGCAAGCAGTACATTATCCATTCCCGGCAAATTTACAATGGTAGGTACAGCTACATTCACCGATAATGGTACCACTAAGTTTAACGGCGGCTCTGCTCAAACAATTCCTACTGCAGCTTATAATAATCTTACTATTGATAATACAAGTGGAGTAAGCCTTGGTGGAGCAGTTACGGTAAATGGGACACTAACATTAACCAATGGAATATTAACTTCTACTTCTACAAATATTCTTACTTTTTCTTCAACTGCAACTGCAGTAAGTGGTGGTAGTGATGCCAATCATGTGGAAGGTCCAATGGCAAAAGTTGGAAATACTGCATTTATCTTCCCTTGTGGTGATGCCGGTAAATGGGCAAGACTTGGAATAAGCGATATATCTGCTTCAGAGACTTTTACAGTGCAATATCATAAGTCAACACCTGCTAGTAATACAGCAATGAGTGACCCAATTACCAAAGTTAGCGATAACGAATGGTGGCAAATCGATAGAGCCGGCTCAGCTACAGCGAGTATTACTTACTATTGGCAAGATTCAAAATGGAGTGGTATAGGCAACTTCGATGATTTACGTTTAGGCCATTGGAATGGTAGCGCTTGGGAAGAAGTTACCGGAACATATTCTCATACGGGTTCGGCTGATTTAAGCTCTGCTCTAATAGGAAGCTTAAAGGTAACAGGAGTAAGTAATTTTAGCCCTTTTGCTCCTGCTTCCATCAATAATACAAGCAATACTTTACCCGTTGAACTTACTTCTTTTGAACTTAAAGCAAAAGGTGATAAGGCAATAGAATTGTTATGGCAAACGGCATCAGAACTTAATAATGATGGCTTTGAAATTCAACGAAGTACCGATGCCAAGAACTGGAAGACTTTGGGTTTTGTTAATGGGGCCGGTAGTTCAAACTATACCATTAATTATCAATATATTGATGCTAATCCTGAATTATTGAACTATTATCGTCTTAAACAAGTGGATTATGATGGGAAATCAATTTTTTCCGGTATTAAATTTATTAAAACAGCCTTGTCTTCTTATGCAAAAGCCATTTATCCCAATCCGACCGATAATGTTATCAATGTAGATATTAGTAATATTAAGGACATACAACTCTACGATGCTGTTGGCCATTGGATTAAATCACTTCCCATACTTGATAATACTATTTCGGTAGCTAGTTTGCCCAAAGGAATCTATTATCTTAAACTTAGCTATACAGACAATAGAAGCAAAATGCTTTCTTTTATTAAAAAGTAATAGAAAGCTAAGATAATGCTATTTGTTAACGAACTTTATTATTAAAAGTAAATCATAACTTCACAACTATCGACATAAGCTGTTATTAATAATTTTTTTGTAAATGGAATACAACTTAGCTCCAAAGTTTGGAATAGCAAAATGGAATAATATAATAAAGGCCACACTGTTGGTCTTTATGCTGCTTTTCTCTCTGTTAAGCCAAGCTCAAAACCAATATTATCTTGACTTTGACGGAAGTAATGATTTTGTGAAGTATATCGATGATAGCAAACTGGAAGGAATGAATGGAGCTACTAAATATACTTTAGAAGCTTGGGTATATGTGGATGCAAATTGTGCTGATGGAGCTGATTTTATGAGGAGGAATAGCCAATTTGTTTTATATTATAGAAAATCGTCTAATAGTTTAGGCGTTGGATTGTATCATGGGAGCTGGGCGTATTATCATTCTGATGATAACTCATTGCCCTCTGGAGGATGGCATCAGATAGCAGTTGTAAGAAATACTGCCTTAGCTCACTATCTTCAAATTTATATTGATGGTGTTGATGTTTTTTCATCAAGCTATAACGCCTATGCCTTAAGGTCTTTAATTACTACCAATCTATATATCGGAAACGATGGAAGTGGTGGACATTATTTCAAAGGCTATATTGACGAAGTAAGGCTAAGTGCAGCTGCTACAGTTTTATCAAGCCTTCACTCAAAAATATCTGATAGTGAATATGTTTCCAATTCCTATACCAAAGCATTATTGCATTTTGACGAAGGTACAGATACTTCCACAACTAATGCCGCTGATAGCTCATCAAGTGTATTATTACGGAATGGAGTAACTTGGCGCAAGTGGAATTATAAGCCTAATCATATTCTGCCATTGGCTAAAAATGAATGGACAGGAACTATTTCTACCGATTGGTCTGTTGATGGCAATTGGAGTAGAGATACATTACCTTCTGCCGAGTCCTATGTGCTTATTCCCGATGTAACCAATGACCCGCTTATGGATGCGTCTAATTCGGGGGCATGCAATAGAATGGACTTGGAAGCTTCGGCTATTCTTACGGTAAATGGCACGCTTACTGTGGGTGATACTTTTACCAATGCAGGAAATTTTGTGGTAGGAGGTAACTTTATTAATAATGGAGTTTACATTGACAATGAGTCCACCAAGTTTAATGGTTCTTCAGCACAAACGATGCCGGCAGCCGAATACAATAAGCTGGAAATTGATAATTCAGCAGGCATTAGCCTTGACGGGGCTTCTTCTGTTAAAACAAGTCTGACACTTACCGATGGAGTTATTACAACAACATCTGTCAATATGTTGACACTAAAGAATGGATGCAGCCTCAGTGGCGGAAGCAATACGGCTTATGTGGATGGTCCGCTGGCAAAAATTGGTAGCGATGATTTTGTCTTTCCCACCGGTGATGCCGGACGTTGGGCCAGAATAGGAATCTCTAATCTAAGTGCTTCCGAAACTTTTACTGCCGAATATACTGCGGCTACTCCCAACGACAATACAAATTATAGTACTCCTTTGACAAAGATTAGCGATAATGAATGGTGGGAGCTCGATAGAACAGGAAGCACAGTAAGTGCTGATGTAAGCTTATATTGGGAAGACTCAAAATGGAGTGGTATTGGCAATATGGATTCCCTGAGAATAGTCCGCTATAATACTTCTCAATGGGATATCGTAAGTGGAAGCATGTCGCATACAGGAATTGCCGATTTGAATTCGGTACAGCAAGGAAGTTTATCGGTGAGTGGAGTAAGTGCCTTTGGCACTTTTACTTTCGGTACTACGGACGATACACTCAATATGCTCGCTGTAAAATTACTAAATTTCTCATGGAATAAAGGAAATAAAGGCATTGTCCTTAGTTGGAATACTGCTTCCGAAAGCAATAACTATGGCTTTTGGGTGCAGAGAAGTGTGGATTTGTGTTCCTGGGAAAATACCGGATTTGTCCTTGGCTGTGGAAATTCTAATCAATTGCAGAAATATACTTTTATAGATTATCATCCCAATTCACTAAATTATTATCGATTAAAAATAGTCAACTATAATGGGGGTTTTGCGTATTCTTCCATTTTATGTGCTTCGCTAAAAAAGGCTATTCAACTATTGGTTTATCCCAATCCTGCTAAGCGATATATTAACATTAAAGGAATTGACACCAAGGATATTAAAGAAGGTTTTTTAATAAGTTCCGGTGGACGATTAGTGCAATTAATAGATTGTAATCAATCAAAAATTGATATAAGTACACTTGAAAGTGGCCACTATTTTATTCTCCTATTCTCAAAACAAGGCACTCAATATAAAGCCGGATTTATCAAAGAGTAGGGAAAATACTTTTTTCTGCGTCTTCTATATGCATTGCTAATGGAAACTAACGAGATTAGTATTTATTTAAAAAGAAGCACACTGATATAAATTACTATTTCTTTTGGACTTCTTTTTATAATAAGAGTACCTTTGTTCACCATCTGTTTAAGTTTGATAGTAAACCGACCAAGCAATTGCTGACAGTAAGCTATCTCATTTACATAGTACCCACTATTATATATATAC
>WGCS01000288.1 GCA_015493685.1 Bacteroidales bacterium
CTTTTATTGTGTCAATGGAACTGCGGCGGCTGAACATTTTGCTGGAAGTTTTGTAGGGGGATAGTATACTTCTTTCAAGAAGGGGAAGAAACAAGGGGTACCGTTAGAAAGGCCGGCAACGAAGCAAAACGTCACATAGCCTGGGACGTTAACAATAATACAAGGCAAGACAAAATTAGGATACAAAAGTACAAAAGCTTTCATTCAGGATACTATAATTATTAAATTGTAAAAATCATAGTAAATTTATCACTTTTTGCTGTACATTTGTAAGGTAGAGCGTATATAATATACGTGGTATTATCAAAATATCTAAACGGGGGGGAAGATAATGATATTTAAACTAGGTGAGTTATTTTGTGGCCCCGGGGGGATCGGTTATGCAGCAAAAATCGCTAAGATAAATAATCCTGACTTTGCTATCAAACATGCTTGGGCCAATGATTATGATAAAGATACATGTGCCACTTATGAGAAAAATGTTGCCATTGCTCCGGGAACAGTCATTTGCCAAGATATTCGTAAACTTAATTACGATCGATTAAAAAAAATATCCGATATTGACGCTTTAGCTTTTGGTTTCCCTTGCAATGATTTTAGTGTTGTAGGAGAACAAAAAGGAATGGATGGTGTTTTTGGACCACTTTACACTTATGGAATAAAAGCTTTGAAACTCTTTAAACCAAAGTGGTTTCTTGCAGAAAATGTAGGAGGATTGAGAAATTCCAACGATGGCAAGGCTTTTTCACAGATATTAAAAGAAATGTACAATGCTGGATACTCTGTTTATCCACACCTTTATAAGTTCGAAGAATATGGAATACCACAAGCGAGACACAGAATAATTATAATTGGTATAAGGGAAGACATTAATGTTGTTTATAAGATTCCCTCTACAATCCCTTACAAATTAAAATTAAAAACATGTAAAGATGCGATTGAGATCCCCCCCATCCCAACTGATGCTCCCAATAATGAATTCACTCGGCAGTCAGAAACTGTAGTGGAACGGCTTAAATATATAAAACCTGGAGAAAATGCTTTTACAGCAAATATCCCTGAACATTTGCAATTAAATGTAAAGGGAGCCAAAATCAGCCAAATTTACAAACGTTTAGATCCAAACAAACCTGCATATACTGTAACTGGTAGTGGTGGTGGTGGTACGCATGTTTATCACTGGGAAGAAAACCGTGCTTTGACCAATAGAGAAAGAGCTAGATTGCAGACCTTCCCTGATGATTTTATTTTTATTGGGACCAAGGAAAGTGTACGGAAACAAATTGGGATGGCTGTCCCTGTTGAAGGAGTAAAAATTATTTTTGAAGCAATACTGAAAAGCTTTGCTTCGGAAGACTATATGCATGATGATCCTTCTTTTGAACCATTATTAAAAGAGAATCATATCGACTTATATAATTTTCAACAGCATCCTTCGCAAATGTATGCATTGGACCAAGAAAAGGTATATGCAGTATGATTTATGAGAATTTATATTATGAAACACTAATTAAGCCGTATAAAGAAGGAGCAAATGAGCTTCATATAGTATCTGGATATGCAACATCAGCAATGGCATTCCATCATATTGAAGAGATTAAAAATATAGGGAATGATATTAATATTTCTTTGATTGTAGGGATGTGTCCTTCAGACGGACTCTCTTTCAGTAATCATAAAGGGTTCTTAAGTATAATGAACTCAGATAATTCCAAATATTTTACGTGCAGTTACATATTTAAGTTGCCACCAGTCCATAGTAAATTATATATATGGCATAAAGACGGTAAACTATATAAATCATTTATTGGTTCAGCAAATTATACTCAGAATGCATTTTCATTGAAGCAACGAGAAATTTTAGCTGAAATAAAAGATACCAATGTAATTGACTATTATAACATATTAGAAAGTGAATCAATATATTGTGATCATGTTGACACAGAGGATTTAATACGAATATATAATGATAAGAATTATTATCAAAGACATAAGCATGAAGAAGATGTAACTGAGGCAAAATTAAATAAGTTTATTGATACAAATGGTGTAGAAAGCGTTACCATTTCTTTATTAACACGCAGTGGAGATATTCAAAGTAAAGGCGGTTTAAACTGGGGGCAACGACCCGGCCGCAATCCAAACCAAGCATATATTCAGCTTCCTCCAGAAGTATATCGAAGTGATTTTTTCCCAAAAAAACCGATTCACTTTACAGTCGTAACTGATGATTCTAAAATATTAATATGTACACGGGCACAGAAAGATGATGATGGACAAGCTATAGAAACTCCTCATAACAACAGCTTGATAGGAGAATACTTTAGAAATCGACTGGGTCTTGCTAACGGTGAATTTATTAAAAAAGAACATTTAGAGAGCTATGGTAGAACCGACGTTACTTTCTATAAATTCGATGACGAAAATTTCTTAATGGATTTTTCTATCTGAAGTTACCAACTATACAATGGACAACTTATCACGGGCAGACCGTAAGAAAAATATGCAGAATATTCGTTCTAAGAATACAAAACCTGAACGAATAATTATGTCACGGTTAAGAAGAGATAGAATATATTTCGCAAAGCATGTAAAAAAAATATTTGGTACTCCCGACATTGTATTTCGCAGAAAAAAAGTTCTAGTATTTATTGATTCTGATTTCTGGCATTGTAATCCTGACAAGTTTGTTATGCCTAAAACGAATATTGAATATTGGGAGAACAAATTCCAACGTAATAAAGCAAGAGATTCATTGGTAAATACAAAACTTAAAGAGACCGGCTGGAAAGTAATTAGAATTTGGGAATCAGAAATTTATCAAGACACAGATAAAGTAATGGTTAGAATATTAAAAGCTATTGATAAAGTATAGAATCAACTATTAAGTGGAGGTACTGCAACATTTCTAAAATATATCAATATCCCAAGGGAAAAACTTTAAATTCCAGGCCTTGTACAATTGTTAACAGCGGCTAGACAACATTTTGCTGGATGTTTTACAGGGGTATGATATAATCCTTTCAGGAAAGGTAAATTTTTAGGGTTACCATTAGAAAGCCAGGCAACAAAGCAAAACGTCGCATAGCCGCAAACGTTGTAAGCAATTCCTCCGCAGGGGGGTGGTAAGAAGAAGGTTTTTGTATAAGAGTGTTACGAGGTTCAATTTTTATCCGAAGGAAGAGATTTTGCCTAAGACAAGAAAGCCCATGTCCCTGCAC
>WGCS01000289.1 GCA_015493685.1 Bacteroidales bacterium
AAAAAGAAAAAATCCTTAACGTCGTTGAACGGTTTATGTTTTTTAACGAAATATTCCCTAATTTTCTTAACGCAATTCTTTCCTATGCGGACGTTCATCAGCCCGCCTGAGGCGGGCTGATGATTTTGGCCATCGGCCTAAGCTAGTGCCGGAGATTATTCTTAAGTTTTGTACGGCAGCTTATAAGTTAAATAAGTCGGTTCTCCTAAAAACAGATTCCTCTAAGGTCGGGGGTATTCACTTATGTTTATATTTCCATCAAGCCGGGCAGGCTCTTCCTTTTTGTCTTGAAACAAAAAGTTCAAGGCTCAAGTTATTTCAATAAGGAAATAATCATCCATACAAATCTTATCATTTTATTTATCTTTGCATATATTGAACAATCAAACTATGTCAAAACCTTTAGCGGAGCGATTACGTCCAACAGAACTCAACGACTACCTTGGGCAACACCATCTTGTGGGCAAGGGAGCCATTCTTCGCCAAGCCATTGAGAGTGGCAATATACCTTCGATGATACTGTGGGGACCACCGGGAGTAGGCAAAACTACCCTTGCCAATATTATTGCCGACAAAATGGATATGAGTTTTTTCTCACTCAGCGCTATAAATTCCGGAGTAAAAGACGTTCGCCATGTCATTAGTCAGGCCAAAATGTCACCGGGGCAAGCCATACTTTTTATTGATGAGATCCATCGATTTAGCAAATCACAACAAGACTCACTATTGGGAGCTGTGGAGCAAGGAATAGTACGACTTATTGGAGCAACCACCGAGAATCCTTCTTTTGAAGTTATTTCACCACTCCTTTCACGATGCCAAGTATATATACTAAAACCATTGGATATTGTTGATTTAGAGAAGTTAAGTCATACTGCTATTAAAAGTATGGCTGAGGAACTTGGGAGAGAAATAGTATTGGAAGAAAGCAAAGCATTATTTAGAATTTCAGGGGGTGATGCACGAAAAATCATTAATGCTATTGAACTTGTGAGCACATCATTAATGACTCAATCAGCGGGAACAATTATTATCAATGATAAGAATATCAACAATATTATACAACAGAATTTAGCTATCTACGATAAATCGGGAGAACAGCATTATGATATTATTTCGGCATTTATTAAATCAATAAGAGGTAGTGACCCCAATGCAACCGTATATTATCTGGCCCGAATGATAGAAGGCGGAGAAGACCCTAAGTTTATTGCAAGACGTTTATTAATTCTGGCCTCTGAAGATATTGGCAATGCCAATCCGAATGCCTTACTGCTTGCCAACACTTGTTTTGACGCAATTAGTAAAATTGGTTGGCCCGAGTCACGCATTATCCTCTCACAGACAAGCATCTATTTAGCCAACTCTGCCAAGAGCAATTCAGTATATCAAGCAATTAATAATGCCCAGAAGCTAGTTCAACAGACCGGAGATTTACCCATTCCACTACACTTGCGTAATGCGCCCACAAAATTAATGAAAGATATTGGCTATGGAGACAATTATCAATATGCTCATAAGCACAAAGATAATTTTGTTGAAATGGAATTCCTTCCCAAAGAAATAAGCGGAAAAAGACTCTATGATCCAGGGCTAAACACCATGGAAGAAAAAAGTCGGATACTTCTTAAGCAACGCTGGGAGGATAAATATGGCTATTAAAACAACCAACTGAGTCTTTGTTGAAAAATCATTGTGTAAACTCAGAGTTGAGCCTTTACACTATTATAACAAATTAACACCAAGGCTACTGCTTGTAACTATGCATATATCTCTTTGGTACAGGGCGCAAGAGAGAAAATAAATGCCTGCTAATTGGCGTCAATTAGCAGGCATTATTAGTGTAAGCCATCGGTGATAATCACCAAAATTCATTGTTGTTTATTACTAATCCAAGGCATGAATTACCAAACCACTTCTCAATTTAGGTTCAAACCAAGTAGTTTTTGGAGGCATAATATTTCCTGTATCGGCAATATTAATCAACTGATCCATAGAAACAGGATAAAGGGCAAAAGCAACTTTCATATCGCCATTGTCAACACGTTTACTTAATTCTCCGAGGCCACGAATACCACCGATAAAATCAATTCTATCGGAAGTACGAAGATCTTTAATCCCCAAAAGCTTATCAAGTACTAAATTCGACAATATGGTAACATCCAAAACGCCAATGGGATCACTATCATCAAAAGTACCCTCATTAGCGGTCAATTTATACCATTTCCCTCCAAGGTACATACTAAACTCATGTAGTTTACTTGGCTTATAAATGGCATCGCCTATTTCTTCCAGTTCGAAATTTTCTTTTAGTTTCGATATAAGTTCCTCTTCTGACAAGCCATTAAGGTCTTTAACGGCACGGTTATAATCAATAATTTTCAGTTGATTATCGGGAAAGTGTACTGCCATAAAAAAATTATACTCTTCGTTACCGGTATGATTTGGATTTTGAGCCGTTTTCTCAGCTCCAATACGAGCAGCAGCGGCAGTACGATGATGACCGTCAGCCACATAAGTATAAGGTACTTTTTCGGCAAAGAGCTGTTCCAATTCAGCAATCATCCGCTTATCATTAATCACCCAAAAATGATGTCCGAAACCATCTTCGGCAGTAAAATCGTAGGCGGCAGGAGTCTTTTGCACCACTGTAGCAACTATTTCATCAATTTCAGGAACCGCTTTATAGGAAAAGAATACCGGCTCAATATTGGCATTAGTATATCGTGTTAATACCATACGATCTTCTTCCTTCTCGGGACGAGTAAGCTCATGTTTCTTAATAATTCCATCCACATAATCCTGACAAGCGGCAGCACCTACAATTCCATACTGGGTACGCCCATCCATAGTCTGAGCATAAACATAATATTTAGGCGATTCGTCAGCAACCAGCCAACCATTCTCCTTAAAGCGATTAAAATTTTCTACCGCTTTATTATAAACGGTTTCTGAGTGAACATCAATTCCTGGCTCGCAATCAATTTCGGATCGGGTGATATGTAGTAAGGAACACTCTTTTCCCTTAGCCATTTCAGCAGCTTCCTCTGAGTTCATAACATCATAAGGTAAACTAGCTAAGTTTTTTACTATATCCTTTGGAGGGCGCAAACCCTTAAATGGTCTTATCGTTGCCATAAGTATTCGTTTTTAAAAATAATTTATGTCTGCTAGCAGAACAACACTAATTTAGTTAACTTTAAATGTACTATTTCCATTAATAATATAATCGACAATTTGATTGGCGGCAGCAAGGCCTGCATTAATATTAGCCTCTTTGGTCTGAGCGCCCATTTTTTTAGGGGTAAAGAAATATCTGCCTTCAAAATTCCTAGCGATTTCGTCTTTATTATCCGGAGCGATATCAGAGATATAGCTCAAGTCGCTTCTATCAAACATTATTTTCACCAATTCATCTTCGTCAATTACCTCCTTACGAGCAGTATTTACCAGACAAGCAGGCTCAGGCATTTTTGCCAGCAGACTATATCCAATGGACTTAATAGTTTTTTTTGTTGCAGGGATATGAAGCGAGATATATTGACTTCCTGAATAGAGTTCTTCTACGGTAGATACTGCCTTAACACCATCTTTCTCAATATCTTCAGCACTTAAAAACGGATCAAAAGCAGATACTTTCATACCAAATCCTTTGGCTATAGTAGCAACATAACGTCCCACATGACCATAGGCATGTATTCCAAGTGTTTTACCTCTAAGTTCAGTGCCGGCTTTACCATTATATCCTCCACGAGCCATCATCACCATCAAGCCAAGAGCCAATTCAGCTACAGCATTGGAATTCTGTCCCGGTGTATTCATCACTACCACTCCTGCTTCTGTAGCAGCTTGCAGGTCCACATTATCATATCCGGCACCCGCTCTTACTACTATTTTAAGATTTTTAGCAGCAGCTATCACCTCTTTGGTGATTTTATCACTTCTAATAATAAGGGCATCAACGTCGGCTACAGCCTTTAGCAATTCCTCTTTATCGGTATATTTCTCCAATAATTCCAATTGAAAATCAGCCTTATCAAAAATAGGTTTTATTTGTGCGATAGCGGCAGGAGCAAAAGGCTTCTCTGTTGCAATTAATACTTTGGTCATAATATTAGGCTTTAAGATTTTTAAATTCTTGCATACAAGACACTAATGCTTCCACACTCTCTTTGGGTAAAGCATTATAAGTAGAGGCTCTAAAACCACCCACAGAACGATGTCCTTTTACTCCAACCATTCCTTTGCTTGTTGCGAAATCAAGAAATTCTTTCTCATAGTGTTCATATCCTTCTGCCATTACCCAACAAATATTCATCAAAGAACGATCTTCCTCGTTGGCAACCGTACCTTTAAACATTGAATTAGTATCGATCTCATGATAGAGTACAGCAGCTTTATCCACATTGCGTTTGTACATGGCCTCAACGCCTCCTTGAGCTTTCAACCATTTAAGTGTTTGCAAAGCAGCATAGACAGGCACCACAGGTGGCGTATTAAACATACTTCCTTTTTCAGCATGAGTACGATAATCAAGCATGGTAGGAATATAACGATCTACTTTTCCCAGCGCATCCATTTTTACAATAACAAAAGCTATTCCTGAAGGAGCAAGGTTTTTCTGAGCTCCACCATAAATCAAAGTGTATTTACTCACATCAATGGGACGAGAGAAAATATCGGAAGACATATCCGCTATCAAAGGAATATCCACATCAATATCATGATGTATTTCGGTACCATAAATGGTGTTATTGGTGGTTATATGAAGATAATCTGCATCCTTGGGCACCTCAAAATCTTTGGGATAGTAATTATAATTAGCTTCTTTGGAACTGGCAACTTCTACTACTTCGCCAAAACCTTTGGCCTCTTTGATTGCCTTATTCGCCCATGCACCGGTATTAAGATAAGCCGATTTTGTCTGCATAAAATTATAGGGAATCATGGCAAATTGTAAGCTTGCTCCTCCTCCAAGAAAAAGCACCTCGTAGCCATCAGGTATATTTAATAATTCTTTAAACAAGCTTTGTGCCTCATCCATTACAGCAACAAATTCTTTGCTCCGATGAGAAATTTCCATTAAACTCAATCCCATACCAGCAAAATCTATTATCGCATCAGCTGTATTCTTAATAGTATCTTCCGGTAAGATTGATGGTCCTGCATAAAAATTATGTTTCTTCATGATTTATTGTATTAATGGTTATTATTGATTTAAACTCCGTTGAAATAGTTTAGAAAAAGCGAATTATGTTCTTGACTTCTACTCTTTAATAT
>WGCS01000290.1 GCA_015493685.1 Bacteroidales bacterium
GTAATGAACTCATTTATAGCTTTTGCGCAAGGAATGCATTTTTTAATAATATCCTTATTTATTGGTGGCATTTATATACCTTTGCAGCCCAAAATTCAACTATTCGTTAGTATTAGTAATTTAACTATTGGAAGAAAGAAACATTGATTTATAACAAAACTATCTGCTTTTGGATAGTATAGAGTTCCATTTTATGACAAAAGAAACTATTAGAGTACGTTTTGCGCCAAGTCCTACAGGTCCGCTACATATTGGAGGGGTGAGAACCGCTTTATATAATTATTTGTTTGCCCGCAAGCATGGAGGTAAAATGATATTAAGAATTGAAGATACCGATCAAACTCGTTTTGTAAAAGGGGCTGAGGAATATATTATTGATGCGCTGTCGTGGTGTGGAATTGATTTTGATGAGTCCATAATACAAGGAGGAGATTTTGGTCCTTACCGCCAATCTGATCGTAAACCTTTGTACAAAAAACGGGCCCAAGAGCTGATAGATAATGGCTGGGCTTATTATGCTTTTGATACTGCCGAAGAGCTTAATGCCCTGAGAGTTGATGCTGAAAACCAAGGGCAAACTTTTACCTATAGTCATGCCAATAGAGACTCGTTAAATAACTCGGAAAATATTGGAATGGAGTCGTCTTTACAGAAAATTGCCGAAGGAGTTCCCTTTGTTATTCGCTTTAAGATGCCTGAGGACTCTGAACTTCAGATGAATGATATAATTCGTGGAGAAATAGTAGTAAACACCTCCACCCTTGATGATAAAATATTGTTTAAATCGGATGGTATGCCAACTTATCATTTGGCAAATATTGTGGATGATCATTTGATGCAGATATCTCATGTAATCCGTGGCGAAGAATGGCTTCCTTCCTTGCCTCTGCATAGTATGCTTTATCAAGCCTTTGGGTGGAAGGCTCCTGCTTTTGCCCATTTACCATTGCTGCTTAAACCCAAAGGTAATGGTAAATTAAGCAAACGTGATGGTGATAAATTGGGCTTCCCTGTTTTTCCTACTCAGTGGACTAATCCGCAAACAGGCGAAAAGTCAATGGGCTATCGCGAAGAAGGTTATTTCCCTCAGGCCTTTATCAATATGCTTGCCCTTTTGGGGTGGAATAGTGGTACTGAGAAGGAGATATTTAGTATGGAGGAATTAATTCAAAGTTTTAGCCTTGAACGGGTAAATAAATCCGGAGCTAAATTTGATCCTGAAAAAGCAAAATGGTTCAATCATCAGTATATGTTGGCCGCCGATAATAAGTTCTTAGCCGCCGAGTTCTCTCCTGTTTTAGTGGAGAAAGGAATTGAAATACAAGAGGATAAGCTGATAACTATTATTGCCTTGGTGAAAGAACGGGCTACTTTTGTTAAAGATCTATGGGAACAGAGCTATTTCTTCTTTGAAGCTCCTAAAGTGTATGATGCAAAAACAGTGAAAAAACGTTGGAAAGAGGCTACTCCTGCTATAATGAGGCAATTGGTGACTCTCCTTCAGAATGTTGACGACTTTAGTAGTGCAACTACAGAAAGACTTGTTAAAGAATGGATTCAAGAGAAGGAGTATAGTATGGGGCAGGTGATGAATGCCTTTAGGTTGGCTGTTGTTGGGGCCGGTAAAGGACCACATCTCTTTGATATTATCGCAATTATTGGCAAAGAGGAGACATTGACACGACTTATTAACGCCATTGAAAATATAAAGAAGTAAACTGAGTAATGCTTTGCATTTCTTTAATTTAATAAAACCATTGAATGATGAATAAAGTACTTTTAATAATAGCAATTCTTGGAATTAGTATGCTTACTAAAGCCCAAGATGACATTAAAATAATGCAGTATAATCTATTGAACTATGGTAATATAACTTCTTATTGCACCACTACAAATAATAATTTAGGTGCTAAAGAAGGTTATCTCCGTACCATATTAAGTTATGTAAAACCTGATGTTTTTACGGTTAATGAACTTGCTGCCAATACTTATGTGGTAAACAGGCTCCTTGATTCAGTAATGAATAAATACTCAACACGAACTTATGGTAGAGCCGATTATGTGAATACTAATGGGAGCAATCTGGTTAATATGCTCTATTATAATAAGGCTAAATTGGTTTATGTAAGTGCCACCAGCCTTCAAAATGAGTTGCGTGATATTGTATGGTATAAGTTGTATTATAAAAGTCCCAATTTAGCTCAATCGCAGGACACTGCTTGGCTTAATTTTATCGTTGGACACCTCAAAGCTGGTAGCTCTTCTTCAGATAAGGTTACTAGAGATACGATGACATCTAGGGCAATGAATTATTTGGAGCAACACAATATTCATGGTAATATTACCTTTCAAGGTGATTTTAACCTAAAGACAAGTACTGAGAAGTCGTACCAGAATATAATAAACTTTCCCAATGCTACCTATCGCTTTTACGATCCTTTGAATAGGCCCGGTAAATGGAATAATAGTAGCAGTTTTGCTGCCATTCATACCCAGTCAACACATTCGTCTTCCAATGGTTGTGCCGCCGGTGGTGGTTTAGATGATAGATTTGATTTTATACTGATTTCTAATGACTTAAAGCAAGGGAATGCCCATGTGCAATATAAGTCTGGCTCTTATACTGTTGTGGGAAATGATGGTCATCATTTTAATAAATCCATTAACTATGGAAGTAATAACAGTGCTCCAAGTAATATTATAAATAGTCTCTACAATATGAGCGATCACCTGCCTGTTACCATGCTTTTGCATCTCGATGCACAGGTGTCGGCAATACATCAATCCAACGGACATGCTTATAAAGTAAACTTTCAAAATCCGGTTTCCAATACCTTGGTCCTCGATATTGCTTCCGATGGAAAAGAAAATCTTCAGATTGAATTATGGTCGCTCAATGGCAAAAAACTCTTGGAGCAAAGTGAAGCCGCAGCACAAAATATTCATCTGGAAATGTCTTTGAATCAATTTGCTTCAGGAATGTATATTTTGCATATCCGTAACCAAAGAGGAGAACGTATTTACACCTCTAAGATTGTTAAATACTAATGCCATTAAGCCGGAAGATAGTATTTTTGATAGCACTTTTTAGCTCGATAGGGCTCTCCTCTTGTGTTGAATTACTCAATGAGGTGACTATCAATAAGGATAAAAGTGGGACTGCCTTTATTGGAATAAGAGTTAATGCTTTGGGAGGATTAATTGATATGAGTAGCAATTATATTGATGACGAAATTCGTAATTCTATTATTCATTTTCCTTCCGATGCTCAAACCAAATTAAAGGATATAAGAGGGATTCACTCCATTGAAACATTTACACGAATCGGCCAGGGCAGAATCGGAATAGAATTTCAATTTGATAATCCAAAAGCCTTAAATAAAGCGTATTATAAACTCCTTGGTGAGAACAAAAAATGGTATTACCCTAAGCTGCTTCGAATACGTAACCATAGTGTTAAAGCAAAAAATATAAGCCCTTATATTAAGCGATATTTTCAGCATAACGAGAGTTTTATAACGAAAAGTAATTTGCTTAAATACTTGAAATATACTACGGTAATTCATACGCCGAAAAAGATAATGGAAACTGCCAAGGGTAATGTTGCGGCCGATGGTAAAACATTACTTTTTAGTGTGCCAATGAAAAAAATTCTAAATGAATCAGCGTCTTGCGGAAATTATTTTAAATACTGACAACTAGTATAGTGAAAAAATAATTTGTTTCTAATTGAATAATATAATACTGTTAATCAATAGTTTAAAGTGCTCTTTTGGCGATAGCTTCGGCAATACGTTGACCATCGATGGCTGCTGAAATTATTCCTCCGGCATACCCTGCCCCTTCTCCGGCAGGGTATAAATTATGAATCTGTGGGTGTTGTAAGTTTTCTTTGTCGCGAGGAATTCTTAGTGGTGATGAAGTACGGCTTTCTATTCCTAGAATAACAGCCTCGTTGGTGAGATATCCACGCATTTTCTTATCAAAGGCTTTAAACCCTTCTTGCAATCTAGGCCCAATATGCTCGGGCAGCCACATATGTAGTGGTGAAGAGATAATGCCCGGATGGTATGAAGTGTCGGGAAGGGAATTGGAAACTCTACCCCTTACAAAATCTTCCATTCTTTGTGCCGGGGCAACCTGCCCTTGTCCTCCATTACGAAAGGTCATTTGTTCGAGATGCTGTTGGTATTTAAGGCCGGCCATTACTCCATATTCCTTGTATTCGTGAAGGTCTTCGATATTTATTTGTACTACCATTCCCGAATTGGCATATTTTGAGTTGCGCATCGAAGGAGACATTCCATTAACCACTATTTCGTCGGGGCTTGTGGCTGCGGGGACAATAAATCCACCCGGACACATGCAAAATGAATATACGCCGCGTCCTTCTACCTGTCGTACAAGGCTATAGGATGCTGCCGGTAAATAACTGTCGCGTATGGTACAGTGGTATTGAATGCTGTCGATAATCTCTTGCGGATGCTCAATGCGAACGCCCATGGCAAAAGCTTTGGCTTCCATAAGAATATCCTTTTGGTGTAATAGTTCATAGATGTTTCTTGCAGAATGGCCGGTGGCCAATATTACTGCTTCCCCTTCAAAACTTATACCTTGTGATTTTACCCCTCGGATTTCTTTTCCTTTGATGATAAAATCATCAACCCTTTGTTCAAAATAAAATTCACCTCCATAGTGTAATATGGTTTCCCGAATCTGTTGGATAATACGAGGCAACTTATTAGTGCCAATATGAGGATGAGCATCAATTCCAATAGTAGCATCGGCACCATGAAAAATAAGTAAATCTAAAATAGATCGTACGCTACCTCTTTTGGTTGATCGGGTATAAAGTTTACCATCAGAAAAAGTGCCTGCTCCGCCTTCCCCAAAAGCATAATTACTGTCCTCGTCAACAATACTTTCACGATTTAGAAGGGCAATATCACGCTTTCGCTCTTTGATTTTTTTACCACGTTCAAGAATGATAGGTTTGTAACCCAGTTCTATCAAACGCAATGCAGCAAAAAGGCCAGCAGGTCCACTTCCTACAATAATTATTCGTTTGCCATTGCTGCAGTTTTTAAATGCAGGATTAAATTCGTGTTGTAATGGCTTTTCGTTAATAAAAGCTTCTATACGAACATTCATTTTTATCCTTCTGTTTCTTGCATCAATGGATTTACGAACTACTTTAATGGCAGTAAGCTCTTCATTACTAATGTGTAAGGCTTTTAATGCTGCATTGCGAATTGATTCTTCTTCGGTAGCCTCTTTGGGACTTAATACGAGGTTTATTTCTTGGCGCATAGTGATGTATTATTGAGCGGCAAAGGTAAGGCTTTATTGGTTTGAACAGCTAGGAGATATTCGATAGTTCAAATTGGTTTGTCATAAGTATATACTTGTTTCAGTTGGCTGTTAGTGAGAAGAAATTAGCTGGAGCTTTTGAGTATTTTCGAAAATTAAGATGATATATTTATTTTCTTGATAGAGGATTTTGAGTAGTTTTGTTTCGGTAATTATTCTTGTTAGGGCCAATGAATATTTTTTAGGGATAATTAGTATTTTGAAAGAAAAAATAACCCTTTGTTGGATTTATAAAATTATATAAGCTGTTTAATTGGAAAATAAATATGAGATTATTGAATAGTAATAGTTTAGTCGTTTTAATTCTGTTTTTGATACTTCCCCAATTGGTAATTAAAACCAATCAGCAGTCCAGTGGGCCTCCTATCTATCCCAAGGAATATCAAATGCTTTTGCAAAAGGGAATGGATGTGGATTGGTGTAAAACTAAAAAGGGAATAGAATATTATAGGGAAAAGGAAGTTGTAGATTTTAAAAACAAGGGTTTTTCGCATGTGCGCATAAGAGTGAAAGCAGATGCTGATAAGGCTTTGCTCAAACATATTGATAAGGTTGTTAATGACTGTTTGAAAAATGGTTTGATTCCGGTTTTAGCCTATCAGGCAAAGGAATTTAAAATGCATCCCAACGAACAAACTATGGCTCATGCCGTGAAATGGTGGCAAATAGTCTCCAAACATTATCGTAAGTATTCTTACCTGCTGTCCTTTGATTTGATAATAGAGGTAACAGATCAATTAAATAAGAATAATAGAAAGCTTAATGAGTTTTATGAGAAAGCGGTGGCTCTTATTCGCCAAACCAACCCCAGGAGAATACTATTTATTTCTCCTGTCTATCGTTCCTCGCCGGCCTATTTAAAAGAGCTTAAAATTCCTTCTCAGGGCAATGGTTTTTTGATGGCAGAATGGCATTTCTATGCTTCCGGCCCATCTACTACCAACTCTAAAAAACTGTGGACAAAAGGAACTAAGAAACAGAAGCTGTTGATAATTAATAAAATAGAGCAAGCTTATAAATGGCAACAACAAACAGGGATTTATACGTGGGTAGGTGCTTGGATGCCGGGAAATTATAATAAAGGGAACAACTATTCCCTAGCCCAGCAACAAAAATTTGCTTCGTTTATGTCGTGTCAATTATCAAAATACCATATTCCTTTTGCAGTAAATTCATCAACTAAATTCTATGATAGACAGACCTATCAATGGATACAAAGTAAAGAGGCCTTAATTAATACTATTCTTCATCCTAACTGTGCTGATAACTAAAGTTTCGTACTTGGTATATTAATGGAAATACAATGTATATTTTTTAGGAATTCTTTTATCTTATTGTTCTATTAGTTTGTATATCAGTATAATAAATTAAATATATGATTTTGTCATTTTAATACCGGATTACAATTTATAAAGTGGTGTTAACGAATAAATAATGGTTTAAATCTTCCAATACGAATACAAGTTTCATCCAAAGGTGATGGCGAAATATCATTGAAGCTTGATGTTTAAGAAGGATAAGCTTTTGTCTTTTTTATTTGCATAGTGACTTTGTCCGCCATGAGGACTTAGATTGTCATAAAGGGATAATCCACCAAAAAAATATTCATGGGATAATAATAAAAACAGCTTAAGAATCAATAGTAAAAAAAACTACTTTTGTACCGTAATTTATATAAAACAGAATCATGTTATTAGTACCATTTATTAGAGAAAACAGAGCCCAAGTGGAGGCAGGTCTGAAAGTTAAAAACTTTAAAGACATAGCCATATTAGAGGAGATAATTATTGCTGACGATCAAAGACGCGAAATTCAGAAGAAATTGGATGATACTTTGTCGGAGAGTAATAAAATTGCCAAAGAGATAGGGGGACTTTTTAAAAGTGGTAAGGTAGAAGAAGCCAATAAGAAAAAGGCGCTGACTGCTGATCTTAAAGAACTTTCAAAAACATTGTCGGAAGATTTAAATTCAATACAAATTAAGCTTACCGAACTATTGTTAAGGGTTCCTAATGTGGCTCATAATAGTGTCCCCAAAGGAAATTCAGAAGAAGACAACGAAATTGTTAAAACAGTGGGAGAGATTCCTCAAATGGATAAAAATGCTTTACCTCATTGGGAACTGGCAGAGAAATATGATATTATTGATTTTAAATTAGGGAATAAAATAACAGGAGCTGGTTTCCCCGTTTACAAAGGAAAAGGAGCTCGTTTGCAAAGAGCATTAATAAATTTCTTCCTTGATAATGCTACTGCTGCCGGCTTTAGAGAGGTGCAGCCTCCTTTGATGGTAAACGAAGACTCCGGTTACGGTACTGGGCAATTGCCTGACAAAGAAGGCCAGATGTATTATGTTGGAGAAGATAATTTGTATTTAATACCTACAGCAGAAGTGCCTATCACTAATATTTACCGCAATACTATTGTAAAGTCGGAGGATTTTCCCATACGAAATACAGCGTATTCTCAATGTTTTAGGCGAGAAGCAGGTTCTTATGGTAAGGATGTGAGGGGTTTGAATCGTCTGCATCAATTTGATAAAGTAGAAATTGTTGTCATAGAGCATCCTGATAAATCATACGCAAGACTTGAAGAAATGAATGAGTATGTTCAATCCTTATTGGTAAAGTTAGAGTTGCCATATCGTGTATTGCGTTTATGTGGTGGTGATTTGAGTTTCACCTCAGCACTTACTTTCGATATGGAAGTGTATTCTGCCGCTCAAAAACGTTGGTTAGAGGTTAGCTCGGTATCCAATTTCGAGTCATATCAAGCCAATCGCTTAAAGTTACGTTTTAAGGATGAAAATGGCAAAACGCAATTGGCACATACTTTAAATGGTAGTGCATTGGCATTGCCACGAATTGTGGCTGCCTTATTGGAGAATAATCAGTGTGAACAAGGAATTAAGATTCCTAAAGCATTGGTTGCCTATACCGGCTTTGAGTATATAAATTAAATAAGTGTATGTTTCGATTTGTTAGTAAAAGACCATCAGTATTAATAAGCTTTTTATTGGGCTTCTTTCTGCTATTGAATTCTGGTCTCTTTGCACAAATCGGAATACAGGAGAAGCTTGCTTTACAGTACTTTCAGAACAAGGAGTATGAGAAGGCAGCCGAGTTGTACCAAAAGGTATATAGTCAGAAACCGAGCCCTTATTTTTATAACTATTACCTCGATTGTCTTTACAATTTAAATGACTATAAGAAAGCCAAAAGTTTTGTACATTCGGTAGCCAAGCGTCATCCCGACGAGATTAAATATAAGGTGGAAGAAGCCTTTGTATTGCAGCAGGCCGGGAAAATAGTTAAGGCCGGGAAAGTCTATGATAAAATTATTAAATCGAGTAAAAAGAAAAGGGCTCAAGTTCTCGCTTTAGCCAATGCCTTTATGGTGCGAGGATTGAATAAATATGCTTTAAAAACCTATTTGCGTGCTCTAAATAGTGTAAAAAATCCACCCTTATATTTCGAACTTGCTGATTTGTATTCCAAAATGGGTGATTATAATGCTATGATTAATGCCTATTTGGATATGGCATCGGCAGATGATGCCTATATTGATGCGGTAAAAGCTAAGTTGCAGTCAATTGTTACCGATCCCGGAGAGAATGAAGTTTCGGAAGCCTTGAAGACGGAGCTGTTGAAACGTACTCAGAAACATCCTAATCAAACCCTTTACGCAGAATTTCTTTATTGGTATTCGGTTCAGAAAAAGGATTTTTCCATTGCTTTAATACAGGCCAAAGCATTGGATCATCAGTTTGGTGAGCTGGGAGGGAGAGTGTTTAATTTGGCCGGAATATTATTGGCTAATAAACAATATGATTTAGCTGTTGAGGCGTATCAGTATGTTATTAATTTGGGTAAGGATTATCCTTATTATTCATCCTCATTAGTTAATATTTTACAAGCTCGTTTCCTGAAAATTACCAGTAGTAAACATTCTGACACTAAGGAACTGTTAAATCTGGAAAAAGCGTATCAAAAAGAAATTTCTATTTTGGGTTATGGTAATAATTCAGCTCAAATGATAATGAATTTAGCTCATCTACAAGCTTTTTATTTGAATAATTTGGAGGGGGCAAAAGAATTATTGGAACCCTTGATTAATAGTCCGGGATTGTCTGCTAAATTGCAAGCAGAAGCTAAGCTGGAGTTGGGAGATATAAAGTTGTTTTCCGGTGAAAAGTGGGGGGCAAGCTTACTTTACAAGCAGGTAGAGAAAGCACATAAACATGAACCAATAGGATATAAAGCAAAATATAAAGCAGCAAAGTTTTTTTATTATGTGGGTGAAATGGAATGGGCTAAGGTACAACTAAAAGTATTGAGTGGGGCTACTTCAAAGCTTATTGCTAATGATGCCATGAAGTTGTATCTTCTTATTAGCGAGAATATTAGTGAAGATAGTAGCTACGATGCTTTGACTATTTATGCCCGGGCTGATTTGTTGGACTATCAAAAAAAGTATGGAGAGGCAAATCAAACACTGGATACTATTTTAAAGGTGTTTCCCAACAATCCAATTGTGGATAATGTATATTTTTTGAAAGCGGAGATGGCAGTAAAACAAAAGGAATACGCCTTGGCTGATTCCCTATTTAATCAGTGTTTGCTCGCTGACCCTCAGGCTTCGCTAGCTGATAATGCCTTGATAGAACGTGCTCGTATCAACGATCAATATTTGCACAATAAGGCTAAGGCCAAAGAATTGTACAAACAACTTTTAATGGATTACCCGGGAAGCCTTTTTACGGTGGAGGCTCGAAAAAAATACCGTAACATGGAGAAACAGTAAGGGATTTTTATGTTATATTTGTACTATAATTAGTATTGCTTTGGTGGAGGGATGCCTTGTGTATATTTATGCACCAATATATTAATTAGGAACTATAAAAAGAGTGCATTTATAAAGTTATAATTAACAGGAGAGTTGATATTAGTATTGGTCTTCTTTAGGCTTATGCATAAGGGACATTGTCTTAAGTGTTCCAGATAAATTATTAATAACATATTTAAACAGATGAAAACAGTTTTAGTTTTTTTAGTACTAGCTTTATCCATTGGCATTGTTTCCTGTGAAAAAGTTCCGGAGCCAAGTTTTACAGGGCATCGTTTTAGTTATTATGTTAAGGTTGAAGGCACTGTAAAAGTGGATTATCAGATTCCCCAAGGAGTACTCAAAAGCTTTCTTTTATCCAATTCTGAATGGCATCAAAGTTATGATGTTGTGCCGGGAGATAAAATGTATTTAGCTGTTGGAGCTACTTATGGTGATTGTCTTATTACTATTTATTTATCGCAAGATGGAAAAAGAGTAGGAGGCCTGACAAACTATATTCTTCATAAGAATTCCGGAAGATATGGATCGTTTACAGTAACGAGTAAATATCCAAAATAGATAGTGTGTTTGTTTAAAACCTAATGTATTATTTTTTTAATCGACTAATTGCTCTGGCTATAGAACAAAGCCGATATTAACTTTCAAAGCAATAACATAAGAAAAGAAATTCCCGTTACGGACCTGCGTATTTATGTTATCTATAGTAGAAACATCAGAAGAAAAAATATTTAATTCAGAAGAAAGAATTCCATTAAATAAAGTGATTCCCAATTGAAAGCCATAGGATATATCGAGAACATCATAGAGAATTCTTCTCTTTCCATAGAATAAGTTGGTTCCTATATTCCAATTATGATATAGATTTGTGTTGTATTCAGGACAGGAATAAGGGTCCACGCCCTTTTTTAATATGCCGTTGGCGTATAGATTAGATATTCTATTGTCGAAGTAGCTTATTTGAAATCGCATAAACTTTCCAATGGGAGCAGTAATTTTGTTGTTATAGAGATAGAGGTCAATACTATATGTATTTGAGGCCACATCATAACCACTATAGTTATAACAATAATCTTCGTAATTGAATTTCATATGTGTAGGGCTACTACGAAGAATACTGAATCCAAGTCCCAGTCTTTTGGCTACAATAAATTCTGCAGAACCACCATATTTTAGCCAAAACTGTTTTTTATGGAGTTTTAGAATATTGCTGGTGCCGGAGAAGGTTCCCTCTAAAGAAAGAATGATGTGTTTTCCAAGGTATCCGGTATTTTGTGCTTTAAGATTAAAAGTACTAAATAGAAATAGCAAAAGAATGTATAATGTATATCTTTTCATGTTTATTTATGCTTTAATTTATACATGATATTGTAATTGATAGAGTTGATATAATCCCTGCTGAATTGACCTTTCTGTAAATCGTCCATTAATAAAACAGTTTTATTATTCTCCAAATCAATACAATAAAAGTAGTAGTATAGATAGTGTTTGTTGCTAATCATATTATAAAGAAAATAAGGTGAGGCCTGCCATAGAATTATCGCCTTAATTAAGTATTTTATCCTTTTGTTTATATCCTGTTTGTTGTTAAAGGAAACGAGGCCGCAATGGGATAAATAACGCATATCATATTTTTTACGAATTGCACCAATGTAATTTGATGACCATGGAATAATATAGTCGTTTAGATTATTCTTGGAGAGGAGTTCGTATTCTTTAAGCCATGAATTTAATAAAGCTAAATCATTGAATTTATCCACCTCATCCTGCTTAATGTTCAAGATGTCAAGAGTTGGGGTGGAGATGGATAGCCTGTGAGCCATGTTTTTTATTGCATTTGAATAGGTAATTTCTTTATTTTCTGTATTGATAACAATTAAATTATCATTATTAACTTGGTAGAAAATGGGATTAACAAGATTAATCTTGCTAATATTCAATTTGTTTTCTTTGGTGCTGCCGTTATCTTTAGAATATCGGGTAAAGAGTTCCTTAAAACCGGATTCAGCTTTCTCAGTGGAAAGTATGGTTAGATAATTTTTCCTCGATGTTGATAAGGAATGCTTTTTAATATTGCCGGGCATATAGCCATAATATTTTAAATATTTTTTGTTATATCGTATTTTGTTGTACTTCGAAAGATTATTAAATTCTTTTTTTGAAAGTACTTTGAACTTTGCTTTTGAGCCGGCTAAAGCTAAACTGGCAGAGTCTTTAGTAGAAAAGATTGGGCTTAGTATTTTTGAATAATCAATGGAGAACTCTGCTTCCTTAAATTTAACCGCCTTGTCCAAAAGAGAATTTACAAACTGATCATCAGGATATTCTTGATGGTATCTCCAAAGTTGCTTTATGGCTAATAGTATAAGTGTTTTAACTTTTGCCTTATAGAAGAAATAATTTACCCTTTGTGATTCTCCTTCCATCTGCTTGTATTTTTGTAGCACATCAGATAGATTTCCATAATATTTATAAATGGCTATTGCATATATACTATATGCCATCGTTTTTTTTAAATATTTATTTTCGGGGTATTTTTTCAATAATATATATGAATTATAGAATGCTTTTCCATAGTCTAGATTCTCTAAAAATAAATTAGACATCTCGAAACGAGCTTCTTTTTGTAGTTCTTTAAATTTTCTTTTGGAGACAATATATTTCTTGGTATTTGTGTTATCATAAGAGGTGACTAAGTTAATCATCATTGTACGACGTTTTTTAATGTTTGGGTGGTCTGATTTGGAGTCGTCATAATCTTCCTGATTAGAAATTGGATTTACATTTACCAATATATTTTTGGGGTTTACTTTGTAATTGGCATCATTGAAAAAATTCGTATCAAATTCTATATCATCAAAGGGTAGGTTGGAATAGAGTAGTACATCAAAAACATTAATCACCTCGTCAAGATCATATTTTGTTTTAGCATAGGCTTCAATAAACCCCAGTGAATCAGCCATGAATTCTTGTACCCTTGAGAATTGTAATAACATATCTTTCTTAGAGTCGTTGTTTAGAAGCCCATAGTCTCCTTTATTTGATTCTGCTTTTATTTTTTCTGAATACGATTTTATAGAGTGTTTATACTTATAATGAATTAACTCATGAGATATTATATAGGCAAGTTGTGCCTCGCTCTCAAGTTGAGCAATTAATCCTACATTGATAAATACTATGCCTTGTTCGTAAGTGAATGCATTGACATAGGGAGATTTAACAATATAAAAACGGATATCCTTTTTTATCGATGGCATTTGTTCAAGAACTTTTTCTCCTACCTCATTTACATATTGATTCATGGAAGTACCAAAAACAATTTTGCCGTTTTTTAATAAATAGTCCACATAAAAATTCGACATGGAGTTGTATTTATTAAAGTCTGTCTTTTTTAGTAAGCCATCTTTGGATTTTTTATAATTTTCATTGGCTTGAACTATTTTATCAGTAGTTCGTGCTATAAATTCATTGGGAATTTCCCCTCTACATTGAATGGGATAGTAATTATTTTGGGAGAATAAGGTCTTTGCAAAAGTGATACTTATGAGGATAATTAAAAGGATATTTTTCATAAATAGTTTTTTATAGAATATATTTCTTAGGTATTAATACCCAAAAAGATGACTAATATATAAAATTTAATTCAGTACAAAAATAGAAAAATAATTAGGAATTTCAATTATTATTTGAATTTATAGCTTGTTAATAGTTTTACGGAAAGTGTTTTTCTTTAATATGTTTAGATAGTTAATCATTGTTGTCCGATATAAATAGGGATTAATTATAGTTTCCTCTTTTTTGCTAGAAATTAAAAATGATATAAAAACACCCACCACTGTTTTTCCTGTTCAATTAAAAGTTCAAACTTAATCTTTCTAATTCTTTTAATAATTCCCTCTTTGAGTTCTCCCTTTAAAAAAGGGAGATAACCTTATTTTTTTCAGTTCGATAAGGAATTTAGTAGATTGTATTTTCCCTAAATTTATCAAATCTGCTACCACAATTATCAATTATTATCCCCCTTTTTTTAGAAAAGGGGGAACCCAAAGGAGGATTAGGTAAAAAGAATCCTATGAATTCCTCCCCTTATTTATTTAAGTACGTTTTTTTTGTACAAATAAATGTACACTATTATTGTCTTTTAAATTGAGTGCAACGGTTTGGCTATGTGTATTGCGGGGTTTTTAAAAGATTAATTGTCAAATTTACAATAATTTTTCTTTGTTTCAACACTCTTCCAATTCAGGATACATCCCGCATTACATATAGCCTTTGTTACCGCCTGGCATTTTTACTAATTCATAATTTGTACTTCTTCCACCACTTGCTTCTTTCTGTAAAACATTTTTCTTTATCAAGTCTTGTATATCTCTTAAAGCTGTGTCTTGAGAGCATTTGTTTATCTTTCCCCATTTTGAAGAAGTCAACTTTCCATCAAATCCATCAAGCAGTTTATTTATCATTTTTTGCTGTCTTTCATTAAGGATTGTAGTGGAATGTAATTTCCAAAATTCTGCCTTATATAGCACCTTTGATAAAATATCTTCAGTTGCGTTTATAGCATTTGTTAAACAATTTAAAAACCATAATATCCATTCAGTAATGTCCAAATGTCCTTTTTGTGTTTTTTCTAAAATGGTATAATACTCCCTACGTTCAACTCTAATTTGTGCTGACATACTATAAAATCTTTGAACACTTTTGTCTGAACGTGCCAACAACATATCAGTAATGGCTCTTGTTATTCTTCCGTTTCCATCATCAAATGGATGAATTGTTACAAACCACAAATGTGCAATGGCAGCTTTTAATACTAAATCTAATCCGTCTTCATTTTCAAACCAATGAAGAAAATTGCTCATTTCTTGGGCTATAAATTCAGGTTTAGGTGCTTCATAATGCACTTTTTCCTTTCCCATAGGTCCGGAAACTACTTGCATAGGGTCTTTTCTCCAATCAGCAACAGTAATTTTATACATATTGCTTCTTCCTGTTGGAAATAAAGCAGCATGCCAGTTAAATAATCTATCTGAATTTAGTGGTGCTGAATATCGTTGAGTAGCATCTAACATCATTTCTACAACTCCTTCAACATTTCTTTCCGAATAAACAGAACCTGCAATATCAAGTCCCAATCTTCTTGCAATTGAAGAACGTACTTGTTCTTTTTCCAAAAATTCACCTTCTATTTCTGATGATTTTATTACATCTAATGTTAAAGTATCTAATACGGCTTCATTTTGTAAGTCAAAACCGAGAGTTTCCATTTTTCCCAATAATTTACCCTGAAGGTTTCTTGTTTCTCCAAGTTTCAATAATACTCTCTTGTTGTCCCAAGTAAAGTAGGGCCAATTATCTTGTTCGTGTATGTAAATCTTCATTCTACGCATAAATTGCGACAAATATACTAATTATTCTCCGCAAATAAAATATTCGCAGTTTATTTTACGGTGTTTATATTTTTAATCTCCGCATTATGTCGTTTTGTTTGCTTGGCGGTAACTTTTTCATAAGCCCACCATTGGTGTTCAATACTTAATAATGGTGCATTGCTAACTACTTAATACTTTAGCGCCCCGGTGTATATGGAGCTCCAATCTTATCAAGCTGTTTGTTTAGATTGTCAATAATGACCTTATTCGCTTTTAAATCGGCTAGCAATTGTGGATTGTGATTATTTACTATTGCTATGTCTTTGCGATGTGTTTCTGTAAGTCCTTCAGGATTGTCCCATATTTCCGTAATCGCACTATAAAGTCTTGTCTCTAAACCTGGGGCAGCAGCTCCAAAGCGCTTTTTAATACTTTTATCTCCATAGAGTAGTACTTTTATCGAATCAATATTTTGGCGCACTTTTAAAGCTTGTTTTACCCATGGATTTGGTTCAATACTATTTACTTTAAAGGCATCAATAATATAAGTGAGTTGTTTTTCTTGTGCCGCTAAATGATGGCTTATTATTCCAAAAGTTTTTGCCACAGCAGCTATCTGCTGATAGTATGCCCTTAATTTTGGGTCGGCTTGCTGACGATTATTGTATAAAGAGTTGACTTCGAAATTTTGTTTCTTGCCCAATGATATCACCTGCTCATTAATTACTTTTGCCATTTCCAGGGTATAGGTTCCCGGCATTGCAGGCATGCCTTCTCCTTGGCTTGCAAGCTCGTGCTTAGCACTAGTTGTTGATAATGGATTTATTCCTTCATAACGATAATTCCAGGCAATTCGGTGTATTCCTTTGGTAATGGGAGCTTTGTATTTGCGTACCAGCGTTCCTTTACTGTCTTTAATGGTAAATAAGATGTAGGCTTTCAACTCCTGATCTTCCTGACGAAATTCTTTATTGCTGGGATAGGTGATGTCTTTTTTTTCTTTAAATTTTTTGGCCTCTTCTTTTTGTCTTTTCGCTTTTTTACTAAGGTATGTTTTACTTATGTAGTAAGTAAATACAGCGCCAAATTGGGGATTGTTAGCTACATAAAAATTATCGCCAAAATGTCCTTTTTTCCGCCAGCCAATGGGATGGGTAGGCACGTACATAAGTGTTGGCCTTATGGGATAAATATAGTCTGCCTTAGCTTCAATGGATCCTTTAATATAACGTAGTGGGCTATAGTCGTCAAGGATATAGATTCCCCGTCCATAACTTGCTAATATCAAGTCGTTTTCTCTTTTCTGGATCTTAACATCTCGAATGGCAATTGTTGGGAGTCCTGAATTCATTTTTATCCAATTATCTCCGCCATTAATACTTACATACAATCCATACTCAGTACCTACAAAAAGCAAGTTGGGGTTTACATAATCTTGTGCAATGCTCCAAACTACTGCATTGTCAGGTAAATTATTAGCAATGGAGATCCAGCTTTTACCTTGGTTGGTGCTTTTTAATAGATAGGGTTTAAAATCGCCTCTTTTGTGATTGTCGAAGCTGGCAAAAACAATATTCTTATTAAACTGCGAAGCGCGAATGCAACTAACATAGGTCGTTTCCGGTACATTTCCAAAAGAAGTGTACTTGGTCCAATTGTCTCCTCCGTCAGTGCTCACTTGGATAAGTCCATCGTCAGTTCCCACATAGAGCAGCCCTTCTTGTTTTGGTGATTCATCCAGCGCAACAATATTTCCATAAATAGAGGTAGATGCGTTTTTAGCAACGGCTTCAGGACGTTGTATTTTCCCCATTATTTTAAGCTCATTTCTATTAATATGCCGGCTTAAATCAGGTGATATTATTGTCCAACTGTCTCCTCGGTTATCAGAGCGGAATAGCTTATTGGCAGCAAAATATAAGCGCTTGGGATTGTGAGGACTAATGAGTAAAGGAGCATTCCAATTCCAGCGATAAGCTTCGCCATTATCAGCTTCGCTAGGCCTTATATCTACTCCCAGACCGGTGGTTTTGTTATAACGTGCCAGCCAGCCATATTGTGCTTGTGCATATACCGTTGTAGGGTCTGTTGGATCTACTTGCGAACCAAAACCATCTCCTCCTTGAGTGATAAACCAATCTGAATTGAAAATCCCATTGGCTCGTCGTGTTCTTGATGGACCGCCAACACTATTATTGTCTTGTGTGCCGCCATATACATTGTAGAATGGCAAGTCGTAATCAACCGCGACACGATAAAATTGACTTAAAGGTAAATTGGCTTTGTATTCCCACGTTTTAGCCCGGTCCCAGCTTTCATATACACCACCATCGCAGCCATCAAGTAGGTGATTAGTATTACTCGGGTCAATCCATAAGGTATGGTCGTCAACATGTTTACTTTTATATGAAAATTTGGTAAAAGTTCTACCGCCATCTAAAGTGTACCTTGCATAAGTATCCATAGCATATACACAGTCTTTGTTTTTGGGGTCAGCAATTAGCTTTTGGTAATATTGCGGACTTCCTGAGACAAAATTATTTTGTTTATGCCAAGATTCGCCTCTGTCGATTGAGCGATAAAAGCCCCCTTTTCCTTTTTCAGCTTCCACTATCGCGTAGAGGTAATTCCCATCTGCCGGCGATACGGCAATTCCTATTCTTCCTTTATCTCCTTTGGGTAAGCCTTTATCTATTTTGCGCCAGTTTCTGCCGCCATCTTCCGTTTTGTAAATAGTGGATTCAGGACCACCATCAATTAAAGTATATACATGGCGTCGGCGTTGGTATGAGGTAGCATACACAATATCCGGATTGTTGGGGTCAAAGGCCAAATCTGATACGCCTGTATTATCACTAATGAATAGCACCAGCTTCCATGTCTTGCCTCCATCAGTGGTTTTGTATAATCCCCTTTGCCCTCCTGCATTCCACAACGGACCCTGAGCAGCTACCCATACCGTATTTGAATTACGAGGGTCAATAAGGATTTTTCCAATATGCTCCGACTTTTTTAATCCCATATTTTTCCACGATTGGCCTCCGTCAAGACTCTTATAAACTCCATCACCCCAGCTTACCGAACGTTGGCTGTTACACTCGCCACTTCCAACCCAAACAATATTTGTATTAGTTGGGTCAATACTAACGCAACCGATGGAATAGGATCCTTCTTTGTCGAAAATGGCATGAAAAAGTACTCCCGCATTGCTGGTTTTATATATTCCTCCTGAAGCTGCGGCTACATAATATTCAGAATGGTTGTTGGGATTTACAGCAATATCGATAATTCGCCCCGATATCATTGCCGGTCCTATACTCCTGAATTTTAAAGTGGAGAGGTCTGATGTTTTTAAAAAATAATGACTAGCAGTATTGTTTCCCTTTTTTGTTTTTCTTTGGGCAAAAGCGGGACTGACAATGATAAAGTTAATAAGTACAATAAATAGGAGTGTGATTTTCATGAGAATTAAGGTTTTGTATTGACTTTTAAAAGAAATATCTTCGGTGTTAAATAGTAAGTAAACTTTCTCAAAATATACTGAGAGTAGAATAAGTGGACAAATTTATAGAAAAATTGGTTGGGAATAATAGGGGCGACAATTTTTATTTGATAAAATAT
>WGCS01000291.1 GCA_015493685.1 Bacteroidales bacterium
CATAAATACTTGTGAACTTTTCATAATAGAAGTTATCTTGTTCTGGGCCTTATATAATATCATAATTAAGCCTATGAATATCTATTGTACAATCTATATTCTTGACAGTAATAAGTAAAGCATATCGAGAGCAGACCTACATTAATTTAAAAAAAACGCTTTAGCTTATGGCAGAAGTAATACTTTTTTATTATCCCCAAAAGACTTAAGCCACGCTTGGTATTTAGAGATAATAAAAAAGCACGAAATCATAGATTTCGTGCTTTTAAAAATTAATGCGGAGAATGAGGGATTCGAACCCCCGGAGGTATGACCCTCAACGGTTTTCAAGACCGCCGCATTCGACCACTCTGCCAATTCTCCGTCGGCAAAAGTAAATCTTTTTCCTTTCCATGCAAGCCTTTTTTACACTTTATGTCGTTTTTTTATTAATTAGCTGAAAACCTAGCTTTTATTAAAGTAAATTATTAATATTTGGGTGTTTTTTGTTCCTTTTGCCATCAAAAAAGGGCGTTATATCAACCTATTTTAATGCTATGTCAACATTTATTGGCGTATATGAATGCAAGAAGGCATTAAATTTTACAAGTAAAAATGTAATTGGCGGAACAGATTGTCAAAAACAGATTGAGTACTATTTTTTGCAACAAAAAAAAGCCGCCCCGGTAAGGGCAGCCACTTTTAGACTCAGTCATACCGCTTCTATTAAATCAATACTAATGCTTGGTCTAAGTCAGCGATAATATCTTCAACATCTTCAATTCCCACAGCAAAACGAACTAGTCCATCGGTAATATGGGCCTCTTCTCTTGATTTTTTGGGGATTTTTGAATGAGTCATGGATGCAGGGTGTTGAATTAAAGTTTCAACTCCGCCCAGTGAAACAGCCAGCAAGGCGAGCTGAACATTATCCATAAGCGTTTTCCCTGCTGTAAAACCTCCTTTAAGCTCAAAGCTAATCATTGAACCCGGTCCTTTCATTTGCTTTTGTGCAAGTTCATATTGAGGGTGTGATTTAAGGCCTGGATATTTTACCCATTCAATTTTAGGATGATTTTCGAGGTAATAGGCAATCTTTTGTGCACTCTCTTGAGCTCTTTCTATTCTAATGGCTAGTGTTTTTAGACCTCGGTTAACCATATAGGCTTGGTGTGGATCCATATTGCTGCCAATATTCATCATAGCGCCTCTAATTTCACTATAATATTTTTCTGTTTTGGTAATAACCATTCCTGCAACAATATCGGCATGGCCATTAATGAATTTTGTCATGGAATGGAGTACTATATCAACTCCAAAATCAAAGGGCTGTTGTAAATAGGGTGAACAAAAAGTATTGTCAACGCAGACAGGGATGTTTTTTTCGTGGGCAATTTTTACTATAGCTTCTAAGTCAGTAATACCCATGGTTGGGTTGGCAGGAGTTTCCAAATAAATAAGCTTCGTATTATCTTGAATGGCATCGAGCACATTTTGGGCATCGGTCGCATCCACCCAGGTAGATTCAGTGCCGAATTTTTTAAATAGGGTTTCCATTACCATTCGCGATGGGCCATACATGGCATTATGTCCAACCATGTGCATTCCGGCACCAAGCATACCAAAATATACAGCCGTTACAGCACCCATTCCCGATGATGTTGCCACGCCTCGATAACCGCCTTCAAGGTCTGCTACTGCATCTTCCAAAGCGTTAATGGTTGGATTGCCTAAGCGGGTATAAATATACCCATCTTCTTCTCCTGCAAAGCAGGCTGCACCGTGATCAGCACTCTTAAAGGAAAATGTTGAAGTTTGGTAAATGGGAACTGTTGCACTGCCAAATTCATCGTGAAATTGACCCGAATGAATGAGCTTTGAATTAAAGCCTAAATTTTTAGTATCCATAAAAATGATTTTTTTGTGATTTTGAAATATGGTTTGTGATTTATGTGCTACAATTATTTTTAATTGCTCACTGCACAAAGGTAAAGAATTATATGCTAAAAATAATTCTAAATTAGTTCTACATAATATGAAAAATAAATATGAATATTATTGCTATGCCTAGGACTAATTTATTTAATTTTGAAGCTCAATATTTAATGAAATTAATATAAGATACTATGCTCAATATAGGCGATACAGTAAAGGTACATTATACCGGTAAATATACTGATGGTAAAGTATTTGACTCCACAGTTGCTTCTGAACCAATTTTATTTACAATAGGGGATGAAATGATGCTCCCTGCCTTTGAAGAGGCTGTTATGCAAATGGAAGTAGGAGATAAAAAGACAATAGAATTGAAAGCTTCAGAAGCTTATGGTGATTTCGATGAAGAATTGTTGATGGAAGTAAATAGAAAGGAGATTTTTGGCGATAAGGAACTTAAAGTAGGGGATACCATACAAGCGCCTACAGACGAGGGGGTTGTAGTGCTAAAGGTTTATAAGGTTGGTGATGACGAGGTGATTTTGGATGCCAACTCTGAAATGGCCGGTAAAGAGGTAGTTTTTGAAATTGAACTTCTTGCTATTTTAAAAGGTGATGGAAAATTGACAGATGAGGATGACTTTGATGAGGAATTTCCCATTGATGAGGATATTGATGTAGAAGATTATTAATAGAGTAATTAGCTTGATAATTCTATTTAAAATATATGGGGTTGAATGCTTAATATGAATAAATAATAGTATTTTTGCTGTTTTAGAATTATTCAGTAAAATAGAAATATAACAAATATAAATTTTTAGATTATGACAAAAGTAAAAGTCGCAATAAACGGATTTGGAAGAATAGGAAGAATTACCTTTCGTGCATTGCTAAAAAAAGAGAATGTAGAAGTAGTAGCTTTCAATGATTTAACCGATACTAAAACTTTAGGTCACTTACTTAAGTATGATTCAGTACATGGTAAATTTCCCGGTACTGTTGAGGTTGATGGAGAGTACTTAGTTATTAATGGTAATAGAATTAAGGTTTATGCTGAGCGTGACCCGGCAAATTTACCTTGGGGTGAACTTAATGTCGATATTGTTGCTGAGTGTACCGGTATTTTCCGTAAACGCGAACAAATGAATAAGCACCTTGAAGCCGGAGCCAAAAAAGTTGTTCTTAGTGTGCCTTCTGCAACTCCTGAGGATGTAGATTCTACTATTGTTTTGGGTGTTAATGATGATGTACTGAAGCCGGAACATAAATTGGTATCCAATGCTTCATGTACTACTAATTGCTTGTCTCCTGTGGCTAAAGTGCTTAACGATAATTTTGGAATTAAGACAGGATTGATGAATACAATTCATTCTTATACCAGTGATCAGGTTATTCTTGATGCTCCTCATAAAGATTTACGTAGAGCTAGAGCTGCTGCTGTTTCTATTATTCCTACTTCTACAGGTGCCGCTAAAGCTATAGGTTTGGTAATACCTGAATTGGATGGTAAACTACATGGCTTGGCAATGCGAGTTCCTACTCCTGATGGTTCTGTAGTTGATTTGACTTGTGAATTAGAGAATGTTCCTACTGTTGAAGAAATTAATGCTGCCATGAAAGCCGCCTCTGAAGGACCTATGAAAGGAATTTTGGAATATTGTACTGACCCGGTTGTTAGTGTTGATATTATTGGTAATAGTCATTCATCAATTTTTGATGCTGAATTAACAATGGTTAAAGGAAATATTGTTAAGATTGTATCTTGGTATGACAATGAAAACGGTTATTCAAATCGTTTAGCTGATTTAATGGAGAAAATGGCAAATATGTAAGACCTTTTCTTTCATTACCATAAAAAAAGCTTGTTACTGTATTGTATCAAGCTTTTTTTATGGGTTCAAAAGTAAATGGTAAATCATTTATTTTCATAATTCCGCCGAATATTCTGAATCATAAGTCAATACTTCTGGCTAGTCAACGCGTATACTTTTGAAAAACGTGAAGTTGTATTAATGTGTTTACATACGTATTAATTAATGGGTAATAATAATTCATTATTAATCAATTTTAGAGCTTATTCTCCAATTGAGCAAAATAGACCTTTCTGTATATCGATAGGGGCTTGCTATTAAAGAATTCATAGAATACTGATATTGAATTGATGGTGTGAATACTAACTTTTTAAATTTTATTTCGATACCGATGGAACTAAAAACACCAAAACCATCTTCAACTACACGTCTTCTAATTTCTCCATTATAAGATTTAGTTTGTACATTTGAACCTTGATAGGTCTTCGTAGTACCTACTTCGTGTGATGCAATCATGCTAGATAATGTAGGCCCAAATTGAATTACAAAAATAACTTTATCACCAAATGTTAGTTGCGAATATAATTTAAAAAACAAATATCCTAAAGAATAACAGGGCAAACTCACACTTTAATATTTAATACCTTTAATCTATACTCCTCGTCCCAGCCAGCCCTAAGCCTTTTACCAGCAATGCCTTGCTTATCAGATTTCTCATTCTTTAGAAGATTTAGAGCTATTTTTAAGATTATGGAAAAATTCTGAGCTGCATTTTTATTTCTTTTTCTTGAATTATCTTCTGAAAATGCTACATCCAAAGTCCAATGCAGTTTATTTTCTATGCCCCAATGTGAACGAATATATTTTTGAAATTTCTCAGCATTGTCAATTCGATTTGAGATATAGTACCTTACAGCTTTTTCTTGGGGTTTGTCGCTGTTTTTAAATTCTCTTAAACTTTCAACTCTTATAACACTCTTTAAATCACGCCATTTATTATCATCACTTATAAATTGAAAATCTGAAACTACAGTGCATTTTCTTGTTTCAATCCTACCATGTCCTACGTCAATAGTTTCGTTAATCATTGCATTTTTTGAAAAATGAAACTCATCTTTTATATCTTCTAACAATTGCTTTTGATTCTCTTTAACTGCTAATATGTAATCCGCATTATTCTCAACTATTTTATTTGCTATATCTGTTTGGGTTCCCATTGCATCAATAGTTATTATACACCCCTCAACAACTAAGGTTTCTAATAACTTAGGTATTGCTGTAATTTCATTTGATTTCTCATTTACTCGAACTTGCCCTAAAACTAAATTATTATCGCTAGCCCAAGCACTTACCATATGCACAGGAGACTTCTTTCCGTAGGCTTTTGCTCCTCTAAGGTTTTTTCCATCTATTGCTATTACTTGCCCTTTCTTTATTACTGCTATTGAATTTACCCACTCAACAAAGCAAGATTCAAATTCATCACTATCAATTGCTGAGAATACTCTATTTATTGTGTCCTCAGATGGAATTCCATTTTCCAATACAAGGAATTTTCTAAAGAAATCTTCTTTTGTTTGGGCAAACATCTTGATTTGCAACCACGTTTCTGCCCCACAAAGCACTGAAACTATGCCAATAAGGAGGATGTCAACTATGTCATGAAGCTTGTTTATATGGCTTCTAGGGTCTTGTATTTGACTAAAAATACGTACTAATTCATTATTTGTTTCCATATTGTATATTTAATTGATTATCAAGTAAATATACAAATAATTATTTTATTAAACAACTAATAATAAAGTTTTTATTAAAAATAATTGACTTAAAAAAAGTATGAGTTTGCCCTGACATCAAAAGAGGCTGCCCCACATCTGAAAGGCGTAGAGATTCATCCAGATTATGCTTGTGATATTGATAATCCTTCTAAATCAACTAATAATAAAAATGGGTATATATGGAATGCCGCAGATTTAGCAATTTGGAAATATTTGA